>JAZUOF010000077.1:0-2826 GCA_045604565.1 Faecousia sp.
ACGCCCACCAGATGGCCCTGGGGAGGCGGCACAATGTCGATATCCTCGGGCCGGATGACCACATCCACCGGCTCGTTGGGGGCGGAGCCCTTGTCCACGCAGTCGAAAATCCGGCCAAAGGATTTGACCTTGTAGGCAGAAAGCATGGTGCCATCGAGGATGTTGCTTTCGCCGATGAAGTCTGCCACGAAGGCGTTCTTGGGCTCGTTATAGATATCCTCCGGTCTGCCGATCTGCTGGATGCGGCCCTTGTCCATAACCACAACGGTATCCGACATGGAAAGCGCCTCTTCCTGGTCGTGGGTGACATACACAAAGGTGATGCCCATAACCTGCTGGATGCGCTTCAGCTCGTTCTGCATATCCTTACGCAGACGCAGGTCCAACGCCGCCAAAGGCTCGTCCAACAACAGCACCTTCGGCTGGTTGACCAGCGCGCGGGCAATGGCCACACGCTGCTGCTGACCGCCGGAAAGGGAGTCAATGCTGCGGTGCTCATAGCCTTTCAGACCCACCACGTTCAGAATGTCCTGAACCCGTTGGTGGATCTCCGCCTTCGGCAGCTTGGCCACCTTCAGGCCAAAGGCAATATTGTCGTAAACATCCAGATGAGGAAACAGCGCGTACCTCTGAAACACCGTATTGATCTGCCGTTCATAGGCGGGCAAATCGTTGATGCGCTGTCCGTCAAACAGCACATTGCCGGAAGTGGGATTCAGAAATCCGCCAATGATTCGCAAAGTGGTCGTCTTGCCGCAGCCGGAAGGGCCCAGCAAGGTGAGGAATTCCTTATCGTTGATATAGAGATTGATACCATCAAGTATCTTTTCCCCGTCGAACTCCATGACAAGGTCCTGGAGTCTGATGAGTTCTTTGGACATTATCCTCCCCCGTTTCTTTCTTTCTTTTTTCTTCCGGGGAACAGAGGGAAATTCCCCCATCATCCCACAGAATATGTCAAGTATAGATATACCCCAAATTCCCACCTTTGTCAACGATATTTTCGTTTTTTCCGCCGTCGGATTTCCCGCCAAAAACACCGCTGCAAATTTTTTCTAAATTCTGGTATAAAGTCCTAAATATTGGCAATACTCCACTTCGGAGGTGCATAAAGATGCAAAAAAGAAAATTCAGCGACGCTATCAGCGGTAAGGGCTACTACATAGCCCTGATCCTGTGCGCTGTCGCCATCGGGATCACCGGCTATTTGTATTTCCGAAATGCCAATGATACCACAAACCAACTGGAGAATCCCCCCGCTTCCGATGTTGTTATGGATGGGGATGTGCAGACTGTGGCTACTCAGCCCAACGATGTCACAGACCCCACTCAGGACGGCACCGAGCCTACTACCAAAAAACCCCGCAAAACTGTCCGACCCGTCTCCGGGGAGACCATCAGCCAATACGCTATGGATTGTCTGACCTATAATCAGACCACCCGGGACTGGCGCGTGCACAACGGCATTGACATTGCCGCCGAGGCAGGCGCAGAAGTATTCGCGGCGGCTGACGGCACGGTCTATACCGTCTATACGGATGATACGATGGGTACCACCGTGGTCATCCGTCACGAGGATGGGTATGTGACCAAATATGCCAGCTTGTCTGCGGAAATCGCAGTCACGCCCGGCCAGAAGGTTTCCGCCGGTGATGTCATCGGCACCGTGGGCAATACTGCCCTGCTGGAAAGCGCTCTGGGCGATCACGTGCATTTCAGCGTGACCTGCAACGATGCGCCGGTAGACCCGGAGCAGTTCCTTTCCCAAAGCTAAATCAGATTCTTCATTTTCTTTCCTCTTTAAGGGCGTGTTGCAAACAAACTGCAACACGCCCGCTTTTTTACTGTCATTCCGAAGGAATCAGCCTCTTCTGGCGCAGGATTCCTTCATACAATCCGTCTGTGCAGCGGCCCGCTTCCACATAACCGCGACTGGTATAGTACTCCTCCAAAACCTTGTTGCCTACGGCAGAATCCAATCGTAAATACCCCTTTCCCTGGCTGGCAGTATAGCTTTCCGCCTCCTGCAGGAATATACTGCCCGCGCCTTTTGCGTCCAAATCCGACGCCAGATGATGCAGATAATAGGCCGACTCCGGATCAGACCACCGCACATCCTTATGGAACAAAGCGCCTACGCAGAGAATTCGCCCCGTTACGCGGTCCTCCAGGACAAACAGCTCGTCCATCTGCCGCCGTTCCTCATAATAAGGAAGAGGATACCGCTCATCGTACTTGGTGGTGTTCCACTGCCGGATTCCCACCTGATCCATCCACGCTACACGGCGCATAATCAGCGCAAATACCGCAGGAATCTCCTGTTGCGCGGCTTTTCTGAATAAGTAGTTTTTCTCCATAACACTTCTCTTTTCTGCAGGTTTTCCTTATCATATCACATTCTGCGGCAAAAGAAAAGAACAAGGGCGTGTTGTAAAAGTCAAAATCCGTAGGGTGCAGATGGGGTTATACGCGCGCAAAGGCCCCCTTGTGTAAAGGGGGCTGCCACCGCACAGCGGTGACTGGGGGATTGTCATGATGAAAACAATCCCTTCGTCAGAAATCCAAGATTTTTGCCACCCCTTTGCACAAGGGAGGCTTTCCGCTGCGGCGGGACTGAGCCTTTTTGGAACCACCGGCACGCCGGTGGTATTCTTGTACAATCATAACCCCCGGCCGTGCCGGTGTTATGCACAGGCCCCCTTAGGGCCTTTTACTAGCCGAGCCTATAGGCTCATCGAGGTTTCTTTCGCTTGCGTGTTCTGCCTTACTACCGCAGATGCGGTTATTTACGCACCGAAGGCCCCCTCTGACGAGGGGGCTGGCTTT
>JAZUOF010000078.1:0-2354 GCA_045604565.1 Faecousia sp.
CAGTGCCGTGGCCGCAGTGGGCAGAGATAATGGTGCCGATGTTGACGATTTGAATCTTGTCTGCCGTTTCTCCGAAGTGCTCCTTCAGGGCCAGACGGGTCTCCTCTGCCAGGTCAGGGCAAGTGGAGTGACCGATATAGAACTTGCCGTCGTAAGCCGTGCCGTTTTGGATGTGCTCCAGCACCGTGTCCACAGTGGCCTTGATGGCGGCTTTTTTGCCGCGCACTTTGCCATAGGCAATGTTACGGCCTTCGCTGTTCAGGCGCATAATGGGACAAATGCCCAAAATGGTACCCACAGCAGCAGCAGGACCGGAAACACGGCCGCTGCGCTTGAACTGGGTTAGGTCGGTAGAGAAGAATTGGTGATGGACTTTATTGCGGTTGTCCAGCACCCATTGCTCAATCTCCTCCATGCTCTTGCCCGCGTCACGCAGGTCGGCGGCGGTGTCCACCAGCATACCATAACCTACACTGGAACACAGTGAGTCGAGAATGATCAGCTTGCGCTCGGGGTACTTCTCTTTCAAACCTTCCGCAGCCTTCCAGGCGTTGCGCACAGAAGGAGTCATACCGGTACCAAAGGCAATGTGCAATACATCGCCCTTTCGCAGCAACTCATCAAAGTACTCCTCATAGCGGAACTCGTTGATCTGGGATGTGGATGGCATCTTGCCCGCGTCTAGCATAGCAAAAAAATTGGGTAGTGCACCGGGGTCGCGGCCCATGTCGTCCACGTACTCCTCCCCATCCATGGCATAAGTATAAAACAGAACGGAAATGCCTCGGCCGTTAATGTGGTCGTACGGCAAGTCGACAGTGGATTCGCAGGACAGTTGGAACATAGTATTCACGAAACATTCCTCCTCTAATTGTTTCTGTTTTGTTAATGTAATTATACTCCCTGTCGAAACACTTTTCAATTTATAAAACAAAAAATTGACCGTTTATGGTCATGTTCGACGGTTTTCTTTGCCGCAAAACGGCGCTGCACCGATTTGGGCGCAGCGCCGTTCATGGCTATTATAACTTCTGCAGAAAATCGCATGTCTTGCTGGCAGACACATCCTGCATGTGGACTTCCTCTGCCGCCAACTGTGCTTGCAAAAGAATCTTTTTTGCCTGTCCGATATTCATATTGTTCAGCGCGTCCAGCGCATCGGCCGCCGCCGCAAACAGCTTGAAATATTGTTCTTTGTAATTAACCATGTTTATCACCCAACAAAAATTTTAGGACAAATAGTCTAAAAAGTCAATAGGACGATATGTCCTGCGTTATGCTTGTTTGGGTGATAACTATGCAATTACGAATTCGTGATTTACGGGAAGACAGAGACAAGAAACAAAAGGAAGTTGCAGACTATCTCGTATGCGACCAATCCCTTTATTCCAAATACGAACGCGGCGAGCGTCCGTTTCCCTTGGAGTATGCAGATAAACTGGCGGATTTTTACGGAGTCAGTGTGGACTATTTACTTGGTCGTACCAATGTGAAAGAACCCTACCCCAAAAAATAACTTAGAGAATGGATATGTTTCTCCCGAACACAGGCGCTGCACCGATTTTGGTGCAGCGCCTTTTCTGTTTTTTAAAAAGCGTTCCGACCGGAACCGATCGGAACGCTTTTGCTGTTATTTTTCGGGCTTCGAAATGGTCTTTGCCTGATAATAATGGGTATGCAGCAGGTCGTGGGCCTTCTGAGACAGAGGGCGACCAAAGAAATTCTTATAGATGGCAGTGATTTCAGGATTCTCGTGACTCTTGCGCAGAGGCAAGTTCTTATCCAGCTCGTACAGAGCCTGGATACGCTTCTTGCGCACCTCATTGGTGGTACCAATGGGCTGGCCACCACCGCCGATGCAACCGCCGGGGCAGGCCATAACTTCAATAAAGGCATAATCGCTGGCGTGCTTGAGCAGCTCTTCCGCCTTCTTCAGGGTATGGGCCACGGCCACCTTCAGAGGAGTGCCGTTCAAATCAATGGCAGCCTCGTTAATGCCCTCGAAACCACGCACTTCCTCGAACTCCAGCTTAGGCAGCGTTTCGCCGGTGTAAACCTCGTAAGCGGTGCGCAGAGCCGCTTCCATAACACCGCCGGTGGCGCCGAAAATAGCACCTGCACCGGTGGCAGTGCCCAGCGGGGAGTCAAAATCACTTTCGGGCACATTGGGCATATCAACGCCCTTATAACGGATCAACTTGGCAATCTCACGGGTGGTCAGCACATGATCCACATCGAGGTATCCATCACGACCCATTTCAGGGCGTTTAGCCTCATACTTCTTAGCAGTACAAGGCATAACGGAAACGGTGACGATGTCCTTGGGATCCAATCCCATCTTTTCGGCGTAATAA
>JAZUOF010000079.1:0-8159 GCA_045604565.1 Faecousia sp.
ATCTGGTCAATCTGGCCGATGTGACCGTAGTTCTCCAGGTAGATGGTCTGATCTTCCCGCAGTCCCAGGTCGGCCAGCATACCCTTATGGCCGCTGCGCTTAATGTGCAGAATGTCCAGGTAATCAATGTCTGCCCGGGTCTTGCCGGACTTCCGCAGAGCCTCGTCGATGCAGTGATACCAGTTGGGCATAGACACCGTGTTCAGCAATCCCTTCATCTTGGGGCTGTCCATCAGGCGGAGCATATAGTTCTCCTTGATATTTTCCGCAGTCACCGGCTCGGTAATGCCGCCGATTTTGCTGCCGCAGGTATGCACTACGCTGCCGTCACTCATCAGATGTGTGCCCAGCAGAAGGTTCTTGCCGTAATTCTTCTTCAGAATCATTGCGCCGCCGCCGGCGCCCAGGTTGAACATAAAGGATACGCCGGAGTCGGTATAGTCGATCAGATCGCAGTTGCGGTAGCCGCCGCAGATCAGCACGGTGTTGATCTCGTCGTCGGCAATCAGCATATCCTTCGCCATCTTCATAGCCGATACGCAGGTGCAGCAACGGTTCTGTACGTCAATACCCCAGGCGTTCTTCGCGCCGATGCGATCCTGCACATAGCAGGCGGAAGTGGTCAAAGGATATTCCTTATATTCCTCGGTAATGCACAAAATGGCATCAATCTCCAGAGGATCCACGCCGGTGTTCTTCAGACACTCCAATGCTGCCAGCGCGCCCATCTCCTGCGTTCCGTCGCAGGGGTCATCGGAAGGAACGTACTTTTGCACGATACCCAGCTTCTGGGCAACGGCTTCCTCGCTCCACACGCCGTTGGTCGCCTCGGATACTTCCTTGGCTGTCATAATTTTCTTGGGCAGGTATGTACCAATGCCCACAATGCCTACGTTAACACTGTGCATACAGGAAATCCTCCTTTTTGGTGATATGTGGCAGGATGAAATATGAATATGCTTCACTTCTTCTATCATAATACTTTCAGACAGGCGCTTTGTCAAGAAAATATTTGTAACAAATGCTCAAATTTTATTGTGGTTTACCGGGAAACAATGTTAATAATCACAACATTTACGCAAAAAAAGGATGCTTTTTTTGAGAAAAGCAGGGGAATCTCCGGATTCTGCAGCAGAAGAACAAAATAAGCCGCGCGTTTGGCCGGCTTTGCCCGGCAGTTCCGTACCGTCTGTATACGGCATTTCTGACAGGATGTAAATAAAAAGACGGGGTTTGACATTTATCCCGAAATTCGGTATAGTGAAACATATTATATCAGGAGGCGCTGTTTATGGAACGCAGATTCCTCGGCTTAACGGGCAATCAACTGAAAATGATTGCGCTGATTACCATGACCATCGACCATGTGGGAGCTTATTTGTTCCCCCAGGCAATCTGGCTTCGCATGATCGGACGGATGTCCATGCCCATTTATGCCTTTATGATTGCCCAGGGCTGTCGGCACACCCATTCCCGGCCGAAGTACTTAGGCCTGGTTGCGCTGCTGGCGCTGATTTGGCAGGTGGCATGTTTTGTTGCGGAGCAGTCCATAAGTCAGACAATTTTGGTCACATTCAGCATCTCCATTAGCCTGATTTATCTGATTGATTTTGGCAGAAATAAAAAGACGCTGTGGGCGTGGCTGGCGGTGGCTGCCGGTTTTGCTGCGGCAATCTTCGTGTGTCAGTTCCTGCCGGGATTGGTTCGCGGCTATAATGTCAGCTACAATTTCTTTGGCGTTCTGCTTCCCGTGCTGTTCTACCTGGGAAGAAATCACAAGGAAAGTATGATTCTCGGTGCCGTCGGCACCCTCTTGGTCATCTTCGATCAGCCTTGGGTGCAGTGGTACAGCCTGATTGCACTGCCCCTGCTGGCACTATATAACGGCAAGCGGGGAACGTGGAATCTGAAGTATGTATTTTATTTGTATTATCCTATTCATTTGGTGGTTATTTACGGAATCGGCATGCTGATGCGGCATTTTTCCTGATAGGCATTGCCTGTAGGGGGCATACTCCTGTGTACAGATAAAAAAGGAGGAATCGACATTGGGCATTGTGGTCATTGGCGCGACCTTTGTGGATATTAAGGGATTTCCCACGGATAACTATATCCCCACCGGACGGAATGTGGGTCGGGTGGAGTATGTCCACGGCGGCGTGGCGCGAAATGTGGTGGAAGATATTGCCAATGTGGAGCTGCGCCCGACGTTTTTGGGAATTGTGGATGACACCCCGATGGGCGCGGATGTTCTGAAGAAGCTGAAGAATCATAAGGTCAATACCGATTATGTGCTTACTGAGCCGGACGGAATGGGCACCTGGCTGGCGATATTCGACAATAACGGCGACGTGGCCGGCTCGGTTTCCCGGCGCCCGGATATGATGCCCCTGCTGGGCCTTTTGGAGGAGAAGGGCGACGAGATTTTCGCCAATGCCCACGCGATCGTTATTGAAGCGGATTTGGATAAGGAAATTGTGAAAAAAGCGCTGGATTTGGCGGAGAAGTACGGCAAGAAGATATTCGGACTGGTTTCCAATATGAGTATTGCTGCCAAGCGGCGGGATTTTCTGCAGAAGTTTACCTGCTTTATGTGCAACCAACAGGAGGCAGGGCAGCTGTTTATTGATGATTACAGCAGCCTTTCGCCGGAGCAGATGTGCCAAATTCTCAGCGAAAAGGTAGTGGGAGCAAGGATTCCTTCTATGGTGGTGACCATGGGCGCGCAGGGCGCGGTTTATGCAGACATGCACGGGGGTCGGGGGATCTGCCCGGCAAGAAACATTCACGTAAAGGATACCACCGGCGCCGGCGACGCGTTCTGCGCAGGCGTGGCGATTGGACTGACTTACGGCAAGACAATGGGACAGGCTGTGGAAATCGGCTCTACGCTGGCCGCGGCTGTGATCACATCCTCGGAAAATGTCTGTCCCCGCTTTCTGCCGGGAGAACTGGGACTTCAACTGGAAGACGGCCAGTTTGCAACCGTATAAAATAAAACCATCCAAAGGAATTTCTTTGGATGGTTTTCGTTTTGCCCCAAAGGGGATTTACATTCTGCTTTTACAGGGGAAGGTCTTGTATCAGTTGCGTATATCCCAGCTCCCGAAATCCGGAATCTTTGTACAGCCGAAGCGCCCGGGCATTATCCGGCTCGGCTTCCAAACGAATCCGGACCGCCTGTCCCCGGTAGCGGTCGGTAACGAACTGCAAAAGGGAAGTTCCAAAGCCTTTGCCCCGGTATTCGGGCCGGATGTAGATGTCCTCAATCCAGACGCAAGGGCCGCCGGCCTCGGTGGAGTAGCTTTTGGCAAGCAGGCTGTATCCGGCCAGGCCGCCTTCCACTGCAAAGCCATAGCCTTCCAGATAGGGATTGCCGGAAAGCGCGTCGGTGAGTGTTCTGCGAAGGACGCTTTCCTCCGGGTGAATCAGCAATGCTTCAGAAGCATAGAAGGGGAGCATCATAGAAAGAACTTCCTCAAAATCGGAAGGCTGTAATGGGCGAATGGTCATAGGACACCTCCGGAAGATTTTGTTTATTATAACAAATGCGCGTCCGGGTTACAAGCGTGGAAAGTAAATTTGACATCGGGAAGATTATGGCATATAATAAAATCATCTTAAAAAGGAGCGTGGGAAAAATGAAAAAACTTTTAGCACTTTTTGTGGTCGTGGCGATGTGCGCCGCGCTGTGCGCCTGCGATGCGGAATCTCTGGTGGGAAGCATTGTGGATAAGCTCACGGGAGGGAATGATTCCCCTGCGGAAAGACCCAATGCCCAGCAGGAGATTGCTTTTGACCAGCAGGTTTCCGGTGAGCAAGAGGGTGGGGAAGACGTCGGGTCGTACATTACTTACTATCCTGTTGAAGGCGAGGGCTCCTACATTGTGAATGAAGGCGAAGGATTTAGCGGATCCGGCTTTTCGGTCACCGTAGGTGAGGACGGACAGATTTACGTGGACGGAGAAGCCGTCGATATGGGCGATTTCGAAGTCAGCTTTGATGATGGCAACGAATACTACTACATCATTACCGGAACAGAACCTATCGAATAAGAAAAAACAGTCAGCGGCCTGACCCAGGCGGCTGACTGTTTTTTGCGTTTTATTCAAAAATTGCGGTAATATCCGCAGAATACTGACATTTCCACAAGCCGTTGCCTGCATCTGTGAGGGTATCGGGCATTTCAAAGCGCAGGAAGCTTTTGCCTTCGTGGGGGAGAACTTCTATGGACAGATTGCCGTTTCGGTCAGTGGTGTAGCTGACGGTGCCGCCATCCGCGCGGATGGTAACAAAGGCATTTTTTTCGCTGGCCGATTCCAAACGGAAGGCGTTGCCCTCGCCGGCGGAAACGGAGCAGGCTGCCTTTGCGCCTGCAGGGTGCAGGTCCACGATAAGCTGGCTGCCGGATGCTTCCGGCGAAGAACAGGACATAATTCGGCAGTTCATATACTCCTGACCGTTAAACTTGGTGGAACAGGCGGTGTAGGTCTTGCCGGTGACGGTGTTGTTTTCCAGAACTAGGCCGCGGATATTGGACAGGTTGAAAAAGAATCCCCAGGCGGTATTATCCTCGGTGACCTCCACGGTATTGTTCCGAAGGGTCAGGCCGGAAATAATATTCAGAGCGGGCACATATCCTGAAAAGGATACCGGCTCCTGCCCGTATTCCCAAATCCGGAGCATACCGGGTTCGTAGATCACATCGTGAGAGTGGACAAGGCCGACTGCGCAGACTGCGCCATAGTAGTCGCATTCTGAGCCGATGACAAAGCGGTTGTCCGCGATGAGGGTATTCAGACTGCCGATGCAACCGTAGGCTCTGGAATAATAGTACTTCACATCCTCGCCCTGATCGTTTTGCTGGGTGACGGCGACGCCGTTGCTGTACAGCTCAAGATTGATTTGGTAGGGAGATTCCACAGACTCAAACAGATTGTCCCGGTCATTGATGAAGGTGTTGTTCTGAATCACCACGTCGCTGTATGCGGGATAGGAAATGGCAGATTTCCGGCAGTTGTCGAAAACACAGTTGGAGATGTTCAGCCCGACGATGGTGGACTTATAGGTCTGACCGTGATGCCCGATGGCAGTGCAGGGGGAATCGAACCGGTCGCTGGGTCCGAAATAACAGCCGTCAATGGTGATGCCGGAGCAGGTGTAAATCTCACCCGGCTCAAACAAAGAAGGGGTGTTGCCCACAGCGCCCATAGCGCCGGGGTGGGTCTGCTCAATTTGAATCAACTCAGGGCCGGTGGAACCCTTGACCAATTTGTAGCCGGCAAACAGACAGTCCCGGATAACGAAATTGGAACAGCCGCCAATCTGTATGGCGTGGTTAGAAGGACAATCCTTAAAAATGATATTTTGCAGGGTCACGTTTTCCGCGCAGCTGAAAATAAAGCCCCGGGACATTCCGTTCATATCCAGCATACCGCCACTGATGGTGAAGTTGCCGCAACCGTTACGGCCATAGTCCTTGACTTCATGGTTGAGGAACATATCTACGCCCTTGATGGCGCGCAGGATGGCAATTTCATTGTTATTAATCAGTTCCGCCGCGCCGGAATCGTCATAGCTGACGGAATAGTCCGGCAACGTGCCTTCCAGCCGCAGATTCACACCTTCCCGGAGAATCAGCCGGTTAACAAGATAGACGCCCTTGGGAATAAACACCGTGCCGCCGTCCGGCAGGGAATCTATGGCAGCCTGAATAGATACAGTATCTTCCAGGTCATCTCCGGGAACTGCGCCGAAGTCTATTACGGACACACAGTTTTCCGGCGTTTCGTATACGCCCTCCACGGCAAAATCCTTCTCGCAGGTCCAGTGAATCGCCACATCAAATTCCTCGCCGTAATGATTCCGGACAAAAAGGACTGTGCTGCCCCGGTCGTGCAGCGTCAGCAAAATATCCCCTTCCGCAGTCAACTGCGCTTCTGCAAGTTGCGGATCCAGGATGGTCACACCGGTGACCTGCGTGTTCAGCGTGTCGGCCGCAATGGTGACCTGAAACGGCTCGAAGGGCGCTTCAAAGCAGGCGCAGAAGGTGGTCGTGCACAGCACCAGGACCCATATCATGCATAAAATCTTTTTCATTGTTTTATCCTCGTATCCGTAATGATCGGGTGCGCTGGGAATAGTGTAGCACAGCATAAAAACGGTGTAAATACTGAAAATCAGCGATTTGCGGAGGGAATATCGGTTTTTCGCCGGCGGC
The DNA here is from genome assembly GCA_045604565.1 of Faecousia sp. Taxonomy (GTDB): domain Bacteria; phylum Bacillota; class Clostridia; order Oscillospirales; family Oscillospiraceae; genus Faecousia. The sequence continues at coordinate 6,221 of JAZUOF010000079.1, forward strand.
AGGCATTGACAAACCTTGTCAGTGCGTGGTAAAATATAGCAGAAGTTTCCGGCAAAAGAGCCGATTATTTTTATTTTACGGAGGGTTTACCTATGTTTAGAAAAAACAGCGATGTCCACACCTTGATTGTCGAGCAGATCAAGGATGTAGAGAAGTGCCTCGTCATCTTTGAGAATTTTATGCGCGCAGCTACCACCGAAGGCACCGTACCTCAGACACTGCGTTCCCTGTGCGATGGCGTCAAGAAGGCAGAGGCCGATGCTGACTGCTCCCTGCGCGCAATGATTGATTCTCTGAGCAAGGGCGCATATCTTCCCTCCACCCGCGAGGACCTGATTTCCATTGCCACCAGCTGTGACAAGATTGCCAACAAGTGTGAAGCTGTTGCCAAGTGCATTGTTCAGCAGAGAATCACTTGCCCCTCTGACTACTGCTGCGAGGTCAATGAGATTTTCAGCATCACCAAGAAGCAGTTTGAGGCGCTGGAGGAGTGCATCAGCATGATGTTCTCCAAGATGACCATCCTGCAGCAGGACCCCTCTTATCTGGACAACATCCGCGCTCTGGAAACGGCTGTGGATACCATTGAGGATAAGATGTACGAGGATATTTTCTCCACCGATATGGAGCTGGCCGCCAAGGTGCAGCTGAGCGGCGTTGTGGAGCAGCTTTGCGACCTGTCTGACATCATCGAAGATATCGCCGATAAGATTCAGATTATGGTTATTAACAGAAAGGCGTAAGGTAACAGAAAAATGTGGATTTATTTATTGCTCGCGGCCGGCTTGTTTATGGGCTGGTCGCTGGGCACAAATGACGCTGCAAATGCCTTCGGCACTGCGGTCGCAACCCGCGTGGTCAAGTACCGCACGGCTGTTGTGATTATTGCCGTAATGGTGATTTTGGGCGCGGTTACCCTGGGACATCAAAATATTGATAAACTCAGCAGCATCGCCACAAACAACGAAGTTACCGCTTCCGTGGATGAGGTAAACGAGGCTGTTGCCAACGGTACGCTGGGCACTTTGCAGCTGAAGTCCGCCCTGAAAGCGGCGATCATCTTCGGCTGCGCCGGCCTGACCGTGTTTGTGATGAGCTATTTGAAGTTCCCGGTATCTGCCAACCAGTCCGTAACGGGCGCGGTGATTGGCTGGGGTCTGTGCTACGCAGATTACGGCAACGAGGCGCTCAAGCAGCAGAATATCGCGGAAATCCTGGAATTTATGTCCACGTGGCTGTTAAACCCCCTGGGCGCGGCGATTATCTCTTTTGTGCTCGTATTCCTTGTGAAGAAGCTTCTGGAAAAGCGGCTGACCTCCATGAAGCATTACGATGTGATTATCCGGGTCGGTTATATTGCCGCCGGCGCGTTTTCCGCTTTCAGCATCGGTCAGAACAGCTCGGCTTCCGTTACGGCGTTTTACTATGACGCTACCGGCCTGGGCGCAAACCTGATTTATGATACTCCCTGGTTATCCGGCGCACAGATTGCAGCCATTCTTGGCGGTGTTGTCATTGCCATTGGCGTGCTCACTTTCTCCAAGCGCGTGATGATGACCGTAGGCAGCAGCATCGCTGAAATTACCCAGGTGGACGGATTCGTGGTCGTTTTGGCGGCTGCTCTGACGGTTTTGCTGATGGGCAATCTGATGGGAATTCCTGTTTCCACCTCTCAGTCTGTGGTGGGCGCGGTGATCGGCGCAGGCCTGGTCAACGGAGTCAAGAAGGTCCACTTCGGCGTTCTGAAGAACGTGGCTATTGCCTGGGTTTCCTCCCCCACGGTGGCAGGCCTGATGGCCTGGATTGTAGGCATCTGCACCAAGGGCTACTTTGGCGCGTAAACGATAATATTACATAAAAACGCGGCAGAAGGGCGGCCTCACATAGGGATTTATACGCTCCAAATCGGATCTTTTTCCCCAAATACTGCAACAAAATT
>JAZUOF010000080.1:0-17533 GCA_045604565.1 Faecousia sp.
CAGGGTGGCGGAATGTATTAATCGGCAAAACTTAGTAAAATAAAATCCGTCGGTGATATTCACCGACGGACTTTTTATTATCTTAAGGATTTTTTATTATCTTAAGTATCTGTCTATGGCCTCTGCGCCTTTTTTGCCCGCGCCCATCGCCAAAATAACCGTGGCCGCGCCGGTAACTGCGTCACCGCCGGCAAAAACGCCGTCTCGGGTCGTCATTTCGTCCTCATTGACAATCAGACAGCCTTTGCGGTTGGTTTCCAGGCCCGGTGTGGTGGAGCGAATCAGGGGATTGGGACTTGTGCCCAGCGCCATAATCACCGTATCCACGTCCAAAACAAATTGGGAATCAGGCACTTCCACAGGACGGCGGCGGCCGGAGGCATCCGGCTCACCCAGCTCCATCCGGATGCATTTCATACCGCATACACGGCCCGCATCATCCGGCAGAAGCTCCACGGGATTGCACAACGTTTTGAATTCAATGCCCTCTTCCTTGGCGTGGTGCTGTTCTTCTTTCCGGGCAGGCATTTCCGCCTCGCCCCGGCGGTATACAATGTATACTTTCTCCGCGCCCAGACGCATCGCGCACCGCGCGCTGTCCATAGCCACATTTCCGCCGCCAACCACAGCTACCGCCTTACTGCGGATAATCGGAGTATCCGCATCGGGAGAATAGGCTTTCATCAAGTTAGTGCGGGTCAAATACTCATTGGCAGACATTACGCCCTTCAGCGCCTCGCCGGGAATGTTCATAAACATAGGAAGTCCCGCGCCGGAGCCCACAAACACTGCCCGATACCCCATCGTAAACAGCTCGTCGATGGTCAGAATTCTGCCAATGACCATATTGGTCATAATTTCCACGCCCTGCGCTTCCAGCTTGGCAATTTCGTTTGCCACAATGGTCTTGGGCAGGCGGAATTCGGGAATTCCGTATACCAACACGCCGCCGGCAGTATGCAGAGCCTCAAAGACCGTAACCGCATATCCCTTTTTCGCCAAATCGCTGGCGCAGGTCAGTCCTGCGGGGCCGGAGCCTACCACCGCCACTTTGGTGCCATTGGAAGGCACTTTTTCCGGCAGGGCATTCACATTTTCCCGATACCAGTCCGCCACAAACCGTTCCAGACGGCCTATGGCCACAGGCTCACCCTTGATTCCCCGCACACATCTGGCTTCGCACTGAGTTTCCTGGGGACATACCCGTCCGGAAATTGCCGGCAGGGCGTTGGTAGAGCTGATCATTTCGTAGGCGGCAAGGAAATCTCCCTGGGCCACCTTTCCGATAAATTCGGGAATCCGCACATTGACGGGACAGCCTGCAACGCAGGCGGGATTTTTACAGTTCAGACAGCGTTTGGCCTCTTCCACCGCCATTTCCGGGGTGTATCCCAACGCCACCTCCGCAAAATTCCGGGCGCGAATCTGAGGATCCTGCTCCGGCATCGGGGTTTTTACCATTGCCATATTTGCCATTGCGGTTTCCTCCCTTCTAAGGAATCAGCTTTTTGCCCATAGCATCCACACGGCAGGTATGGGTCGATTCCTGCTCCCGGTACAGGCTGTTGCGGTTGGTCAGCTCCGCAAAATCCACCAGATGTCCGTCAAATTCCGGACCGTCCACACAGGCAAATTTCACTTCACCGCCCACACTCACGCGACAGCCGCCGCACATACCCGTTCCATCCACCATAATGGGATTCAGGGACACCATGGTATGTACGCCGAAAGGCTCGGTGGTCTTGCTGACAAATTTCATCATAGGTACCGGGCCGATCGCCAGTACTTCATCGTACCGGATTCCGGATTCCAGAAGCTGCTGCAGCTTCACTGTGACAAATCCCTGTTCCCCGTAGGAGCCGTCGTCGGTCATCAGGTACAGATTGTCCGCTACCTGGCGGAATTCTTCTTCCAAAATGACAATATCTTTGTTGCGGAAGCCTACAATGACATCCACCTGTGCGCCGGCCTCCCGGAAGGCTCTGGCAGAAGGCAGGGCGATGGCGCAGCCAACACCGCCGCCTACCACGCATACGCGTTTTTTTCCTTCCACGTCAGTGGGATTGCCCAAAGGACCCACAAAATCGCGGATATACTCGCCTTCCTTTAAATTTCCCAGGGCAATGGTGGAAGCTCCCACCTTCTGGAAAATAATGGTCACCGTCCCCGCCTGCCGGTCATAACCGGCAATAGTCAGAGGTACGCGCTCGCCCTGCTCATCCACGCGGAAGATAATAAATTGTCCGGCTTTGGCTTTTTGGGCGATAAACGGCGCAGAAATCTCCATCAGGGTAACACTGTCGTTCAGTTCCTTTTTCCGAAGGATTTGAAACATATCCGGATCCGTCCTTTTTTCGTGATTATGCCAGGGTCACACTGGTCAGGTGCTTCCAAAGCTCGTTCTGCAGCTTTTCGTAGGAGGAGGACAGGCAGTAGCCCTGAACCATCCAGAAGGCTTCTTCTGTTTCGTAAATCACGCCCACATAAGTGAAGGCGTCCCCATCCACTTCATCATAATAAGTAAAGGTATAATGACCGTCTTTTTCCACGGGATCGGATTCCATCTCGTTCAGATCCACAATCAGCTGCGCATATTCCTTGGCATCGAGTTCACCGAACATATCTTCCAGCTCGGTCTTATCCTCATAAATGCCGCAGATGCCCATATTACCGGACAGATAGAAGAATTCCATACCCTGGGCTTTGGCATCTTCTTCCTGGCTTACAAAGGAAACCGGCAAGGTAATGGTCAGGTCGCCGTGCTGATGGGCCGTTTCCGGCAGAGAGCAGCCGGCAAAGCAGGCAGCAATCAGAACAAATACAATGATCAGACTGGTAATTTTACGCATTTTTATTCTCCTTTAACAAATCACGAATTTCTGTCAGCAGAACTTCCTCTTTGGAAGGCTCTGCAGGTGCGGGGGGTTCGGCTTCTGCGGCTTCTTCTTCCTTCTTCTTGCCAATCTCGGACAGCTTGTTCAGGCCCTTTACCAGCCAGAACACCACAAGAGCCAGAATCAGGAAATTGATAATGGCGGAAACAAAGTTGCCGTAGGTCAGGTAGTTCACCACTTCCTGCTGACCGATGACGTTGCCGGCCTCATCCAGCACATCGGTAAAGGTGGCTTCCACCCAGGGCGCCCGGGGCAGAGCCAGCTTCATTTCGCTGAAGTCCGTGCCGCCCAGGAAAATGTTGACCACAGGCATAATGATGTCATTGGTCAGGCTTTTGGTGATGGTGGAAAATGCGCCGCCAATAATGGTACCAACAGCCAGCGCCATTGCGTTACCCTTAATGGCAAATGTCTTGAATTCTTCCCACCAAGAAGGTTTCTTAATTTTGCTCATAAATGATTTCCTTTCTTATGTATTGACCTGCCAGGGCAGAAAAACCGCCCTGTTCAGGAGGATTTACTTCTTTTCGATGATTTCCAGACCGCCCAGATACTTACGCAGGCACTCGGGCACCACAATAGAACCATCTGCCCGCTGATTCTGCTCCACCAGCGCGGGGAAAATACGGGAAGTTGCCAGGCCGGAGCCGTTGAGGGTGTGGACAAATTCCGGCTTGCCTGTGGCATCCCGGCGGAAACGGATGTTGCCCCGGCGCGCCTGATAATCCCGGGCGTTGCTTACGGAAGATACTTCCTTGTAGCCATCCATAGAGGGAATCAGAATTTCAATATCATAGGTTCTGGACATGGACGCAGAGCAGTCGCCTGCGGCCAGTTTTACCGTGCGGAAGTGGAAACCAAGTCCTTCCACCAGCTTTTCCGCCTTGGTTACCAGCTCCTCAAAGGCGGCATCGGAATCCTCAGGACGGGTGAACTGGAACATTTCCACCTTATTGAACTGGTGGCCGCGCACCATTCCCCGCTCATCTGCCCGGTGAGAGCCTGCCTCACGGCGGAAACAGGGTGTATAGGCGAAGAATTTCTTGGGCAGGTCGGCTTCGCTCAAAATCTCATCCCGATATACGCTGCAAAGCGCCGCTTCCGCGGTAGGCAGCATATAGTGGACGCGGTCGTCGGTGGGGTTGGCAATTTTGTAGACCTCATCGGCAAACTTGGGGAACTGTCCGGCTGTTTCGCCGCACTGGTACTCCAACATATGGGGCGGCAGAATAAATTCATAACCGTCGGCAGTATGGGTGTCGATAAAGTAGTTCAGAAGGGCCCATTCCAGACGGGCGCCCATACCGGTATACATCCAGTTGCCTGCACCTGCCAGTTTTACGCCCCGTTCGTAGTCAATCAGACCCAAATCCTGGCACAAATCCACGTGATGCTTAGGCGCAAAATCGAATTCCGGCTTCTTTCCCACATAACGCAAGGGCTCATTGTTTTCCTTTCCGCCGGGCAGCAGATCGCCGTCAGGCAGGTTGGGCAGGCTCAGCATTGCGGTACGGAACTGCACGCTCAATTCCTTCAGCCTTGCGGCATCCTCGGCGATGTCTGCATCCAGCTGAATGCTCTCTTTTTTATTGTTCTCAATCAGCTCATCCAGCTCCGCCGTATCCTTACCCTGCTTTTCCGCGCCCTTTTTCTGTCCGAACAGCTTGCCGTTTTCCTTGGCCAGTCGGTTTTTTTGAGCAGTTTTGGTTTCGGTTGCGGTTTTCAGTCCGCGGATCTGCACATCCAGCTCCAGAATCTGGTCTACAATGGCATCGCAGTCCACTTCCTTTGCCCGAAGTCCTGCTTTTACTTCTTCGGGATTCTCCTTAATCCGTTTGATATCTAACATAATACCTCTCCTTTACCTATTCAAACACGTTATTTACCAAGGGTCATCAGGGCATCCAGCCACTTCTGCAGATCCTCTTGACCGTAAAATTCCAGTTCAAAGCGGCCTTTGCGCTTTCCGTTGACGATTTTTACGCCCCGGCCCAGCTGTTTGCTGAGATTTTTTTCACACTCTGCCACATAATCCACCGTCAGGGTAGCCGGTTTTTGCGTCTCCGGTTTTCTTGTGAGATTTTTACACAGCAGCTCTGCCTGCCGGACGGAAAGACCCAAAGCGCAGATTTTCTGCGCCGCATCCCGCTGAGCCTTTTCTTCTTTCAGCATCAGCACTGCCCGGGCATGGCCGGCAGATAACTCCCCTTTTCGTACCCATTCCAATACCTGGGGACTCAGGGACAGCAGCCGCAGAGCATTGGCCACTGCAGGACGGGATTTTCCCACCCGATTTGCAGTCTCTTCCTGGGTCAGACCGTAGTCTGCCATCAGACTTTGGTAACCCAGCGCCTCTTCTACAGGATTCAAGTCCTGTCTCTGTAAATTTTCAATCAGCGCCAGCTCCATAGCCTTTTTGTCGTCTGCTTCTATGACGACTACGGGAATTTCCTTTAATTCCGCCATTCTTGCCGCCCGCCAGCGACGTTCACCGGCAATAATCTGATAATATCCGGTGCTCAGCTCCCGCACGGTCAGCGGCTGCACCACACCGTGGGTGGCGATGGAATCCGCCAGCGCCTGCAGCTCTTCCGGATCGAAATCCTGCCGCGGCTGATCGGGATTTGGCTCTACCTTATAAATAGGTAGTATCTGATAAGGACTTTTGCTGTGGGGCGTTTCGTCCATATAATCGCCCATCAGCGCGCCGAGACCTCTGCCCAAACCTTTTATATTCGCCATTACGTCACCTCGTTCACAGTTTCTTTGCGATTTCTTCCGCCATAAGCCGATAGGCCGCCGCGCCGCGGCTGGAACGGTCATACACCGTAACCGGCAGGCCGTGGCTTGGAGCCTCTGCCAGGCGGACGTTTCTGGGAATCACCGCAGCATAGACCTTGCCCAAAAAGTGCCGGCGCACTTCCTGCGCCACCTGGGTGGAAAAGTTGGTCCGTCCGTCAAACATGGTCAGAGCCACGCCGAATATCTCCAGATTGGGATTCATGCGTTTTTTTACCATCCGCATAGTGTTCATCAAGTCCGTCAGGCCTTCCAATGCATAGTATTCGCACTGGACAGGCACCAAAATGCTGTCCGCGGCTGTCAGGGCATTCAGCGTCAAAAGCTCCAAAGAGGGCGGACAGTCAATAAAAATTGCGTCGTACTCCTCCTTAATCTCCTGCAGCGCCCGGCGCAGCTGTCCGTTTGGCTCGGGCATACTCAGCAATTCCACCGCCGCGCCCGCCAAATCCGCCGTGGAAGGAAGGACATCGCCGTAATCCGTATGGACAACAGCATCACGGACAGGCACCTGATTCACAATCACATCGTACACCGAATGGTGCAGCTTTCTTTTATTCAGGCCCAATCCGGATGTGGCGTTGGCCTGGGGGTCAAAATCGCACAGGAGAATTTTCTTTCCCGTCTCTGTCAGGGCGGCTGTCAAATTTACGGCTGTGGTTGTCTTGCCCACGCCGCCTTTTTGGTTGACCACTGCGATGATCCGTCCCATCCTGTATCTCCTTTCTTCTGTGTTTCACGTGAAACAACAGATTTTCAAATGTTTCACGTGAAACAATCACTTTATAGCTCTGTCGCGCCGGAAGTGTGGATTGGCGCAGAAATTTGGGAATTCTACGTAAAAAGCGCCACAGCGCACAAAATCAGCAAAACCGATACCGTAGCCAGGCAAAGGGACAGCACCCGAATGACCCGGCGCTGGCGTACCACCCGTTCTTCCGGAGTGGGCATACGCCGGCGAACGGTTTTCCGCTGGACAAAGGCGGGGCGATTGGGAAGGTGAATGTGTATACCGGGTTTTACCGGATACTTTTCCATAGATTCCAAACAGCTGTCGCAGAATACCCGCTCCGAGCCGGTTTCCTTGCCGCATTTCAGACAATACATCCTTCTACGCCCCCTCCTGAAATAAACTTGTACTATTATAATACACTTTTTCCCATTCGTAAAGAGAAAAAACACGCTTCCGCCGGGAATTGCCGTGGATTTTTGCTTTTTCCATACATTGACAAATTTACAAAATAGTCACAAAATCACTATTGACAATCATCTGACCATATTGTATCATAAAGATACCATAAGATTCGGAGGTGACCTTCCCTATGAAATGGACCATTCCCGGAACTGTTTTGCAAACGCAACGGGATAACGCCGACCACGTTCAGGAACAGCTGGGTTCTATGTTCCTGGGCGGCGGCATTGTACTCAGTCAGGTAGCAGGGGTAACCGGCCTGGAGCCGTACACCATCCAAAACTGGGTAAAACGGGGGTTTCTTACCGCCCCGGTAAAAAAACGGTATTCCCTGCGTCAGTTATGCCGGATTCTCAACATCAACATGCTGAAAAGCATCCTTCGCATGGACCAGATTTGCGGTCTGCTTGGATACATTAACGGGCATTTGGATGACGAGAGCGACGACATAATTGACGACACACAGCTTTATTTTCTGTTCGTCCGTCTGGCAGTGCAGGCAAAAGAGATTTACAGCGCGCAAAACCCCGACGATTTGTTGGAGGAGGCGCTGAAGGATTATTCCGAACCTGTGCCCGGAGCAAAGGAACGGGTCAAACTGGCTTTGCGGATTATGCTCACCGCCTGGCTGGCGGCGCGTATGCGGCAGGCGGCAGAAGAAATGCTGGAAAATTGTAAAGGAGAATAGCTTATGAGCACATATCATTGGTCTCCCACCAAAAATAAGTGGGATCCTGCGGATTGGAAGCAGCACGGCAAGAAAATTCTATTGGGTGTGATTGCCCTGGTTGTATTGATTTGCGTGCTGACCTGCTTCTACACCGTGGACGACAAGCAGCAGGCTGTGGTGACCACCTTCGGCCGGGTCACGGATGTGACAGACCCCGGTCTGCATTTTAAACTGCCTTTTGGGATTCAGCAGGTACATAAGGTAGATGTGAATGTCTATCAGAAAATCGAGCTGGGTTACACCACCCTTCCCGATGGCTCAACCGTTTCCGTCCCCAACGAAAGCACGATGATTACCGGCGACTACAATATTGTAAATGTAGACTTCTTCGTGGAGTACAAAATCACCGATCCGGTGCAGTATCTGTACTCTTCGGACAATCCGGAGTTGATTCTGAAAAATCTGATTCAAAGCCAGGTGCGGAACGTGGTGGGCTCTTCCACCGTAGACAGCGTGCTGACCGACGGCAAGGAAAACATTCAGATGCAGGTTTGGGAGCTGGTATCGGACATTCTGGCAGATTACGACATCGGATTAACGCTGATTGATGTGCGGATTCAGGATTCCGAGCCTCCCACCAAGGATGTTATTGAGGCATTCAAGGCGGTGGAAACCGCAAAACAGCAGGCAGAGGCCATTTTTAACGAGGCAAAAGCCTATGAAAACGCCAAAATCCCCGAGGCTGAGGCGCAGGCTGACAAGCTGCTGCAAAATGCGGAGTATTTGAAGCAGAAGCGTATCAATGAAGCGCTGGAGCAGGTGGCGATGTTTGAGGCGATGTACTCGGAATACGCGCAAAATCCCGATATTACCCGTTCCCGTATGTATTACGAAGCCATTTCCCAAATTTTGCCCGGTGTAACCGTATATATCAACACCGGCAACGGCCAGAATTTGGATATGCTGCTTCCTCTGGAATCTCTGGTAGGAGGTAACTAAGCTATGAAAAAAGGTATTATCATCGCCGTAATTGTGTTGCTATTGGTGATTGTGGCAGCCAATTCTTTCTACACGGTGCAGGAAAATCAGTACGCCTGTGTTTTCCGTTTCTCAGAGATTGTGGATACGCAGAGCAACGCCGGTCTGCATTTCAAAATTCCCTTTGTGGATGAAGTAAAGTACTTTTCCAAGGCTTCCATGCTTTACGATATCCCGCCTTCCGAGGTGCTGACCTCTGATAAGCAAAATATGACTGTGGACTGCTATATTCTATGGAGCATTTCCGATCCTCAGCTGTTCTATCGGGGCGTAGGTACCACCGCCGAGGCGGAGTCCCGGCTGAACGCCATTACCTATACCGCTATGAAGAATGCCATGGGTACATTGGCTCAGGCGGATATTATCAATATGAATGACGGCGCGGAGCGTAACGAAATTTACGAGGGCATCGCCGTTACCGTAGATGAAAAGGCAAAAGAATACGGCATCCATGTGGAAGACGTAAAAATCAAGCAGTTTGACCTTCCGGATTCCAACCTGAATGCGGTTTATGCCCGTATGATTTCCGAAAGAAATCAGATGGCGGAGAAGTACACCGCTGACGGTAATTATGAAGCCTCTGTCATTCGCAACAGCGTGGATAAGCAGGTGAACATCACCATTTCCAACGCCCAGGCGGAAGCGGCTCAGCTGGAGGCTATGGGCGAGGCAGAATATATGCGTCTTTTGGCAGAAGCCTATGACACTGCCGACAAAAAGGAATTCTACGAATTCACTTTGGCTTTGGACGCTCTGAAGCAGAGTCTGACCGGTGACAGCAAAACCGTTATCTTAGACCGGGATTCCGAGCTTGCCAAAATTTTGATGGGTCAATAAATCATCACCACCGGCCGTGCCGGTGTTATGCACAGGCCCCCTTAGGGCCTATTACTAGCCGAGCCTATAGGCTCAGCGAATTATCTTTCGCTTGCGTGTAGTGCCCTACCACCGCAGATGCGGTTCGGTACGCGCCGAAGGCCCCCTCTGACGAGGGGTCTGGCTTTTGCGAAGCTAAAGACTGGGGGAGAGAATTTGCGCTACTTGTTTCTCTCCCTCCGTCTTCGCCTAACGGCGAATCCACCTCCCTCATCAGAGGGAGGCTGGCCGCTGCGGCGGGACTGGGCATAGCTAAAGCTTTTTGGAACCACCGGCACTTCCGGTGGTTTTCTCTTACAAAAAGGACGCCCGAAATTGCTTTCGGGCAGGCTTTTTATAGAATTAAGATTTGCTTGATTTAGCCGTCAATATCCTGATCCGGCGTGGGAACACCGCTTATGCCGGAGCTGTAGGGATTGGGATAATAGGTCTCTGCAAGAGGCGTGGTGTAAATTTCATTCATAGCTGATTCCTCCTTATTCTCCAGCGTAGGCGCCGGCAGCATCGCTGTAGCGCATCATTGCCTTCATCAGGGCAACCAGGTTGGCATCGGTATTGTCCGCTACCGCCTTGGCTGCGTAGGATTCTACGCTGTACGTCAGAGTCTTGCTGACCTGCTCGTCGCCTACGTAGATAGCATAGTCTACCGCCAGATCCATATTGGAGGCAACCAGTCCGTCTACAAATACGTAGTAGCCGTCTTCCGCGACCACGAAGTCCTCAAAGTCTACGGAAACAAACTCGGTACCGCCTACAAAGCCCTTCAGAGTCATTCCCTCTGTCAGCTCGGTGGTAACACGCAGACGAATACGGGCAGTTTCACGCAGGTACAGGGCGGTGCTCTTCCAGATGACTGCCGGGTCTTCCACATCGTCCGCAACCGCCAGAACGTTGGTCAAAGCGCGGTCAGTGTTTGTTCCCCAGCCTTCCCAGGCTGTGCCTGCCAGGTCATCGGTTACCAGAGCATCGGTCTTGTAGCCGGTGTAGACCTGCGCCGCTGCGCCGTAGCGGAGAATATCTACCAGCAACGTGGCAAAAGCATCCTCGGCAGCGCCGTCCGCATAGCCTTGGTTCAGCATATTGTAGCAGTATTCTGCTACGCTGTAAGTAGCTTCTACGCTCTCGTATTTTTCGCCATCGTTAGTAGCATACAGCGTTGCAGTGATTTCATCACCCATCCAGTCCGGACGGATATTGTTCAGCTGGAATACGTACTTGCCGTCCTTGACGGTGTAGGTATCCACGGTAGTTGTAATGCCGTTCAGCTCAAACACCGCATAAGGATTGGTGTAGCCGCCGGTGGTGAACAAAGAGGCGTCTGCCTTGAAGTTTACAGAAGCGCCATCCTCGATAGTCAGGGAGCTGCTGCTGAACTTCAGCTCAGCCATATCCTTATACAGCAGTTCTTCATCGGTCAGGTCAGGCATCAGGCCCTCGCTGGTCAGCCAGAACTCGTCGAAGTATACGGTTTCGCCGGCATTAATGGGCGCATGTTGAACCTGCGCATAAGCGCGGAGCGCGATGCTGGTAATTGCGTCATAGGTAATGCCGAAGTTGGCAACCGGGATGCCTACCCAGCCGGACCAGCCGGAAGGCACTTTAATACGGGCATAGTTGCCACTGCCGGTATCGCTGCCCCATACATAGTTGACAGGGGCCATGGAGGTTGCGGCGGTGTTGGCGCCTGCATAATTGATGGATACCATCTCAGGCTCGCCGGAAGCATTTGCCTTAATGGTGTACACGCCAGCCTTTGCCATATTATTTCCGTTCACCTGAACGTGAATCAGACGCTCGCCGGACAGGTCGGAGTTCACCCAGAACCACAAAATGTCCTTTCTCTTGGCAAGGTTATCCGCAAGGTGATCGTCGGTAAAGGTCACATTCTGGCTGTTGTTCTGCGCTGCATCGGTAATGGAGTAAGCAAATGCGTTGGAATCCTTAACGCCCTTGGTGCCGCTCACGGTTGCGCTGACTGTACCGTAAGAGCTGGTAGAACCGGTGGGAGTATAGGTCGTTCCGACTTCCACATCCTCGAAGTCAAGCAGGGAAATCTGACGCGCTTCATCGCTTACGTACAGCAAATCTTCATTGCTCAGGTTGGGAAGCAGGTCTGCTTCGGTCAGCCAGAACTCGTCAAAGTAAACGGCTTCGTTCAGGATTCCCTCATCCACACCGCCAGCCAGGCGGAAGGTAATGTTGGAGATGTTGCCGGTGGGCGCTGCGGTAGCTCCACCGATTCCGGTGAAGTTTGCAACAGGAACGCCAATCCAGCCGCACCAGCCGGCATCCAGACGGATACGGGCATAGTTGGAATCCGCCGCGCCGCCCTTGCCCGCAGAGGCAACCAGCGCAAGACCGTCGCCAGACAGCAGAGCTTCTTCGTCATAGTTAACAGTCTTTCTGGTGGGTGCGCCGTTTTCATCCACAATGGTATAGATGAAGTTCGGTCCAAGGTAGTTGTCAGTACCGTTCAGCTGCAGGTGCAGCAGACGGTCATCATCCAGGTCGCTGTCAACCCAGAACCACAGCACATTGCTGGAATCCTGAATAGGAGCATCGATATAGCCGTAGCTACTCAGACTGTCGGGAGACAGAGATACGTTGTTGGAATTGCTCTTTATCGCTGTTGTGAAGATATTGGCCAGCGCCTTGCTGTCGCCAACGCCCTCACCTTCGGCAATCAGTGTGGAAACCGTATCTCTGTCGGAACTGGAGCCGGCCAGGCCCAAATCGGTGCCTTCCTGCAGGTCCTCGTCCTCCACATTCCAGATGTTGGCCTGCAGGGGTACCATATTCGCCAGGTTGGGGTACTTACCGGCAGAGGTCAGCCAGAATTCATCCAGAACCACATTGTCACCAATTACCTGATTATCCAGATTGGTATCTGCCGAGGTCTTCTGCAGCAGCAAAACACTAATCTTCTCAATGGTGCTGCCCACTCCTGCCGCCTTCACACCGAACTGGTTGGCAGGGATACCGATCCAGCCAGACCAGCCAGGCTCCATCTGAATCTTAGCCTGATTGGAGCTGTGCTTGAGCAGATCGATACCGGCTACACTGTCCGTGCCGCCGTAGGTAATTTTAGTCAGAGCAGGGGTTCCATCCGTACCGCTCTTCAAAGTGTAAATGTAAGCATCCTCATCATGCAGGATGGTTTGACTGTTCACAAAGAACTGCAAACTCTGCAGAGTAGAATAGTTGGCGCTTGCCCAGAACCACAAAATGTCGTCCTCAGCAGTGACCATCACTTGCGTTTTGAAGCCGTAGTCTCCGATGGTGGAGCAATTCCAGGTATGGGTGCGCTCATTACCCTTGGAAACCAGCTCATACTTCAGACCCTGAGAGCCGGCAAAGCCCACAGCATCTGCAATGCTGATCTTGGAGGTATTTCTGCCGCTGCTGGCATTTTCCTCTACAATGACGGTAGCTTCCACTTCATCGGCGCTCCACAGCTGGACGCGGTGGTTATAATCTTCGTTGGCAAGCACGAAGGGCAGAGCGGGCAGTCCATCCATATCGTACAGGTTGCCGGACAGGACTTCCAGGCCGTAAGCATAGGTAATTCCCGCAAAGTTGTTTACGCCGTCGGGAATGGTTACCTGAACCTGATTCTTCCCAACAATCACTGCGTCGGCGCTAACATAGCTTCTCTCGGTCCATACGCCAAAGCCGTTAAGGTCAGTGGCATACATCTCGCTTGCTTCGGGCAGTGTGAAGGTTGTATTAAGCAGCATACGCTCGTTGTTTTCCGCAGTCAGCGGGATAAACTGGATATCCTGGTCGAAGGTGATGGTTACAACGCCATCGCCAATCTCGTAGGAAACAGGAGCAGGTCCGGAATAGCTTTCGTTGTCCGCGACCGCGTCATAATAGGTCTCCTTAGATACCTGCAGCAAACGGGTAGCCACATCTTCCTTGTTCAGAGGATGATGATCGTCCGCTACGGTAGGCAGATCGTAAATGGGCATTACAACCACGTTACCGCCCTTCGCCTGCACTCTTGCAGCGCCGGCGCGCATTGCTGCGTTCAGGGTGGAGTTGGTAATCAAGTCATTGTCGGGGCTGCTGGCATAGCCAAAGAAAGGAGCAATCTGGATGGCAATCACGTCCATCAGGCCGCTGGAGGCGTAGTCGGTGGTAAAGGTTCTGCTGAAGCTCTCTACCATAGCCTCGAAGCCCTGCTCCTGCATCACAGGATAGAAACGGTCCTGTTCGCCCTGGTACCACAGAAGACCTGCCACGTTGTAGCCCTGCCAGGGAGCTACGTGGGCATTGTAGTAACCATAGGACTTATATTGATGGCTATCATCGGTGGGGTAACCCAGCAGGTTCATTGTGTTAAGGAACTCGGGGTAGTTCTTGGCTACGTCTGCATCCGTCCAGGTGCCGATGCTGGTGCCGCCGCGGGCAGCAACCACAACACCTACGGGCACATCCAGCTCAGCCTGCAGCTTCTTGGCATAGTGCATAGCCACTGCAGAAGTAGAGTAAACACTGTCCCAGCTTTCGGCAGTATGCCATTCGCCCACTACCTCAGTAAACTCCGTGTCGGAGGAGGTGGGGGAAACCACATAGTACATGCGGATAGCCTTGGCAGCATCGGTATTTGTTTCCAGGTATGTCTTCAGCTCCGCTACGTCCGTCTGAGAGCCGAACATATCGGTTGCATCCGTGTGGGAAATCTTATAGAACATGTTGGACTGACCGCCGGTGACCCAAACTTCGCCAAAGGCTACATTGTTCACGGTCTTGGTGGTGCTGCCGCAGGCAGCGGTCAGGGTGTAGTATGTATAGGAGCCGGCTACGGGAGACATGGTTACACTCCAGGTGTTATCGCTGGTAACGGTAGCGGTCTTGGTCTGCACCGTGGTGCTGCCATTGGCCAGGTTCACCGTAACGGTTTCCCCGGCAGTGCCGGTACCGTGGACCATCCAGTCCTCATTCTGCTGGAAGATCATGCCGTCCTGATAACGGGCATTCAGCTTGAAAGCTACGGTAGTGCCGGAGGAGCTGCCATCAGACAGCAGTTCCTCGCTGGTGTAATTGGGCATCGTTCCGGCATCCGTCAGCCAGAATTCGTCATAATAGACCTCTTCATTTGCGGTCCAGTTGCCAGACGCCGTATCCTGCGAGTTGTTCCGGTAAAGAGCCAGCTTCAGGGTTGTCAGAGCGTCGCCTACCGCAAGGTATTTGGTGGCGCTGTTATGAAGAACATGAATCGGTACGCCCACCCAGCCGGACCAGCCTGCGCTGATTTTCACACGAGCATTGCTGTTCTGGTTGGTGGCAGAGGTATAATGCAGGAAAGAAATGCCTTCTACCCCGTCAGTATCGCCATTTGTGTCCACATCGCTGATCTGATAGGGCAATTCTGCTATCGCTGCCTCGCCATTGCTATCTTCCACGATTGTGTAAATAGACAGGCAGTGTTCGTCAGTTTCCGGTACCTGCGTGCTGCCACTGAGCGTGGTGTCTGCGCTGTATCCCCGGAGAGCATAACCGTTCACCGCAACATAAAGTCTTACGTCTGTTGACAGTCCGGAACGTACGTAAAACCAAAGAATCTGGTCTGCAGACGTGATCTGATTATCCGCGAAATTACCGTAGCTGGAGAGTGTCAGGCTGACATCTTCAGATGTGGTCTTGCCGCTGACAACACTGGTCAGTCTGTATGCATAGGCTTGGGAATTTTGGAAACCGCCGGTAGCGGTAACCGCACCAACGCCATCATGCTTGTTCGCATCGGTAGTCGTGCTTCCGATGGTTGTACCACTGGTTGCATCGCTCACGTCCCACAGTTGTTTCTGTGTGGTCGTGCTGGTTGCAGCTTCCGCATGCAGGGATACTGCAGGCGCGCAGGCCAGAATTAAGGCAAGCGCAAGGAAGGCTGCAAAGAGTTTCTTGAAAACTTGCATTTCGTTACCTCCATTTTCCTTTTGTGCCAAAAGGAGATTTGATATTCTTGGGACGAAATTCTTCCTGCCGGAAGCTCTGCCTTCCGCCCCGGATACCGTCAACCATACTTCGAAAACATATAGTCGCCGATATTATTCCTATACTAAATATACGCCTCTTTCTCCCTTTCGTCAATAACAAAAACCGGCGGCATCACGGAATTGTGCATTATTCTGAAAAAGCGCGTTTTTTTGTTACCATAACAACAAAAATTTGTGAGAAAAGAGCAACCCATTCCATGCCATTTGGCTTGGAATGGGTTGAATATGCAACGATTTGCCAAAATTCAACGTATTGCGGATTTTGGTAGTTTGGGGCGTGGCGTTTTTAACGCTCCGGCAGGTTTGTCCGGATTTGCTCGGTTAAGTGTTCGGCGGCAATTCGGTGGGCTTCCCGCCGGGGATGGATTGGGTCAGGACAGATCCAGTTTGCGCCGCAGATATACCGAATATCCCGTTGGCTCTTTTGCTGATATTCTTCCACCAGTGTCTTCAATTCCCGGGCGTATGCGCCGCAGAACGGTGACAGGCAGAATATGGTCGCCTGGGGCTGAAGGGCGCAAATTACGTCCAGCAATTTCCCGTATTCCTCCACGAACCGTACCGGGCCGTTCCCCCGGTCATTGGTGCCGTGGTTAATGACGATATAGTCCGGGCGATGGGTAATCGGCGCTCCCGCAAAACACCAGGGGTATGCCTCCGCCGCTTTAGGTACGCCGCCGTTGCCGCTTTTGCTCACGCCCACCGCACCGTATCCCATAAAGATAGGGCGCAGGTTCAGCTTTTCGGCTGTCAGCCAGGCATAGCCCGCGGTCACATCGTCCTGATATTGGCGGTTTTCCCGCTCGTCTATGTCAGGCAGGGCCAAATGGTCATCAATGAGTACTCCCTCAGTGATGCTGTCGCCCACAAATTCCACGGTTTTTCGGTGATCGGGAGTCAGAGCGCCTGCTCCGTCTGCCTCATATCCCAAAAAAGACACCTTTCCTACCAGAGGCGGCGTAAATCGGGACTGAAGCTCCTTTCCCCCTTTGAAGATCACCTTCAGAGTATGCTCGCCCATTGGGCACTCCATACGCAGCCACCGGTCCACAGGCGCCTCCGTTTTGCAGCCGTTGTCCAGCTGCAGCCACAGATGAGGACGGGGATGCTCATTTTCGGAAATGTCAAAATGCAGACGAATCCAGTCGCCTGTGAAAGCGATTTCCAAATAAGACCCGGGAGCCGTGGCGGTCATTGTCTTGCAATACTGCGCCCATCGTCCGGTAAACCGGACAGAAGGATGCTGGTAATCAAACATGGTCGGGCTCCTTTGCAGGCCTGGTATCAAGGCTCTTTCCGAACACATAGAACCGCTGATACAGGTACTCTGTCACAAAATTCAAAATCATATTCATCGCGGTAACCAGATAGCCGTTCCAGCCCAGCTGCTCTGTCAGCCACCATTCCAGTGTGACTGACAAAGGAGTAAAGACTGCGTAATAGGCAAGCACCTTCAGCATTGCCACCGGCACATTGGCGGCTGACTGGAAGGTAAACCGGCGGTTGAAGGTGAAATTCCACACCACCGAAGCCACCAGCGCAATCAGATAGGATACCCATTCTTCCCAGTGCAGAAGTTCATGCAGCAGGGTATACAAACCGATTTGGATTATGCCGGCGCTAATGGAAAATAAGGTGAATTTTATCGCGCGCAGGGTCTCCTGGACTTTTCCGCTTCTTTCTTTGCGCATATTGTTACCTCTCTTGTCTTTGGCTGTTCCCGAAACCGGACTTATACAGGCTCGAAATACGTGTCCGGATGGTTGGGGTCAAAGAGTTCGTTTGCCCACATAACGGTTACCAAATCCTCTGTGTCGGACAGGTTGATAATGTTATGGGTGTATCCCGGCAGCATGTGCACCGCCTGGATTTTTTCGCCGCTTACATAGAAATCCAGCACTTCCTGTGTGCCGATTTTTCTCTGCTGAATCAAGCCTTTGCCGCTGACTACCATAAAGAATTCCCACTTGCTGTGGTGCCAGTGCTGGCCTTTGGTAATGCCAGGCTTGGAGATGTTGACGGAGAATTGACCGCAGTGGGCCGTTTTCAGCAGTTCCGTGAAGCT
>JAZUOF010000081.1:0-1775 GCA_045604565.1 Faecousia sp.
GTGGGCTGCCGCCGCTGTAGGATTGGCAGTAGGAATCGGTTTTTACGAAGCAGCAATCGTGGGCAGCGTATTGATCTTCCTGACCCTGACTGCTGTACGCAACCTGGATCAACACATCCATCGGGCAAATCAAACTTTTGAAATTTATGCAGAGCTGGATAACTCCGTCAGCATCGGTCAGTTCGTCCGCAGCGTGCGCAACCTGGGTGTTGATATCGAGTCTATCCAGCTGGATCGGGAGTATTCCGCAGACAACGGTTTGCGCTCACTGGTTGCCTCGGTGAAAGCCCAGAAGAAAACCACTCGAGATGATATCCTGGAAAACCTGCGTCAAATTGATGGCGTCGTCTATCTGGGTCCTATTTGAATGAACCAAAGGCAATGCGCGGCCGGGAAACCGGTCGCGCATTCCCTTTTTTTACGAGATCTTTAATTTTTTTGCCATGTCGATTTTTGCAAAAATATGGCCAACTTCTGTTTGCAGAACACAAAATTCGTGATATGATATACCATATCAGACCATTGAATTGGCAGGTAATATTATGTTAAAGAATCAACTACCAATCAAGGTAAGGGAAGGCAATCGTGTTCTGTATTCCCTTCTGTGCTTCGCTGTGCAGGCGTATCTTACCTTGTCCGGAGTGCGCATGTCGTTCACCAGCAAATGCGATACTCCCCCCACTGGGCCCGCCATTGTTCTGTGCAACCACGGCTCGTTTTATGATTTTATATATGCCGGCAGTCTTTTGCGCCACAGCTCCCCCCACTTTGTCATTGCCCGCCTTTACTTTTATCACAAGTGGCTGGCATACTTACTGCACACCTTGGGTGGTTTCCCCAAGAGTATGTTTGCCACCGATATGGAAAGCACCAAGAATTGCTTAAAAGTCCTGCGCAACGGCGGCGTTCTGACTATGATGCCTGAGGCGAGACTGTCCACCGTAGGTCGGTTTGAGGATATTCAGCCCGGCACCTACTCTTTCCTGAAAAAATCTGCCGTACCGGTATATACCATTAAAATCAACGGCGACTACCTCGCAAAGCCAAAGTGGGGCAACGGGCTTCGCCGTGGTGCCCTTGTGGAGGCCGAACTGGATCTTCTGTTCACCCCTGCAGATCTGGAAAATCTGTCTGCGGAGGAAATCCAAAAAGGCGTCGAGGATCGCCTTTATTACGACGAATTTGAATGGCTGAACACCAAGCCGGACATTGAGTATCATTCCAGCCGTCTCGCAGAGGGACTGGAAAACATTTTGGTAATCTGTCCGATCTGCAAACAAAAGCACACCATTACCACCAGCAAAAAGGATATTTTCTGCCAGGAGTGCGGCAAACTCACCTCTTTGGATAGCAGATACCAGTTTGACCCCGACTTTTGTTTTAAGAATTTTGCTCAGTGGTACGATTGGCAAACAGAGGTCGTAAAGCGAGAAATTGAAGAAAACCCGGACTATTCTCTGTCTTCCGCAGTGGAATTGCGCTTACCTTCTTCTGACGGAAAAACCTTGACCCGCTTCTCCGGCCGGGGGGTATGCACCCTCGACCGCAACGGACTTACATACGTGGGCACCAGAGATGAACAGCCGTATGACATTCACTTTACTATTCAGCGTGTATACCGACTCCTGTTTGGCGCTGGTGAAAATTTCGAAATTTATAACGGAACCGAAATATTGTATTTTGTCCCGGACGAGAGGCGTTCCGCAGTCGACTGGTATATGGCCTCTAGGATTCTGAACGACATGGCAACCAACAACTGCAAAATCCCTATTGAA
>JAZUOF010000082.1:0-19360 GCA_045604565.1 Faecousia sp.
TGGCTACGATCCGACTTGATTTTGGCGTTTGGCGGTTGCATCTATTGAGGATTGTCCGACGCTCCCAAAGCGATCCATCAAGAGTGTGGAAAATCTTGCTTTGCAAGGCATTTCCACTTACTGCGCAAATTACGGTGGAAATTAAGGGAAGAATGTGCTATGATAGGGAAAATGCCAAGATTCCGGAGGAAAGAAGAATGAACACCCTGGTTTTACAGGCCAACGAACCGAATACGGCAGCCGCAGCGGCGGAAATCATCCGCGCCGGCGGACTGGTCGCTCTGCCAACGGAGACCGTGTACGGTTTGGGCGCAAACGGCCTTGACCCGGAAGCGGTGGCAAAGATTTTTACCGCAAAAGGCCGCCCGCAGGACAACCCTCTGATTCTGCACGTAACCGGAATGGCCCAGGCGGAACAATTTTGCTGCAATATCCCTCCAGAGGCCTACCGTCTGGCAGAATCCTTCTGGCCCGGCCCGCTGACCCTTGTGCTGCACGCCCGGGACAATGTGCCCAGATGCACCACCGCAGGACTGAGCACCGTAGCTGTCCGGTGTCCGGACAACGCCGTTACCAGGGAGGTAATCCGGTTGGCCGGCGTGCCCATTGCCGCGCCCTCTGCCAATAAATCCGGAAAGCCCTCCACCACCACAGCCCAGCACGTGCTTCACGATCACGACGGCAATATTGACGCGGTCATTGACGGCGGACCTTGCCGGGTTGGCGTAGAATCCACCATCGTGGATTTGACGGAGGACAGGCCGCGTCTTTTGCGTCCCGGCGGTGTCACTGCCGAAGCGCTGACTCAGATCCTGGGAGATCTAGT
The DNA here is from genome assembly GCA_045604565.1 of Faecousia sp. Lineage (GTDB taxonomy): Bacteria > Bacillota > Clostridia > Oscillospirales > Oscillospiraceae > Faecousia. The sequence continues at coordinate 827 of JAZUOF010000082.1, forward strand.
GGTGGATAAAGCGGTGACCGCGCAAGTCGACCGGGATGCGGTCGTCAAGGCGCCGGGTATGAAATACCGCCACTATGCCCCTGCCTGTCAGGTAATCATCGTAGCAGGCAGCCGGGAGGCGGCGGCAAGCTATATTGCGCGCCATTATCAAGCCGGCGACCGGGTGCTGTGCTTTGAGGAAGAACTTCCCCTTTACACCGGATGCAATCCCCTGTCATACGGTCAGGAAGCCGATGTAGCCACCCTTTCCGCCGGTCTGTTTGCCGCCTTGCGGGAGTTGGATGACCCATCCGTTCAAAAGGTCTACGCCCGGTGTCCGGAGGGCGGCGGAATGGCCTACGCCGTGCAAAACCGGCTGAGAAAAGCGGCTGCATTTCATATCATTGATGCGGAGGCAAATCTATGATTGTGGGAATTACCGGCGGTACCGGTTGCGGAAAAACCACCGCGCTGGACGCTTTTCGGGAATTGGGAGGCAGAGTTCTGGACTGTGATGCCATTTATCACCGTCTTTTACAGGAGGACGTCAGCCTGCTTGCCGCCATTGATAAACAATTTCCCGGCACAGTGGAAAACGGCATCCTGAACCGAAAAAAACTGGGCAGCATTGTTTTTGCCTCACCGGCGGCCCTGCAGACTCTGAACCAAATTACCCACCGCGCCGTAAAGCAGAAGGTGCTGGAAATTTTGTCGGCGGATACAACGCCTGCCGCCATTGATGCCATCGGTCTTTTCGAGGGAGATTTGGCAAGCCTTTGTGATGTTACCGTGGCGGTAACTGCGCCGGAGCACACCCGTGTGGCGCGGCTGGTCGCCCGGGATAATATTCCGGAAGATTATGCCCAGAACCGGATTGCCGCCCAAAGACCGCAAGCCGAGTTTGCAGCCCTTTGCGACCATACCCTTTACAACGACGGTACTGCGGCGCAGTTTCGGGAAAAATGCCTTGCGTTTTTTAGCGGACTGGGTATAATAAAAACATAAAAATGGCATCCTGCGGATGCTGACATACAGGAAGGAGCAATTCACTATGACCAACGAAGAACTGCGCGATGCTTTGCTGAGCGCGCCGAAGAATGGCTATGCCACGTTAACGCCCGAGCAGCGGGCCGAAATGGAAGCTTACTGCAAGCGTTATTCCGCCTTTATGGATGCCTGCAAAACCGAGCGGGAAGCCACCGCCTGGACCGCCGCCGTGGCAGAGCAGCACGGTTTCAAGGCTATCGTCCCCGGCCAGAAGCTGCAACCCGGTGACAAGGTTTATAAAAACAATCGGGATAAGAGCATTATTTTGGCCGTTATCGGCAGCAAGTCGCTGAATGAGGGCGCAAACATTTGCGCCGCCCACGTGGATTCTCCCCGTATGGACCTGAAACCCAACCCCCTGTACGAGGATTCCGAGATTGCTTATTTCAAAACCCATTATTACGGCGGCATTAAGAAGTATCAGTGGCCCACCGTTCCTCTGGCTCTGCACGGCGTTGTGTATCGCAAGGACGGCTCTGTCATTACCGTGACCGTGGGCGAAGAGGATACCGATCCTGTTCTGGTGGTTTCCGACCTGCTGATCCACCTGTCTGCCGACCAGATGAAGAAGCCTCTGGCCGAAGGCATTGTGGGTGAACAGCTGAACGTGATTCTGGGCACCGAGCCTCTGGAAGGCGAAGGCGCAGATATGGTCAAGCTGAATATTATGAAGCTGCTCAACGAAAAATACGGCCTGATTGAGGCCGACTTCCTCACTGCTGAGCTGACCATCGTGCCTGCCGGCAAGTGCCGCGAGGTGGGTCTGGATCGGAGCCTGCTGGGCGCATACGGTCACGACGACCGGGTATGTTCCTACGCGGAAATCGAGCCTCTGCTGGATATGGGGATTCCCACCCACACCGCCGTGTGCGTACTGGCCGACAAGGAAGAAATCGGTTCTGTGGGCATCTCCGGTATGCAGTGCTACGCATTTGATACCTTTATGCAGGATCTGTGCGATGCCACCGGCGCAAATCTGAACCGGTGCTACGAAAATTCCTTCTGCCTGTCCGCCGACGTTTCCAACGCCTACGACCCCAACTTCCCCGAAACCTGCGACCGGCGGAATAACAGCCGTCTGAATTACGGCGTCGCCATCTGTAAGTATACCGGTTCCCGGGGCAAAGGCGGCGCATCCGATGCCTCTGCCGAAGCTATGGGCCATATCCGCAAGACTTTGGATGAAGCCGGCGTTCTGTGGCAGATTGCTACCCTGGGCAAGGTAGACCAGGGCGGCGGCGGTACCGTTGCCGCATATATGGCAAACCGCAATATTGTCACCGTAGACGCAGGCGTTCCCGTGCTGTGCATGCACGCGCCTATGGAACTGGTGAGCAAGCTGGACTGCTATATGACTATGCTGGCCTGCAAGGCAATTTATCTGGCCTGACCGGACAGGCTACACCCCGGCGAGTATACTTTCTGACAACAAAAAAAAGCGTCACAGATTGTAAAATCTGTGACGCTTTTGCGTTGTTCTGCAAGGCCGGAATCTGTTCTTAATAGTTCTCTGCGTGAATCTGGAAATAGCTCTGAGGATGGTCGCAGGTGGGGCAGACATCGGGCGCCTTTGTGCCGACCATAATGTGGCCGCAGTTGCGGCACTCCCACACCTTCACTTCACTCTTTTCAAAGACCTGCGCGGTTTCCACATTCTTCAGCAGCGCGCGGTAGCGCTCTTCGTGATGCTTCTCCACATCGGCAACCAGGCGGAACTTCTTTGCCAGTTCGGGGAAACCTTCCTCTTCTGCTGTTTTGGCAAAGCCGGCGTACATATCCGTCCACTCGTAATTTTCGCCATTGGCGGCGCTGACCAGATTCTGCGCGGTATCGCCAATGCCGTTCAGCTCCTTAAACCACAGCTTAGCGTGCTCCTTCTCGTTGTCTGCAGTAGCCAGGAACAGAGCGGCAATCTGCTCGTAGCCTTCCTTCTTGGCTTTGGACGCGAAGTAGGTGTACTTGTTTCTTGCCTCAGACTCACCAGCAAAGGCGGCCATCAGATTTTTTTCGGTCTGGGTGCCTGCATATTTTGTAGACATAGTCAATTCTCCTTTGTGTGATTGGGATAGTATTAGTATACCATATTTTCAGAATTTGGAAAGAGTCAATTTAAAATATACACGCCAAAATTCAAATATCCCGCAAATGTGACCCACAACAGGTAAGGAATCAGCAAATCTCCGGCTTTTTCGTCAATTCGGGAAAACAGCCGCATGGTTTGCAAAATCAGAACCCATAATATCAGCAGGACAACAAATGCCCCCAAATACCAATCAAATCCGAAAAACACAATAGGCCACAGGAAATTGAAAAACAACTGCGCGCCGTAAAATATCAGCGCCCGCCGAATGATCATCTCCGACTTCCCCGATTCCAGCACCCGATAAGATGCGTAGCCCATCAGCAAATACAGCGCCGTCCACACCACGGGAAACACCCACGGATGCGGTGACAGGGGCGGCTGTTCCAGCTGGCGGTAGTCCCCCATGCCGCCGCTGAGTAAGGATGCCAGTCCGCCCACTGCAAGGGGAATGGCAAGGCATACAAGCAATCGTTTCCATTTGATATCCATAAATTATCCCTCCCGGGATAGTTTACGGGCAGAGTTTGGGACTTATCCATCAAATTTTAGTTGCAGGAAAGATAATCTTACGATAAAATGAATGGGAAGAAACAGGAAAGGGGTATCCTTATGAAGTCCAGAGTTTATTTCACCCGGTCGATTACGCCGGAAGCCGTTTTGCAGTTGTATCAGCTTCTGGGAAAAACGCTCCCCGGCAACGTGGCCGTGAAAGTTCATTCCGGTGAGCCGGGCAATCAGAATTTCCTGCGGCCGGACTTTTGGAAACCTATGGTGGACTTTGTGGGCGGTACCATCGTCGAGTGCAATACCGCTTATAAAGGCGGTCGGGATACTACCGCCCGGCACACCGCAACCTTGAAAAAGCACGGATGGAGCACCGTTTTCCCGGTGGATCTGCTGGACGCCCAGGGTCCGGATTTGGTTCTGGAAATTCCCACCGGTAAAATCATTCAGAAAAATTATGTGGGCAAGGATTTGACCCATTACGACAGTCTGCTGGTTCTTTCCCATTTTAAGGGCCATCCTATGGGCGGCTACGGCGGCGCATTGAAGCAGCTTTCCATTGGTGTGGCATCCGGCTACGGAAAGAAATATATTCACGGCGCGGGAAAAACGGAAAACTTCTGGAATACAGAGCGCAATCATTTCCTGGAGGCGATGGCAGATGCCGCGCTGTCCGTTGCCCGGTTTTTCGGAGAAAACGCCGTATACGTCAATGTGATGAAGAATATGAGCGTAGACTGCGACTGCTGCAGTGTGGCAGAAGACCCCTGTATCGCTGACATCGGCATTTTGGTGTCGGATGACCCGGTGGCTATTGACCAGGCCTGCCTGGATTTGGTATATGCCTCCGACGACCCCGGAAAGGCCCATTTGATTGAACGCATTGAAAGCCGCAACGGTGTGCACACCATCGAGGCCGCCGCGGAGCTGGGAATCGGAAACCGGGAATATGAACTGATCGAAGTTTAACCTGAGAAAGGAACGGAATGTTATGGGTTGCAGCGGAAACTGTGAACATTGCGGCGGCTGCGCCGGAGAATTGGTGCTCAGCCAGCCGGAGCTGGACCTAATGAAGGATTTGGGGCAGAACGCCTTTTTGCCGGTTGCCCGGCGGTGGGATGACCTCACCCCGGTCTATTTGGAAAATGACCGGGAAACCCCCGAAAAATACAGTTTGATTTTGCAGTGTCTGGAGAAAAAAGGACTTATCCTCATAGACTTTTTTGCTCCCTTAAAGGGGGCAGATATGTCTGCCTACAAAGACTACCCCGTTCACGGCAGCATCGCTCTGACAGCCCGGGGGCAGGAAGTGCTGGACATTCTGGAAAAGCAAGGTTTTAAGGAATAAAAAAGGGAGAACGCCTGTTCTCCCTTTTTTATTCTTTTGGTCCCAGGTGAAGCTCCTGGGCGTACTGCTTCATCGCCTCAATGCAGATTTCTGCCACATCCCGAACCTCCATGCCCAGCATCTGACATCCCATACGAATCACGTCCCGGTCACATTTGGCGGCGAACTTCTTGTCCTTAAATTTCTTCATAAAGCTGCTTACTTCCATATCGGTAATACCCGCCGGACGCATACGGGCAGCCGCCTGAATAATACCGGTGAGCTCATCCACGGTAAACAGCGCTTTTTCCATATTGGTCACCGGCTCCACATCGTTCAGGTGGGAATAGCCGTGGGCCAAAATGGCCCGCACCTCTTCCTCCGTCAGGCCCGCTTCCAGCAGAGGCTGCCGGGTGTGCTGCAAATGCTCCTGAGGGTACTGCTCATAATCGTAATCGTGCAGGTAGCCAATGGCTGTCCAGTGATGGGCATCCTCTCCAAAATGGCGGGCAAGGCCTCCCATAGCCACCGCTACATTCTTCGCGTGAAGGAAAAGATGTTCTTCCGTGGTTGTAGCCTGTAAAAGCTCTTTGGCCCGTTCCAATGTCAGCATAGTTGTTCTCCTTTTTCGTAAATTACCGCTATTTTACGGCATTTTTCCTTTGCCGTCAAGAAAAAAGGCGTGTTGCAGTGATTTTGCAACACGCCTTTCATATCAGAATCTGCACTTTTCAGCGATATAGTCCTTCAGCTGGCTGATGGGAATGCGCACCTGCTCCATGGTATCACGGTCGCGAACGGTTACGCAGTCGTCAGCAGGGGTATTTTCGTCGCCCACGGTCTGGAAGTCCACAGTGATGCAAAGGGGTGTGCCGATTTCATCCTCACGGCGGTAACGCTTGCCGATGGAGCCGGCATCGTCATAATCCACCATAAAGTCCTTCTTCAGCTCCCGCCAGATTTCCTCTGCCTTGGGTCCAAGCTTCTTGGACAAGGGCAGGACTGCCGCCTTGAAAGGCGCCAGAGCCGGGTGCAGACGCAAGACTGTACGCACATCGTCCTTGCCGTTTTTGTCCTGGCCTACCACCTCTTCGTCGTAGGCTTCGCACAGGAAGGCCAGCGCCACGCGGCCGCAGCCCAGAGAGGGCTCAATCACATAGGGAACATAATGGGTATTGGCTTCCTGGTCGTAATAATCCAACGCCTTGCCGGAAGCCTCCTGATGACGGCCCAAATCGTAATCAGTACGGTCAGCAATGCCCCACAGCTCGCCCCATCCGGAGCCAAAGGGGAACTGGTACTCAATGTCGGTGGTTGCCCGGGAATAGAAGGCCAGCTCTGCAGGCTCGTGGTCACGCAGCCGCAGGCTTTCTTCCTTGATGCCCAGAGAAATCAGCCAGTTCTTGCAGAAGTCCTTCCAGTAGGCAAACCACTCCAGGTCCGTACCGGGCTTGCAGAAGAATTCGCACTCCATCTGCTCGAACTCACGGGTACGGAAAGTAAAGTTGCCGGGGGTGATCTCATTACGGAACGCTTTTCCTACCTGGCAGACGCCGAAGGGAAGCTTTTTCCGGGTTGTGCGCTGAATGTTGGCAAAGTTCACAAAGATGCCCTGCGCTGTTTCCGGACGCAGATAGCAGGTGGAAGAAGAATCCTCTGTAACACCGATTTTGGTCTGGAACATCAGATTAAAGTTTCGGATGGAGGTGAAGTGGTGCTTGCCGCAGTTGGGGCAGACCACATCTTCGTGGCCGACAATAAAGTCGTTCATCTCCGCCGGCTTCATGGCGTCCACATTCACGCCCTGGCCGGAAGGCGCAGCCTCAATCAGCTTGTCCGCGCGGTGTCGGGCGCCGCAGCCTTTGCAGTCCACCAGCGGGTCAGAGAAGCTGCCCACGTGACCGGTGGTGATCCAGGTTTGGGGATTCATCAGAATGGCCGCATCCAGTCCCACATTGTAGTCGGATTCCTGCACAAACTTCTTCAGCCATGCTTTTTTGACGTTATTCTTAAATTCCACGCCCAAAGGGCCATAATCCCAGGAGTTTGCCAGGCCGCCGTAGATTTCGGAGCCGGCGTACACGTAGCCTCTGTTCTTGCACAGATTCACAATCATATCCAAGGTCTTTTCACTGTTTTTCATTTTTATCCTCCGTGATTGGATTATTTTACCGTTCGGGTGTTATTATAGTGGAAACGGGCCGGTAAATCAAGAGGAGATCTCATTCTGACTGACGTTTTCCGGGCCTAAATCTTCCGCCATAATGTTGTATACGCTGTTACCCAGCTCTACCGTGGTCATTCCGGCATACTCTTCCGGACGAAGCACCCGCACCAGATGCAGATCCACATCCGTATGTTTCAGCTTCATAGCATTGGGCAATACTTTATGGGTATTGCGCAGGGTGCAGATAACAATGGGAAGTTTTGTTTTTTGCGCAATTTTCAATACGCCGTTGCGAAAACGGTGAAGCTTACGGTCGGGATACACATAGCCTTCCGGAAAGATACCCATGGATGTGCCCTGTGTTTTTATCAAATCCACACATTTCAATATGGTTTTCAGCGCTTCCCGGTCATTCTCCCGGTTTACGCTCTGGCACAGAATCTTATGGGCGAATTTCCCGATGATGGGCATTTTCAGCACCTCCTTCTTTGCCAGAAAGGAGAGCCGGTATTGGGGAAAGTACTTCATCAGTACGCCCGGGTCGACCTCGTGCAGATGGTTGCATACCAAAAGAATCTGCGGGTCATCGGGCATTTTTTCCAGGCCCTCGGTATGCACCTTCACCGGAAGCAAAAACAGCAGCAGGTCGATGACGCAGTGCATCAGCCAGCGGTAGAATTTACTGTCCGTCTCCTGCGGCTTATCCGTATTCACCGGAGCGCCTGCCAACCATACCAAAAACAGAATCAGCGGCAATGTGAGCGCAAAAGCACCCAAATAGCTCACCGGCAGAATCCAAAGCCCGTGAAGGCTGTAAAACCCGCCGGTAAATATTCCCACGGCCACCGCGCACAGGGCGGGTAACCCAAAAAGCAAACCAAGAAGCATATTTCCCTCCGGAAACAGACAAATTTCCCGTTTATTATACTCTGCATTTTTTCGGGAAACAAGTACTATTTTTCCATAAGTACTGGAAATTGCCGGTGCTTGCTGATATAATAAAGCAAACTGCCGCCGGAATGGGAAAATTCCGGATGGAATCGGGCAGGAAAGGATGGGCCTATGAAAAACCGAATCTGGGAACTGGATGCTGCCCGGGGATTGTGCGTAATCGGAATGGTTGCGGTACATCTTCTGTATGACCTGGACAGTATTTTCGGATGGATTTCTCTGTCAGAAAATCCGGTTTTTCAGCTTTTTGCCCACTGGGGCGGCGTCCTGTTTTTCCTGATTTCCGGCATTTGCGTCACCTTGGGTTCTCATCCTGTTCGGCGGGGCATTTGTGTGCTGCTGTGCGGTGTGGGCGTGAGCGCAGCTATGTGGATTGCGGTGCAACTGCAGTTTTTTGGAAGCGCCATGCTCATTTGGTTTGGCGTTTTGCACTGTCTGGGAGTGTGTATGCTCCTTTGGCCGGCGGTGCGCCGTCTGCCTGTGTGGGCGTTGTCTGCGCTGGCGCTGGGGATTATCGTCGCCGGCTTTGGGATGATGCATCTGCGCGCAGACCACCTGTGGCTTATGCCTCTGGGCCTGACCACACCGGATTTTGCCACCTCCGATTACTTTCCCCTGCTCCCGTTCTGGGGCTTTTTCCTGTTGGGCGCTGTCTTGGGCAAGACGGTATACAAAGAGCGACGCAGTCTTTTGCCCAAGGTGTCTGCTGCCCATCCCATTGTCCGTACCCTTTCCTTTTTCGGTAAATGGAGTTTGCCCATCTACCTGCTTCATCAACCTCTTATTTTTGTGGTTATAACCGCAATTACCTGACTCTGAGGAGTTCCTGCAATGAAAAAGAAAAACCAATTTTCCCTATCCGCCGCAGTCGCCCTGACTGTGGGTATAATCGGCTTGTTCCTCCGGTGGTATCTCATCGACAGTGTGAACCGTCACGGCACAGGCGCCGCCAGTTCCCCTGCCGCCGTACTGCTGTGGGCAATCACCGGCGTGACCATAGCCGCATTGCTGATTTTTGCGAAAAAAGACGACCGCAGTATGCGCGTACGGATTCCGGTGACTGCCATAGGCGCGTTTTTGGGCGCATTGGGAATTTTGTTATCCGATATCATCGGCGCGGCCTCTGTGTTGGATTGCCTGATCCCTGCCGTGGGCATAGCCGGGTTGATAGGCTTCGGCTGGTGCTGTCTGCGGGGCAAAGATGTTTTGCTGATTTTCCCGGTGCTCATTTGCCTTTACGCACTGATTTGGCCCATCGCCCAATACCGCGAATGGAGCAGCTGTCCCCAGGCCTACGATTACGTATTTCAGGTTTTTGCCGCCGTATTTCTGATGCTGTACAGCTGCCGTGTTGCCCACGCAGAAAAGAATACGCCGGATTGGTCGCGTCCTTTCTTCGGCCGCTGCGCCATGCTTTTCTGCCTGGTCTGTCTGCCCTGTGACCGGTGGCCGTTCTTTTTGGGGAGCGCTGTTTGGTGCTTCAGTCAGGAATTCCGGTCGAATCCGCCTATGGCATTGCCTGAGGATGTACGGGAATGTATTCGCACGCTGGACAAGGCCGGCCACGCCACCTATGTGGTGGGCGGCTGTGTGCGGGATTTTCTGATGGGAATTCCCTGTCAGGATTTTGATCTGTGCACCAGCGCTACGCCGGAGGAGATTTGCGACATTTTCGGAAATCGCTCCCTAATTCACAGCGGAGAAAAGCACGGAACGGTAGGCGTCATCATTCGCCGGCAGGTATATGAAATCACCACATTCCGTTCCGAGGGAGGCTACAGTGACAACCGTCATCCGGACTGGGTGAAGTTTGTTCCCACGATTCGGGAGGATTTGGCCCGTCGGGATTTTACCGTCAACGCCATTGCTTACTCTCCCCGGGAAGGTTACATTGACCCCTATGGCGGCCAGCAGGATTTGGAAAACGGTATTTTGCGCTGTGTAGGCAATCCTTTTGACCGTTTTCGGGAGGACAGCCTGCGTATTTTGCGGGGCATCCGATTCTCCGCCCGGCTGGGTTTTTCCCTGGACGCGCAAACGGAACGGGCAATGGAGGAACTGGCGCCCTTGATGGATTCCCTTGCCCGGGAACGGGTGTATGACGAGCTTTGCAAATTCCTGCTGTGCGCAAAGGCAGAGGATTTGCTCCGGTTTGCTCCCATTCTTTCTCAGGTTATACCGGAGCTGAAACCCGCCTTTGGCTTTGCACAGCACAGCACCCACCACGCCTACGATGTATTTACCCACATCGCCCACGTAACTGCCGCCGCGCCCCGGGAGCTTTCTTTGCGCTGGGCGGCGCTGCTGCACGATATCGCCAAGCCCAAAACCTTCTCCATAGACGACTTGGGGCGGGGACATTTCCTGGGCCACGCTGTGGAAAGCGCCCAAATTGCCAACGATATTCTCCTGCGGCTCAGAGCGCCCAGCGCTCTGCGGGAGGAAACGGTCTGGCTGATTGAAAATCACATGATGCCCACGGAAACAGACAAAAAGGTCCTGCGCCGACGGCTTAGCCGCTATGGCGAAAGCCGGCTGAAAAAGCTGATTGCGCTGCAGCGCGCAGATTTTACCAGCAAAGGTGTCCGGGGTCAGGACCCCGGATTCGATCCTATGGAAACCGCCCTGGAGGAAATCCTGGCAGAAAGCACTCCCCTGCAAATGAAAGACCTGGCTGTCTCCGGCTATGATTTGATGGAGCTGGGTTTGGAATCCGGACCTCAGATGGGGGAATGTCTGACGCACCTGATGAACCTGGTGCTGGATGAAACCGTACCCAACGAAAAGGAACTGCTGCTCCAAAAGGCGGCGGAATATATGAAAAGCCGTGGAGGTGTCTTATGAAAATCGCTGTTGTGACCGGCGCAAGCTCCGGTATGGGCAGAGAATTTGTTCTGCAGCTGTCCCAATACGTTTCCGTAGAGGAAATTTGGGTAATTGCCCGCCGGGAAGCGGCTTTGCAGGCGCTGAAGGCTATGACCGACGTTCCTGTCCGACCCGTAGCGCTGGATTTGTGCCGGGAAGAAAGCTTTGATGCCTACGCCGCGTTGCTGGAAGCAGAAAATCCCGATATTCAGCTTCTGGTCAATGCCGCAGGCTTCGGCAAATTCGGCTCTTTTGAAAAAGTTCCTCTGGCCGACGAGCTGCGGATGATTGACCTGAACTGCAAGGCATTGGTCGCTATGACACGGCTGAGCCTTCCTTATATGAAATCCGGCAGCCACATCCTGCAATTGGACAGTCTCTCCGCGTTTCAGCCTGTGCCCTATATCACCACCTACGGCGCAACCAAGGCTTTTGTTTTGAGCTATACCCGGGCAATGAATCAGGAGTTAAAGGACCGGGGCATCCGGATGATGGCAATGAATCCCGGCTGGGTCAAAACCGAATTCTTTAACCACGCCTTTCAGACCAACGATTCCGAGGTGCAGTACTTTGACCGTCTGTATGAAGCCTCCGACGTGGTCGCCACCGGCCTGAAGGATTTGTACCGGACGAAGAAGGACGTGTCCATTCACGGTCTGCCTGTACGCAATCAGGTGCGTATGGTCAAGCTTCTGCCTCACAGCCTTGTGATGAAGGTTTGGCTGAATCAGCAGAAGAAACCGAAAAACAATCAAGGTCTGACCACCAAATAATCCCTTCCCTTTTGGAATGATTTGGTGTATAGTATAGAAAAAAGAGAGGTATTCTTATGAACAAGAAAATAGAAAAGTTCATCCATTCGGCTTTGCATATTATTGAGTCCGCCATCGCGCTGATTTCTCTGGTGGTGCTTGTGGGTATGCTGTGTTTGGAATTCTACCGGATGGCTACCGTGGCCGATTATTTCAGCTCCGTTAACCACTATCTGCACCAGATTCTGAGCATCGTCGTGGGTTTGGAATTTGTGAAAATGCTCACCGATCTGACTGCAGGAAATATTATTGACGTGCTGACCGTGGCCATTGCCCGTCAAATCATCGTTTCCCACGAGGACCCCATCAGCAATTTGTGCTGTGTGGCCTGTATCGCAGGACTTCTGGCCGCCCGTTTCTTCCTGATTCCCCGCAGGAAAAAAGCAGACGAAGAGGAAGCTGAGGAGTAAGATACATAACAAAAAGCTCTTGCCGCGCCGTCCCTAAGGAGGCTGCAGCAAGAGCTTTTTTTATTCTGCGAATAAGATATGCGCGCCTTGGAAATCCACGTGCAGCGGAAGAATCTGCCAGTTGCAGGTGGTAATGGCAGGCAGCTTTCGCGCCAGCTTTTCCGGCAGGGATTTGTCCAGGGTGATGCACAGCACCGTAGGGCCGGCGCCGCTCAGGCAAAAGGCTGTGCCGGTTGTGCGCGCCAGACTTTCCAGCGCCTCGTAGTCCGGAATCAGCTTTTTCCGGTAAGGCTGGTGAATCCTGTCCTGCATGGCATTACGCAGGAGCTTTTCGTCCCCCAGCTCCAGCGCCTTGAGAACCATTGCGCCGTGGGCGATATTGTATACCGCATCTGCCCGGTGGTATTCCTTGGGCAGAACGGAACGGGCGTAGGGCGTGGGCAGTTCAAAGTCCGGCACAAGCGCCAGAATCTCCCAATCCGGGTGCAGGGGGAAATGGACCGTCACAGGCAGACCGTTATCCACCATAGAGGCAGTCAATCCGCCGAAAAACGCCGGGGCAAGGTTATCGGGGTGTCCTTCCATCGCATTGGTAATGTTCAGCAGTCCCTGAGTAGACAGCTTATTGCCCCGCAGCACATTGGCGCCTATGGCGCCTGCCACCAGCAACGCCGCCGAAGAACCCAATCCCCGTCCAATGGGAATGTGGGCATCAATATGGATTTTTACGCCGCGCACTTCCTCGCTCAAGGAGGCGAGTACCGCGCAATAAGCCGTATAGGCAAGGTTATCCGGGCCGGTATACTGCTCGTCACAGCCGCTGATTTCCAAGCCGGATTCCGTTTCCTCAAAGGTCACGTCGGTATAAAGACTCAGCGCGCAGCCAAAGGCGTCAAACCCCGGGCCTAAATTGGCTGTGGTAGCCGGTACGCGTACGGTCACTTTCTTCATGGAATTTCCTCGTTTCTGTATGGAGATTTTTCTACGCCTTACAACGATTGCACCTTTTCCAGCATCTCGTCTTTGGTAATCACGGTGGTAAACCGTTCCTGCTTGCCCTGCAGATTGGCAAGATTCCGGGGGATCGCCACTCCGGTCAGCTCCTGCAGACGGTTCATCTGGGCAAATTCGTCGGTCAGGGAGGTATTCTCCAGCGCCGCCAGTACGGCTGCCGGGAACTTATAGGCAGACGCGGTGGACAGCACAACCATAGGACAGCTGTCTCCGGTTTCCTTCACATAGTCCTCCGCCACAGCCCATCCGGTTGCGGTGTGGGTATCGCACAGATAATGATGCTCCTGCCAGACCTTGCCAATGATGCGGCGTGTTTTTTCATCATCGCAGCATCCGGCGTAAAATTCCTCACAAATAGCGCTGTGCAGCTTTTCCGGCACAGTGTAGTAACCCTGCCGGTTCAGCTGGCCCATCAGCTCCGCCACCAGGTTGGCGTCCTGGGACATAAAGTACAGCAAGCGCTCCAGGTTGGACGACACCAGAATGTCCATAGAGGGGGAAATGGTCTTATGCAAGGGACGGCGGCGGTCATAAGTGCCCGTTTGGATAAAGTCAGTCAGCACGTTATTGGCGTTGGACGCGCATACCAGCTTGCCCACAGGCAGTCCCAGCTTCTTGGCAAGGTAGCCGGCCAGAATATCGCCAAAATTACCGGTCGGAACGCAGAAGTTCACCGGATCTCCCATCCGGATTTGCCCCCGATCCATAAGGTCCTTATACGCCTTGAAATAGTAAGTAATCTGGGGCGCCAAACGGCCGATATTAATGGAATTTGCAGTAGACAGCCGACAGCCGCCCTTTGTAAGTCCGTCGCCCACGGCGGCAAAAATGTTTTTCACGCCGGTCTGGGCGTCATCAAAGTTGCCCTCCACCGCCAGAACGGTTACATTTTTGCCCTCCTGCGTAGCCATTTGCGCCCTCTGGACCTTGGATACGCCGCCGTCGGGATAAAATACGCATATCTTGACGCCGTCTACATCCCGGAAGCCTTCCAGCGCCGCCTTGCCGGTATCTCCGGAGGTGGCAGTCAGAATCAGAATTTCTTCCTGCATCCCCACCTGCTTCCGGGCGCTGGTCAGCAGTTGCGGCAGCATGCACAGCGCCACATCCTTAAACGCGGAGGTGGGGCCGTGGAACAGCTCCAGCACCGTAAAGGGACCTACCGGTACGGTAGGCGTCAGCTCCGGGGTGGTAAATTTTTCCGTATACGCCCTGTTCACCAGCGTTTCCATCTCCGGAATATCCGGCAGCATCGCGCCGATAATCCGGGTGGCCTGGGCGAAGGTATCCTCCTGCAGGCAGGCAGACACATCGATTGCCGGCAGCTTCGCCGGTACATATAATCCCCCATCCGGGGCAAGTCCGTTCAGCACCGCCCGAGCGCTGTCCGCTTTCTGTTCCGCATTTCTGGTAGAATGGTAAATCATAGGTCCTCCTAAGGCATAAATGCACAATATCCACAGGCATTTCTGTCCATTTGTGAGCATTTGCCACTATTGCTTTTTTGATTTGTATATGATATACTGTTTCCACCAAAAAAGCAAGTGTTTCTCCATAAAAAACATTTGTAAACCAAGGAGGAGTCTTTATGCGAATCGGTCTTATGGGTTTTGGCACTGTTGGCGAAGGCGTTTATAAAATCGTCGCCGGCAGAAATGATATGGAAATTGTGCGGGTGCTTTGCCGGGAGGAGCCGGAGCTTCCCGCCGGACAGCTGACCCACGATTTCAGCGATATTCTGGGCGATCCCACCATTGATACCGTTGTGGAGGCCATGGGCGGTCTGCATCCGGCAAGGGAGTTTGTGGTTGCCGCGATGGAAGCCGGCAAGAATGTGGTCACCGCCAACAAGGCTATGGTGGCGCACTTTTATGATGAGTTAATTCCCCTGGCAGAAAAGATGGGGGTATATTTCCGTTGCACCGCCTCTGTGGGCGGCGGCATTGGCTGGCTCAGTGAGCTGGAGCGGGTACGCCGCATCGAAACCGTCCGTCACGTGGGCGGCATTATGAACGGCACCTGCAACTACATCCTGGATTCTATGACCCGGACCGGTCTTTCCTACGCCGATGCCCTGGCGCAGGCAAAGGCATTGGGTTATGCCGAGGCTGACCCCTCCACCGACGTGGACGGCATCGACACCTGGCATAAAGTCATCATTTCCGCTAACATCGGCTTCGGTGTCAGCCTGGATATGCGCAGTGTCCCCGTGGCAGGTATTCGCAACATCCGCGCAGAGGATGTGGAGAATTTTAAAGCCCACGGTATGGTGTGTAAACTCCTTTCCACCGCCAAGAATCTGGACGGAAGCTACTGTGCCTTTGTACAGCCTACCTTGTGTCACAAGGGTTCTCTGGAAGCCAGCGTGCCCACCAACTACAACCTGATCACCCTCGCCGGTAACACCTCCGGCCGTCAGAGCTTCTATGGTCAGGGCGCAGGCCGCTACCCCACCGCATATAATGTGGTGCAAGACTGCATTGATATGCTCCGTCACAGAGGTTTCTACGTTCCCTACGGCAAGAAGGTCACCGCCATTAACAATGTGAAGCTGAGCTACTATGTCAGCGGCGCAAGCGATGAATGGCTGGAAGAGCGCAAGGAGCTTAACTGGGGCGACGCCGTAGTAACCCGTCCTGTTTCCGTACATCGGATGCACAGCTGGGCAAAGGAGCATCCCGGCGCATTTATCGCCGCGCTGCCCACCGACGATTTATAAAAAGAGAGTAGGATAAGAAAATGCTGAAAGTCGCAAAATTCGGCGGTTCCTCTATGGCCGATGCCAGCCAGTACCGGAAAATCCGGGATATTGTGCTGGGAGATCCCGCGCGGAAGGTCGTTGTCGTATCCGCCGCCGGCAAAAGAAATAAAGACGATCACAAAATTACCGACCTGCTGTACCTGTGCCACGCGCATACCCAGTACGGTGTGGACTGCGACCTGGTTTTTGAAATGATTTCTTCCCGTTATCTGGAAATCCGGGATGAATTGAACCTGAATGTTGACCTGGAACCGGAATTTGCTACGCTGAAAAAGCGTCTGGATGCCAAGGCTATTGGCCAGGATGAGCTGGCCAGCCGGGGCGAATATTTCTCCGCCAAGCTGATGGCCGCGTTCCTGGGTTTCCGGTTTGTGGATGCCGTAGAATGGGTGAAGTTCAAAATTGACGGCAGTGTTGACCAGGAGGCCACCTATGCCGCCCTTGCCGCCATCGAGCTGGGACAGGGCATTGTCATTCCCGGTTTCTACGGACTGATGCCCGATGGTCATATCCGCACCTTCTCCCGTGGCGGCAGTGATATTTCCGGCGCATTGGCCGCCGCCGCCCTCAATGCAGATGTATACGAAAACTGGACGGATGTTTCCGGTATTCTCATGGCAGACCCCCGGATAGTGGATAATCCCCAGGCCATTCCCGAAGTGACCTACGATGAGCTGCGGGAGCTGAGCTACTCCGGCGCTCAGGTGCTTCACGAGGGTACAATCTTCCCCGTCCGGGAGAAGAATATCCCTTTGAATATCCGCAATACCAACGACCCGTCCAACCCCGGTACGCTCATTCAGGAATCCTTTGACTCCGACGCCGATCCCAACCGGTTTATTACCGGCATTACCGGCAAGAAGGATTTTACCATCATCTCTATGTCCAAGCGGGGTATGAGCAATGAGGTGGGTGTGCTTTGGAAGATGCTGACCATTCTGGAACGGCATAACATCTCCATTGACTACGCCCCCAACGGCATTGACAATGTTTCCGTAGTCATGTCCACCGAATCCATTGCCCCCTGCCTGTACACGGTGCTGGGTGAAATTCAGGAAGAGCTGCACCCCAATGAGCTGAAGGTTCACGACCAAATCGCTGTGGTTGCCGCAGTCGGCCGCCGGATGGCATTTCGACCCGGTATTTCCGGCAAGGTGTTTGCCGCGCTGGGTCAGGCGGGTGTCAACATTCGTATGATCAATCAGGGCCCCGACGAACTGAACATCATCTTCGGCGTGGACAACAAGGATTTCTCCACCGCCATTCGGGTACTGTACGACAGCTTTGTAAAATAACTCGTGTCTGGGCGGCAGCCTTGCCGCCCGGCATCTTAATTTTGGGAGGTAGAAGATGAAAACTTACACCGTTGCAGTTCTGGGCGCTACCGGCGCTGTAGGACAGGAAATGATTAAAATTTTGCAGGAGCGCAACTTTCCCGTGGGAAAGCTTGTTCCCCTGGCCAGCGCAAGAAGCGCCGGCAAGACCCTGAAATTCCGGGGAGAAGACGTGACCATCGGACTTGCCTGTGACGAGGCATTTGCCGGTGTGGATATTGTGCTGGGCGCGGCCGAAAATGATATTGCCAAGCGGTTTGCCCCTGCCATTGTGAAAGCCGGCGCAGTATTTGTAGACAATTCCTCCGCTTTCCGTATGGATCCGGAAGTGCCTCTGGTCGTACCCGAGGTCAATCCCGAGGATGTAAAGTGGCATAAGGGCATCATCTCCAACCCCAACTGCTCCACCATTATCACCATCACCGCGGTCAACGCGCTTAACGCCCTTTCTCCGATCCGCACCATGACCACCTCTACTTATCAGGCCGTTTCCGGCGCAGGCGCAGGCGGGCCTGTGGAGCTGATGGGCGAAGTGGAGGCCCTGTATAAGGGCGAAACCTACGAGCCTAAAATCTTCCCCTACCAAATCGCCTACAACCTGATTCCCCAAATCGGCGGCGAGCAGGTAGACGGCTACACCAGCGAAGAAATGAAAATGCAGAACGAAGGCCGCAAAATTATGCACCTCCCGGATTTGAAAGTCACCTGTACCTGCGTGCGTGTGCCTGTAGTACGCAGTCACTCCATTTCCGTAAGCTGTCATTTCGACAAGCCTGTTACCGTAGCGCAGGTGCGGGAGGCAATCGCTAACGCCCCCGGCTGCAAGCTGGTGGATGACCTGAGCGCCAAGCGGTATCCGATGCCTCTGGAAACCACCGACCAGGACATCGTGTTTGTGGGCCGTATCCGTCCCGACCTGACCGATGATTGCGGCATCAGCCTGTGGTGCTGCGGCGACCAGGTTCGCAAGGGCGCAGCCACCAACGCCATCCAGATTGCGGAGCTCCTGATCTGACATAAAAAAGAAGACTGATATTGGGCGGACTCACATAGGGATTTACACGGTTTTGAATGAATCTTTTTCTCCACAACCGCCCCCGTCTCCCTTGGAATACATCCAGTATTCACGCGGTCATCGGTGGCTGCTGTGAAGAAAAATCTTCTATTCAAAACTGCGAAGCACTCCAAACCGAGAGATTTTTTCACAAGACAAAATAAAATGCCACGGCAAGGCTGACGCCTGCCGTGGCATTTTGCCGCAGTATTGGGGAAAAAGATCC
>JAZUOF010000083.1:0-4881 GCA_045604565.1 Faecousia sp.
GATCCGACTTTCTGTCTTTTACGGCAAAGCTATGGTTGCGGAAAGATCATCGGTTCTTTGGAAGCGATGGCTTTCCAAAGAATCGGAAAGGAGATTACAATTATGAAGAACAACAATCAGATCAATGTGCCCCAGGCTCGTGAAGCTATGGACAAGTTCAAGATGCAGGCTGCCTCTGAGGTCGGCGTTAACCTGACCAACGGTTACAACGGCCACCTGACCAGCCGTGAGGCCGGTTCCGTAGGCGGACAGATGGTCAAGAAGATGATCGAGGCTTACGAGCAGGGTCTGCAGTAAGTTTCCTGTCGCAAATCACGCCCCAATCGGGGCGATGGTTTGCGATACATAACCATAACTCCCGCCCGGTTTTAAACCGGGCGGGGGTATGTATTATTTTGCCGGGACAGCTACTTTTTTCTGCCAAACCAATCCCTTTGGGTAGAAAAACCGCAGTTTTTCCTTGGCAACCGAAATATCAATTTCTTGTGCGGTTCGCAGCTCTCCGTCTAAGTTAATACTGGTGGGGCAGTCGCAGATAATTTTAACTCGGTCTGTCCGGAAATGACGAATCAGGTCCGGATATTCCGCATATCTGCCGTTTTTATATTTGCCGATCACTTTCAGAATCTTCAGCCGCGTTACTTTTTTCACCAGCAGCACATCCAAAATTCCGTCGGCAGGGTCGGCATCCGGAACCGGATTGAAGCCGCCGCCGTAAAACCGGCCGTTGCAGGCGCAAATCAGAGTTTGTTCACCGTCTATCCGCTCGCCGTTGATTTCCACAACATAGTGTTCGCTGACACCCCGAACGGTATTGACAATGGCAGATACCGCATAGGCCCGGAAGCCGGGAAGCAAGGGCAAACGCTTATAGTTGGCAACATCCGTACCGATACGGGCATCCAGTCCCACAGAAGTAATGTTCAGTCCCAGGCTATCGTTGCATTGAATCAGGTCGAACTGCGCTTCTTCGCAATCCAAAAGCCTTTCCAGGTCCTGGAATGGTTCTGTCTGGTCAAAAATTTTAATAAAATCGTTGCCGCTTCCGCCGGCAAACATGGTCACAGAGGCGTTGGAGAAGCCTGCCACACCGGCCACAATCTCGTTCAATGTGCCGTCGCCGCCGCAGGAATAGATGCGGATTTCCTCTCCGGTCTTTGCGGCTTCTCTGGCCAACTCTGTACAGTTGCCCGGGGCATTGGACACCGCAATTTCATAATCCAATCCTTTGGCCTGGCAAACAGAATCGATCTTCTCCCGGTAACCCTCTGTCCGGTCACGGCTGCCTGCGGCAGGATTGATAATAAAAACATGCTTCATTTTGCGCCACTTCCCTCTCTATTTCTTCTTGCGGCCGGTTTCGGTAAACATATAATAGTCGCACTTGATCATTCCGTTATAGAGCTTACGTTTCTTATCCGCCCGGCGTCCAAAATAGTGCTCGAATTCCGGCTCAGAGGTAATCACAAATTTCTTCCATCCGTCAGCAAATTTCAAATGCCGACCTAATGCCGCGTACAGCCGCTGGGCGCTTTGCTGCTCCAGCATCCGCTGTCCGTAGGGTGGGTTGCAAATCAGGATGCCGCCGTCCGTAGGCAGACTCATTTTTGTAGCATCCCCATCCCGGAAGGTTACGCAGTCGGAGACACCGGCCTTTCTGGCATTGGATATAGACAGGGATACACATTTGGGATCGCTGTCCGAGCCAAGAATATGGTATTCCCCCCGGAACTCCTTGTCCATCGCTTCCTGCCGAACCTGCTTCCAGACCGCATCCCCTATCCAGGGATATTGCTCCGCGGCAAAATGTCGGTTCAACCCGGGAGCGCGATTCTTGGCAATGAGCGCCGCTTCAATGGGAATGGTACCGGAACCGCAGAAAGGATCCCACAAAAACTCTCTGCCCCGATAACGGGTCAGTATTACCATAGCCGCCGCAAGAGTTTCCCGCAAAGGCGCTTCGTTTCCCACCGCCCGGTATCCGCGCTTATGCAGGCCTGCGCCGGATGTATCCAGGTATAAGGTCACACGATCGTTCATAACAGAGAACTGAAGCTGGAATTTTGCGCCGGTTTCCGGCATCCAGTTCAATCCGTACCGCTCCCCCAACCGTCGGGAGGCGGCTTTTTTCACAATCGCCTGACAATCGGGCACACTCATCAACTGACTGTTCAGGCAGTGTCCTTTTACGGGAAATGCGCCGTCCTTAGGAATATAGTCCTCTAAATTACATTGATAAACGCCCTGAAACAGCTCTTCAAAGCTCTTGGCTTCAAACTCCGCCAAAATCACCAGAATCCGTTCGCCGGTACGCAGGCAGATATTGGCCTTTGCCAACTCCTGCGCGCCGCCGGAAAACAGCACCCGTCCGTTCTCCGCCCGAACACCGGGGATATTCAGACGTTTCAATTCATCCGCAGCGATGCCCTCCAAGCCAAACAAGCAAGGCACCGCAAAATTCAATTCCGTCATACAGGCTCCTTAAGGGATAATTTTCTTTGCCTTAATATAGCGTTCTTCCTCAGAAAATACACATCCGCAGTACTTTTGCATATAAAATCCCAGTTCCCGGGCCTTATCCTGCCCGGCGCGGAAATAGGGACGAAAATCCCGGTAGAGAAATTCCACGCCATACGCATGGGATGCCCGCTCTGCCACTTCCCGAAGCAGATCATGATTCTGATAGGGGCTGATAAACAGGCTGGAGGTGAAGCTGTCAAAGCCGCCCTCCTTTGCCTGCCGGGCAGTTTCCAGCAGCCGCATTTCATAGCATTTCCCGCATCGGTTGCTCAAGTCCTCCGCTACCAACCGCACAAACGGACGCAGCGCATAGTCATTCTTTTCCAACACCGGCAAATCTATTTGCCGGGCGTATTCCCGCAGGCAGTCCCGACGCGCCCGATACTCCGTATAAGGGTGGATGTTGGGATTATACCAGAATCCCGTAATCTCCAATCCATCCCCCCGCAAAACCTCAATCGGCTGATTGGCGCAGGGCGCGCAACAAATATGCAGTAATGTTCTCATAAAGCACCTCAAAGGCATATACTTCTGCTATTATACCAAAGATTATTTTTCATTGCAAGGCACAGCAAAATATTCCCTGTTACCAGATTTCCCTTTGTTTCTTTTTATGGACAGGTTACTATGAAAACAGCTTGACGGCGCACCTGTTTTTGGGGTATGATGAACAAAACGGAGGTGCCGCCAATGGATGATACATTTTATATGAAGGAAGCCCTGAAACTGGCGCAGGAAGCCGCCGCAGAGGGAGAAGTGCCGGTAGGCTGTGTGATCGTGCGGGGTGAGGAGATTGTGGGCCGGGGACGTAACCGTCGGGAAGGAGACCGAAACGCCTTGGGCCACGCAGAAATAGAAGCCATTCATCAGGCTTGCAGCCGTTTGGGAGGATGGCGGCTGTGGGATTGCAAGCTGTACGTAACCCTGGAACCCTGTCCCATGTGCGCCGGCGCTATCATCAACGCGCGAATTCCCCAGGTGGTTTGCGGCTCGGCGGACGCCAAAAACGGAGCCTGCGGCTCCGTATGCGATCTGTTCTCTATGGATTTTAATCATCATCCCAAAATCCTGTTTGGGGTATGCCAGCAGGAAAGCGCCGCGCTTCTGACGGATTTCTTTCAAAATCTCCGCGTAGAATTGCGGGAACGCCCCAAGTGGCGCAAACACACATAAACGGAACACCTGCCAGATACAAAACGGTATCCGGCAGGTTTTTTGTTGCAAAGGAGGAAGTTGTGAGAAAACCTTATGAAAAACTTTTACGGGCAGGAATTGCCGCGCTGATATGCGTGGCGGCAGTACAGCTTTTGCGCAGTGATTTTATTGGGCAGCTTGCCCAGGCGGTCAGCACTTCGGATTTTGTTGCCACAATGCTTTTTCTGGGAACGGGCCGAAGTATGACTATGCCTCCGGAGGAGGTTGTTCAGATTCCTGACTTGCCCCCCATCCACACTCCGACAAATACACAGCAGCCTCTTCAATTTACCGCAGAGGATGTTTCCCTTTTGTCCTTTCAAAACCATCCGGGCGTTTCCTTTAATAAAACCGCCCTTTTAACAAAGCCTCTTGACTGGGATTTGACCGCCCAGGAGCCCACCGTTTTGATTTACCATACCCACGCCACAGAAAGCTACAAAAATACGCAGGGTTTTACAGAATCCTCCGCATATCATACCCTGAACAACAGCTACAATATGATTTCCGTGGGAGAGGCCCTTTGCGCGCGCCTGGAAGCGGCCGGAATCACGGTGATTCACGACAAAACCATCCACGACTATCCCTCCTACACCGGCGCCTATCCCCTATCCCGTAAAACCGTAAAGGAATATCTGGCGGAGTATCCTTCCCTTTGTCTGGTATTGGACATTCACCGGGATGCCTATGCGGATGCCAAAGGAAACCAAATCAGCAATACTGTTACCCTAAACGGTAAACGCACATCCCGGCTGATGATCGTTGCCGGAACAAACGCAGGCGGCGAACAACACCCAAATTGGGCAGAAAATTTGGCGCTGGCAGAGAAATTAAAGGTGGTAATGGACAAAAAATTCCCGGGACTCGCCCGGCCTATTTGCATTCGCTCCTCCGCCTTTAACCAATATCTGTCCTCCGGGGCGCTACTCATTGAGGTTGGAACGGCGGGAGATACCCAGTCGGATGCCATTGCGGCGGTAGAAATGCTGGCAGACTGTATCATCGCTATGGCCAAAGGCAGTACATAATCATAACCACCGGCCGTGCCGGTGGTATGCACAGGCCCCCTTAGGGCCTTTTACTAGCCGAGCCTATAGGCTCATCGAGGTTTCTTTCGCTTGCGTGTTCTGCCTTACTACCGCAGATGCGGTTATTTACGCACCGAAG
>JAZUOF010000084.1:0-10502 GCA_045604565.1 Faecousia sp.
GCGGAGGAGTCTTGTCCTCCGCTGGGCTTTTTTTATTCGAGATTCAGCTTGTTTTTCACAAGATAATGCATCAGGAAATAGCCGCCGACGCCGATGGTAATTTGAAGCAGAGCCGATAGGCCAAAGGCTTCTGTAAAAAAACGATTGATATCGTTCACAAAAACTGCCGAAAAGAAGAGGAGAAGCTGGCTGATAAGGGAGTATGCCATATGGATGCCGTAGCCGATACCGATCGCTGCGATAATTTTATGTTTTTTGGCGGCCAGGGAGCCGAGAACAATGGACACCAAGGGAAGCATGGTGGAATATACCAGTCCCCCGATAAAGGATAAAATCTGAATGAGGATGTTATTACCGAGCAATGTCTGGTAAAGCTCCAGGAATTTCAATGGCAGATCCGGCTTGGGCAGAATCAGGAATACGGGTAGCAGAATCATCGCCAGAGACAGAATCAGAACAACGTAAATGATGGCATTCCAAATGACAATGTTTACGATGCTTGCCAGCAGTATTTTGTGGGTGGAAGCAGGCAGGGTAAAGGTCAGATAGCCTTCGTCTGTAAATTTGCTGCGGTAAAAACGGACATACAGGATAATCAGCGAGCCAATATAGTAGGCGTACAAGGCCAGTAAAATGCCGAAGATAAGAAGGCTTGCCACCATAGTAAGCATTGCAGGCGTAATTTCCTCTGAGGAAGCAAGCTGGTCTGCCTGGGATATCACAAGCTGCATCATCAGTCCGCCAAGGACACCGGATACCAGCGCGCAGATACTCAGACCGGTTAAAACGCCCCGAACGGAACGAAACTCATATTTCAGTAGCTTGGCAAACATCTAAACACCTCCCGGAAAAGTTCGTCCAGGGACTTGCCCTCTTCTTCACGTACCTGGTCCACAGAACCCTGACGAACCACATTGCCCATATTGATAAACAGAAATTCATCCAGCACAGGCTCTACATCGGCAATCAGGTGGGTGGAAATCAGTACAGTGGCCTCGGGGTCATAGTTCTTGACGATGGTTTGCAAAATGAAATCCCGCGCTGCCGGATCAACGCCGGCAATAGGCTCATCCAGCAGGTACAGTTTTGCCCGGCGGGACATAACCAGCGCCAGCTGTACCTTTTCTTTTGCGCCCTTGGACAGGGTCTTGAATTTGGCATTTACATCCAGATTAAGAGCTTCCAGCATAGCCTCTGCCCGCGGACGGTCAAAGTCGCTATAGAAATCCTGGAAAAAGTCAAAGATTTGATAAATTCGCTGACTGGGGTTAAAGTACACCCGATCCGGCAGGTAAGAAATCCATGACTTGGTTTCCACGCCCACGGGTTTTCCGCAGACGAGGACAGAACCTTCCGAAGGCACTAAAAGTCCGGCAATCAACTTAATCAGGGTGGTTTTGCCACTGCCGTTGGGGCCTAAAAGACCGATAATCTTTCCACTGGGCAAAGAAACGGACAAATTGTTCAACGCCCGTGTTGTGCCGTAGCTTTTGGAAAGATTGGTCGTTTGCAAAACAGTTTCCATTCCGTTCACTCCTTTTCTTCCTGGTAGTTGGCGATCCGCTTGGCGGCATCTTCAGGGGAAAGTCCCAATGCTGCATATTTGGCGCAGGTTTCCCGGGTCAGCTCCTGAAGCCGGCGGTTGCGGACGGCGGCGATGATATCCGGGTCATCGGTGACAACGCGTCCGACGGTACCTTGCGTGACCAAAAGACCTTCCCGTTCCAACTCCTGCAAGGCGTGCTGCATGGTGTTGGGGTTAACCCGGGCCTCTGCGGCCAGATCGCGTACCGAAGGAAATCTGCCACCGGGAGAAAACTCTCCGGAGAGGATAGCTCCCTGGATAAACATCACAATTTGTTGATATACCGGCTCATCGCCGGTAAACTTCCAAATCATAAAACACCTCCTTGTATGGCTGTAATAATACAATAACATGAATAAGAACCGGTGTCAACAAAAAACGGCCAGCACCGCAGTGCTGACCGAAATGGGTTAAGCAGGATAATTCAAAATCAGGGAGAAGAAAGTGCAAAGAATAACGGCGCCGGCGGCCGTGGTCATCCACAGGCTGCGGGGTTTCATCAGCTCCTGGCTCATATACAGATATACCAGGCATAAACCGGATACCAAAAAGGCAATAATAGCCGTAATCACCTTCAGCCAGATCACACCGGTAGCAGCGGCAATCAAATAAATCAGAAAAACAACAGCATCGCCGATGAGGGTATAGGTCATGTAACGTTCCATTTCTTTGTAGCGGCTTGCTTGGTTCACTCCCATAGTGAGCACCTCCTTAGGAATCTATAAATTCTTTATAGCATATTTTGTCGAAAAATGCAATCCTTCATTGTACCGGAAATGACGGAAATTTTGCATAAATACTTGCACGCAGAGCGTAATAGTGTTATAATTTACCCAAGTATAGACATACGAGGAATGATTATGGCTCAACCGCAATACCGTCTGGAGGGAATTGTCCATACCCGCAATGCCGGAGTGGAGGATTTTGAAGGCCCTCTGGATGTCATATTTCTGCTTTTAAGTAAAAATAAAATAGAGATTCAGGATGTGTCCATTACAGCGATTCTGGAGCAGTATCTGGCATATTTGGACGAGATGAAGCGGCTGGACATGGAGATCGCCAGCGAGTTTATTACGATGGCGTCTCACCTGATGCTGATTAAGACGAAGATGCTCCTGTCTGCGGCAGAAGCTGCGGAAGCGGAGAGCGAGCTGGATTTGCTGCGCCAGTCTCTGATTGAACGCCAGCGAAGGGACGCAATGGAACAGCTGCGTATGGCAATTACCGAGCTGGAGCCCCGCAATGAAGTGGGCCGGTGCATTTTCACCAAGCAGCCGGAGCCCTTGCGCCGGGACAGCACATACCGCTACCGTCACGAGCCGGAGGATTTGCTTCGCGCGCTGGACGAAATCGCTGAACGCAGTCAGCGCCGCCTGCCGCCTCCCACGGTTAATTTTAAGGGAATCGTCGGAAAAGAGCCTTACCCTGTGACACGGAAGGCAACCCAGGTGATTCGTATGCTGGTTCTGCGGGGGATTGAGAAGCTGAAAAACCTGTTCAAGGGCAGTAAGTCCCGTTCAGAAGTCGTGGCCACATTCCTGGCGGTGCTGGAACTGTGCAAAACCAATTCGGTGGCCCTTGAGGACGATGTTAATGGGGATAATCCCAATATCCGCCTGCTTAAAGAGCCGGACGAGGAAATGGAGGAGATGACTTAATGGATAGCGCGCAACTGCAAAGGGTCATTGAGGCCATTTTGTTCGCTGCCGGGGAATGCATAGAGATTTCCCGACTGGCACAGGTCTTGGAAGTGACGGAAAAAGAAGTGGAATCGGCGGTAGATGCCCTTGCCGATGAGCTGGCGTTTAACCGCAGGGGCATTCGGATTCTGAAGCTGGACAAAGGGTATCAAATGGTATCCTCCGGAGAAATGGCAGACTATATTACCAAAGCGCTGGAAACACGGAAACCGCCCAAGCTGTCGGCCTCCCAACTGGAAGCGCTGACGATCATTGCCTATTATCAGCCTGCAACAAAGGCCATGGTGGAACAGCTCAGAGGTGTTGACAGCTCCTATTCCATCGGAGCGCTGTTGAATAAGAAACTGATTGAGGATGCCGGCCGGTTAAATGTTCCGGGCAGACCCATTCTTTACAGAACCACCCCGGACTTTCTGCGTACTTTCGGCTTGAGCTCTTTGGAGGAACTGCCGGAAATTGAAAAGGTGGATCTGGGCGAGCCGATTATTGCCGAAGCGCAGCAACAATCCATTCCGGAAATGAATGAGACTGCGCCCGGGGAGGTAGAGTGATGGGCTGGCTGATTGCACTGGTCATTGTGGTGCTGATTGCCATACTGCCGGTGGGTGCCAGCATCATTTACGATGCCGATGGCCTGGTTCTGCGTCTGCTCTTGGGATGGATCCGCATCCGGCTGTTTCCCAAAAAGCAGAAAAAAACTGCGGTAAAGCAGAAGCAGGAGCAAAAGGCAAAACCCGAGAAAAAAAGTAAAACCGGTCAGCAGAGCAAGAAAGAGCCGTCCGGAGGGCGCTTCTTAGATTTTCTGCCCCTTGTACGGATTGCTTTGGAGTTTTTGGGAAGTTTCCGCAGAAAACTCCGCCTGGATTGTATGGAGCTGAAGCTGACGATGGCGGCGGAGGATCCCTGTGACCTGGCTGTCAATTACGGCAGAGCGTGGGCGGCGCTGGGAAATCTGATGCCCCAGCTGGAAAGGCTTTTTGTGATTAAAAAACGCGACCTGCAAATACAGTGCGATTTTGCAGGTGCAGAACCGGTTATCTACGCCCGGCTGGATGTGACGATTACCGTTGGCCGTTTGCTGGGATTGGTTGTAAAATACGGCTT
This sequence comes from Faecousia sp., assembly GCA_045604565.1. Lineage (GTDB taxonomy): Bacteria > Bacillota > Clostridia > Oscillospirales > Oscillospiraceae > Faecousia. Next base: position 4,390 of record JAZUOF010000084.1, read on the forward strand.
TAAGGCTGTTAGGGAATTTATGAACATTATGAAACTAAGAAAAGGCGGTGCTTATAAATGAGCCAGAATTTACCGAATATGTTGGATAGTACCATTGCGAAAATCCGTGAAATGGTGGACGTGAACTCCGTTGTGGGTGACCCCATTACCGCAGCAGATGTGACCATCATTCCTATTTCCAAGGTCAGCGTAGGCTTTGGTGGCGGTGGCTCTGACTTTGTTTCCAAGAATGTGAATCATCAGGAGAATCCCTTTGGCGGCGGCGTAGGCGCCGGCGTGAAAGTGACTCCCATTGCATTTTTGATTATTAAGGATTCCAATGTGCGGATGCTGCCTGTGGCAACGCCTGCCAATACCACCGCTGACCGTTTGGTGGAAATGGTGCCGGATACTTTGGATAAGATTGCGGATTTTATCGATTCCAGAACAAACAAAGCCGAATAATCCCAGCGCCCCGGGCAAAACTATTCCGGGGTGATGGAAATGAGACGAATTTTTGCCGGGATGGCAGCTGCGTTGCTGGCTGCCATCCTTCTTTCTCCCTGTCCGGTATCGGCAATTTCTGCCGAATGTGCCATTGTGGTGGACGGACAGACCGGACGGGTATTGTATGAAAAGGATGCCGACCGGCAAAGCCTGATTGCCAGTACCACCAAGATTATGACGGCGTTGGTGGTTTGCGAGCAGTGTAACGTGCTGGACAGAATGCGTATTCCCAAAGAGGCAGTGGGGATTGAAGGATCTTCCATGTATTTGCGGGAAGGCGAGGTGCTGACCATTCAGGAGCTGCTTTACGGTCTGATGCTGCAAAGCGGCAATGATGCGGCAGTGGCGCTGGCGATATATTGCGGCGGAACCGTAGAAGGCTTTGCAGAGCTGATGAACGATAAGGCCCACCGTCTGGGAATGGACGGAACGCACTTTGTCAACCCGAACGGATTGGATGCTCCGGGCCATTATTCCACTGCCCGGGATATGGCAATTTTGGCAGCCTATGCTATGGAAAACCCTATATTTGCCCAAACGGTATCCACCAAGACAGTCACAGCAGGCGGGCGAACCCTGCGAAATCACAACAAGCTGTTGTGGCAGGTGGAGGGGGCGGATGGTGTTAAGACCGGATTTACCAAAGCGGCTGGGCGGATTTTGGTATCCAGCGCCACCCGTCAGGGACGCAGAATCATCGCAGTCACTTTCAATGACCCCAACGATTGGCAGGATCACAAGTCCCTTTTGGAACAGAGCTTCTCCCAATATACGGGCAAGACCCTGGTCAGCCGGGGAACCTGCTTGGGAACAGCGGAGGTAGCCGGCGGCGATGCCGGTTATGTACAACTGCTGGCGGCGGAGGATTTTACCTTTGCGGTTACAGAAGAAGAAACCTGGCAGATTATTTTGCCTGAACCTGGTTTTGTCTACGCGCCGGTTGCGGAAGGACAGCCCGCAGGGTATGCCCACATCAGTATTGACGGCGTACCTGTGGGGAAGGTGGCTTTGCAATATTCCAAAACGGTAGAACAGGAAAAAACAAAAGATCCTTCCATATGGGAACGGATTTTTGGAAAGGAACGGTAAATCCCTATGACAGCACGGATTCAGAAGATTCTGGCACAGCGCGGAATTGCCTCGCGCAGACACGCGGAAGCAATCATCGAAGCGGGCAGAGTAACCTGCAACGGCCGCGTGTGTGTACTGGGGGATTCGGCGGATCCGGACCGGGATGAGATCTTGCTGGACGGAAAACCACTTCCGTCCAACCAATCCAAAGTTTATCTGATGCTGCATAAACCGAGAGGCTATGTTACTACCTTGTCCGATGAAAGAGGGCGCAAGGATGTGTCGATGCTAGTGTCGGAGTGCGGTCAGCGCGTCTACCCTGTGGGGCGGCTGGATATGGATTCCGAAGGACTTTTGCTGATGACCAATGACGGAGACTTTGCCAACCGTCTGATGCACCCCAAGCACGAGATTGAAAAAACCTACCGGGTAAGCGTTGCTGATTATGATCCCCATAAACTGGCGCGGCTTACCCGTCCGGTGGAGCTTGACGGCTATACCATCCGACCGCCAAAAGTGGAGCTGGTGGCCTGCAGTAAAAATTACGGCGAAATTCTTGTTACCATTCACGAAGGCCGTAACCGACAGGTGCGGCGTATGTGCGCTATGGCGGGAATGTCTGTGGAAAGACTAATCCGCATTCGGGAAGGAAGCGTGGAATTAGGCGCACTTCCCGTGGGGAAATGGCGCTATTTGACTGAGGAAGAAATCTCCGCATTGGGAGGCTGATACATAATGAATGATGATATTTTATCGGTACTGGAAAATAGAAAGCCGTCTTTTTCCAAAGGACAAAAACGTATTGCGGCTGTGATTTCTGAATCTTATGACAAGGCTGCATTCTTAACTGCCAGCGCGCTGGGAAAGCTGGCGGGAGTTTCTGAGTCCACCGTGGTACGATTTGCAACAGAACTGGGATTTGAGGGATATCCTCAAATGCAGAAGGCTATGCAGGAAATGGTGCTCAACCGCCTGACATCTGTCCAGCGCATTGGGGTGTCCAATGACCGGATGGGCGGCGGAGATGTGGTGTCTGCGGTGCTTCACGCCGACGCAGACAAATTGCGCCAGACCGCGGAAACGGTAGACCGTCAAGCCTTTCAGGCGGCAGTGGAAACACTTCTGAAGGCGCGGCGCATCTATGTGATCGGCGCCCGTTCCGCCGCATCCGTTGCAAACTTCTTAGGCTATAATCTGAACTATATGTTTGACAACATTCATATGGTTACAGGCTCCGGTACGGGAGAGATTTTTGAAAAACTTGTGGGAGTTACTGCACAGGACGCGGTGATTGCCTTTAGCTTTCCCCGGTATTCCACATCCACGGTCAAGGGCGCGGAGTGCTGCCGCAGGGTGGGCGCGACCGTGATCGGCATTACCAATTCCCGCCTTTCTCCCTTAGGACAGATTTGCGATCACGTGTTGGTGGCCAAAAGCGATATGGTGTCCTTCGTGGACTCCCTGGTAGCGCCTCTGAGTCTGGTAAATGCGCTGATTGTGGCGCTGGCGGGCCGCAGGGAAGAGGTGCTGGCCAAGACTTTTGATAGGCTTGAGCATGTATGGGAAGAGTACAACGTATACGAAAAGCGGGTGGAGACCCTATGACATACGACGGAATTGTGGTAGGCGGCGGTCCGGCGGGGATGTTTGCCGCCATTACTGCGGCGCAGCAAGGCAATAAAGTACTGCTGCTGGAACGCAATGACCGCCTGGGTAAGAAACTCCTGATAACCGGAAAAGGCCGATGCAATGTGACCAATGCCTGCTCTGCCCAGGAGGTACTGCAAAATACGCCCAGAAACGGCAGATTTCTGTACAGCGCTATGGAAAAATTCCCGCCGGAAAGAACGGTTGCTTTTTTTGAGCAGCACGGCTGCCCGATGAAAACCGAACGGGGCAATCGTGTGTTTCCAGCCAGCGACCGGTCGCAGTCCGTGCTGGATTGCCTGAAGCAGCAGCTTCGCCAAAACGGTGTGACTGTGCGTACAGCCCGGGTGCAGAAGCTTCTGTGGAATGACGGGCAGATTACCGGTGTGCAAACGTCCGATGAGATCATTCCTGCCGGCTGGGTTATTTTGGCTACCGGCGGCGTATCCTATCCTACCACCGGCTCTACCGGAGACGGCTATGCTATGGCACAGTCTGCAGGACATACTATCATACCTCCGGAAGGCTCCCTGGTACCGCTTACCGCCGCAGGTGCGGATTGCCCGGATATGCAGGGCCTGAGCCTGCGGAATGTGGCAGTGAAGCTGGTGGACGGAAAGGGCAAAGTCCTTTACAGAGATTTTGGGGAGCTTCTTTTTACACACTTTGGAATTTCCGGCCCTACCGCATTGAGCGCCAGCGCCCACCTGAAAGGGGAGGGGTGTAAGGTGTTCATTGACCTGAAGCCGGCTCTGGACGAAGGAAAACTCCAGGAACGCATTTTGCGGGATCTGGAGCAGTACAAAAACCGCTCTATGGAAAATGCCCTGACGGATTTGCTGCCCCGTTCCATGATTCCGGTGGTACTGCGAAAGCTGTCCATTCCTGCGGACCTGCAGGCCAATTCTCTGAAAAAGGAACAGCGCCGGGCTCTGGTGGAGCTTTTAAAGGCATTTCCTGTGGAGATTACCGGGAAACGACCGGTGGCAGAGGCCATTATCACTTCCGGCGGTGTAAAGGTTTCGGAAATTGATCCGAAGACCATGGAATCCAAAAAAATCTCCGGATTGTACTTTGCCGGAGAGATTATAGACTGCGATGCTTACACCGGCGGATTCAATCTGCAAATTGCCTGGGCCACCGCCTATGCAGCCGGATGCGCGGAAAAAACCGCCATTGACAAAAGAGCGCCTATGTAATAAAATATCAACGTCATCCAAGCAGATACAGAGCTTATGGAGGTAAAATTATGTACGAAAAATTAGTTTCTTATGCTGTCAAGCAACTGGATCTTTCGGCTGACGAAATCACGCCCGAAAGCACTTTTGAAAGCCTGGGTATTGACTCTCTGGACGTAGTGGAAATGATTATGGATCTGGAGACGGAGCTGGGCATTGAACTGGAGATGGAAGATCAGAAGATTGCCACGTTCCAGGAGCTGGCTGATTTTATTGAGGCTAAGCTGAACTAATTATATACCCTTGTTACACGCGGACCGGCTTGTAACAAGGTCGCACTAGTCGGGGAGATAGCGGTGCCCTGTAACCTGCGATCCGCTACAGCAAGGATGAATTCCCACACCCGGGCAAGTTTGAGTGCCGTCCGGCCCGTGAAAGCGGTGTTGAAGGAACGGTCCTGCGCAACAGGAACCCGTGAACCATGTCAGGTGGGGAACCAAGCAGCATTAAGCGGATCTTCCCGTGTGCCGTAGGATAGCCGATCCCGAGCTGGCTACACGGATACCGGGCATTCAGCCTGCACAAATGTGGGTGTGCGATCTTGTTATGAGCCGGTCATTATTTCAGCATGGAGGTGATCAAGTATGTTTCAGGCGCTTTATCGAAAATACAGACCTCAGACCTTTGACGATATGGTAGGACAGCAGGCGGTTACACAGACTATAAAAACCCAGCTGCAGAGCAATAAGCTCAGCCACGCATACCTGTTCACAGGGTCCCGGGGTACAGGCAAGACCAGTACTGCCAAGATTTTGGCAAAAGCAGTCAACTGCGAAAATCCTCAGGACGGAAATCCGTGCAACCGCTGCGCGGCCTGCTGCGCCATTGATGCGGGTTCGTGTATGGATGTTTTGGAAATTGACGCTGCTTCCAACAGCGGTGTGGACAATGTCCGCGATCTGCGGGATGATGCTGTTTATACACCCTCACAGGTAAAAAAACGTGTGTACATCATTGACGAGGTACACATGCTGTCCGTGGCGGCATTTAATGCTCTTTTGAAAATCATGGAGGAGCCTCCGGAGCACCTTCTGTTTATTCTGGCCACAACGGAGTTGCACAAGGTTCCCGCAACCATTCTTTCCCGTTGCCAGCGATTCTCTTTCCGCCGCATCAGTCAGGAGGATATTGCCGCCAGACTGCAATATGTGGTATATCAGGAGAATATTGAATTGGATAATGCGGCGGCCAGAGTGCTTGCGCGCCTTGCCGACGGCGCATTGCGGGACGGCCTCAGCCTGCTGGATCAGTGCGCTTCCGCAACTGTGGGAGAACTGACCGCCGACCGGGTTTATGCTTGCCTGGGAATTGCCGGTATTCAGGAAACCGGCAAACTGATGGAATATATTTCCAAGAACGATTTATCCAATGCTCTGGCGCTGCTCAACCGCTTTTATGCGGAGGGGAAGGATATGGGCGCGCTTTTGGACGAGCTTGCTTGCCTGACCCGGGATTTTATGATTTTGAAAACTGCGCCCCGCGAGGGAATCGGATTGCTTTCCGGCGTGGCTTCCGAACGGGAAGTAATGGCGCTTTCCAGCGGCTTTTCAATGGGCGAATTGGCCCGTATGATGACTATTCTTCAGCAGACTTCCGCCGGATTTACCCGTTCCGCAAGCCGCCGTATGGATGCGGAGCTTTGTATCATCAATATGTGTCAGCCGGAGCTGG
>JAZUOF010000085.1:0-7037 GCA_045604565.1 Faecousia sp.
TTGCATTGTATCAAATTGTGCAGTATGTGCCAAAACTAATTTAGGCTGATTCAAAACGAATCAGCCTAAATTTTTTGTACAAGAATACCACCGGCTGTGCCGGCGGTTCCCAAAAGTTTTTGCCATGCCCCGCGCCGGGCGGGGCATAGTGGGAACAAACCTATCAATGATGATGCCCGTGATGATGCCCGTGATGATGCCCGTGGTGATGTCCTGAGTTATGGGGGGCTTCCATACGGCAGACTTCCTCGTGACAGTGTTCCTGGGCAGTTTCCAATTCGATGGTTACGTGAGAAATTCCGTACTGTTTCAGCTTGTCGCGGATAGCTTTTTTCAGCGCCGGGGCGTTTTCTTCGGTGACCACGTGCAAGGTGGCAAGATTGCGCTGCCCGTCCATACTCCAAACGTGAATGTGGTGGGCATCCAAAACTCCCTCCATTTCCAAAAGCTCCTGCCGGATGGACGGGATGCGGATTCCCTGGGGCGTTTCCTCCAGAAACAGCGCGCCGGCCTCTTTGAGGTTTTTGCAGGCGTTGACCAGGATGAACAGGGCAACACCCATAGAAAGAATCGGATCTAAAACGGACAGATCCGTAAACCGCATTACCACTGCGCCCACCAGAACAACCAGCCAGCCCAGCACATCTTCCAGCATATGCAGATTGACGGCGCGCTGATTCAGCGAGTCTCCGTCCCGCGTCAAAAAAGCGGCGGCCAAATTCACACCTGCGCCGATTACGGCCAGGAGAATCATTCCGGTATAGTGAATGGGGGAGGGATGCAGGATTCTGTCGATGGCACCGGCAATCACTGCCAGGGAACCAAGAAGCAGGATGCAGGAGGAGATGATGCCGCCCAGCACCGAGTACCGGGCATAACCGTAGGTGTAGGTGTCATCAGGCGGACGGGTGCTTTTCCGCTCCAGGAAAAAGGCAAGGCCGATGCTCATAGCATCTCCCACATCGTGCAGGGCATCGGAAAGAATCGCCACGCTGCCGGTCCAAAGCCCTCCGATCAGCTCGAACAGAGAAAAGGAAAGATTCAAAATAAAAGCGAGGAGAATGTTGCGCTGTGTTTTCATAATGCCTCCCGGTTAACCTTCCAAACACAATGTGTTGAGTTCAATCTGTACAGTATATAGTATAAATCCGGAAGTCAAGATGTGCAAGGGTCGCGGCCAACGGAGGGAGTGCGCTTGGGAATCTAAGAGTGCCATTAAAAATTGCAATTATCCAAAGGATTTGAAATAGATGAAATGGGCAATTACCTGTATAATGTTAAATAGGTATGTATGCACATATGGGCGTTGCCGTGCAGCGTCCAAGCAAAAATAAACTTGGGAGAAGGAATGTTATGAAGCAGAGAATCAAAAGCGCATTTCGTCCTGCTGTTGTAGCTGTTCTGATTGTGGCCCTGCTGGGTCTGCTGATCGGCGTAGCTGCAGTTACGGTGAACGAAATCTTTATGAGCCGCGGCGACGTGAATGGCGACGGCGCAGTGGATTCTGCAGACGTGACCTATCTGGAAGGTATTCTGGACGGTACTTATGCAGATAACGGAAAGGCAGACGTGGACGGCAATGCTGTCGTAGACAGCAGAGATGTCACGTTCCTGACCGGACTGATTGCAGGCAATTTGCCTGCCACCGACGATCTGATGGATCACGTAGTCAGCTACGAGATGACCACGGAGGATCTGGGTGAGACGGAGTGCGACTACGGCGCACTGATGCAGACGGCCGTTGTCCGCGGCGATTCCAACTTTGCGCTTAAGACCTGGGCCAACGCCTATGCGGGCCGGTATACCGTGGACCTGCATTTCGACGCCGCTCAGGACTGGTCTGCATATAATGCGCTGTCTCTGGATACCTTGTTTGAAAATGAGCCGGACAGCCGGTGGCTGTACGTCCGCCTGATTTCCGGCGACAACAACAAGGTCAGCTACGGTTTAGGCATGGAGTACCCCGAAGGGTGGAATACAGTCCATATCGATCTGGACAACTTTGGCGCAGATCTGACGAATGTGCGCGGTATTCAGTTTACTTATGACTATGCCGACGAGGCCCGCTTTGACGGCAAAACCATGCACGCAGTTTATGTGGACAATGTGTACGCCGGTAATTATGACGGTGCCGACCTGATTGGCTTGCCTGATTTGGGCAAACTGTGGGATCTGGAGAACAATCCTGTTACCCTTGCTATTGACGGTACTTATAAGAACGACACCAGAAACCACTCCTATATGAAGGAGTCTGCCAACGGCGTTTTGGGCTCCAAGGCCCTGCAGTTCGGCATTGCCTCCAATGCCGGTCACGATATCACCAATACCATTACCTTCAATCCCAGTGAATATGGCCTGGATAACGGCATTAAGGTAAAAGCCACCGATAACATCTTCTGGTTCTGGGTGGATACGGACTATGTGTCCGACCAGTATCTGCAGCTGCAGATCAATGATCTGACAATGGCCAACGATACCGCCGCATCCATCTATACCATTCAGAAAAATGCTTCCGGAAAGCCTGCCATTGTAGAAGTTACCTTTGGTGGCAAGGATTCCGTTGCAGGTCTTGACCTGAAGACACACAGCAAAGACAGCAATATGTCCATTATCAAGCTGTACGACGGATTCTCCGGCTGGATTGGCGTTCCGGTATCCCTGTATACCAACACGGACGGCGATCTGCTTCTGCCCGGCGCGAATGTGGAAACATTCTCCCTGATGGTTCGTCAGAAGACCGACGGAAATCTGGACAACCAGACGATCTTTGACCGTATTTACATTGACGAATTCTGGCTGACCGAGGCAAATACAATGCCTGCTCTGTCGGATGCGGCGCTGCTGTATACCGGCGACAGAACGGCGGTTTCCCTGCAGAACTTTGATGAAAAGGCTGTGGGCAAGGCCGGCGGTTCTACCCAGGGCTCTACCAGCTCTTATTCCACAGTTACCAACCTGGTGCAGACCAATATAGGTATTGACGGAACAAACGGCGTTGTCCATAAGCAGACCAGCAACGCATACGCGCAGACTCAGTACTTTGCGCTGCAGCAGGCGAACAGTCACTTTACCAATATCGGAACATTTGAGAACGAGACGGATACCATGTGGTTCTGGATTGACTCCGATCTGAGCAGTGACCGTATTATGCACCTGCAGATGAACAGCACCTATCCCTGGGCAGGTACAGACTACTTTGTTTACACGATTGTTAATAACAATGGCAAACCGGAAATTGAAGTCAGAAACTACGTGGGCAACCAGGAAAATGCTTCTGATATGTGCCCGGTAAGATTCAACTGGACCGGCTCCTCCAACAGTCAGTCGCGTATTTTCATTCCCGCCGGCTGGTGCGGCTGGATTGGTGTTCCCGAAGGCGTTATGAAGAGTGCCATCGGAGAGATCTCTACCATTCAGATTCGCTTTGTTCCCAAGGCAAAAACAGACATTATCCTGGATGAGGTTGTAAACATCGACGAATTCTGGATGACAGAAGGCGGCAAGATGCCTGACCTGACCGACGCACAGCTCCTCTACAGAGGCGACTCCACACCTCAGACTGCCGACATCCTGCTGGATGTCAGCTCCGCGGCTACAGGCTCTATGATCGGCGCGGCATACCATACGGAAACGGCCTCCAACGGGCAGGCTTCCAATGTAAACACCTTTGCAATTGTTGCAGAGAAAGGCTATAACAACACCAACGCCATCGGTCTGGGAATGACCTCCAACAATACCGCGGGCGACTATACCAACCGTCATACCATTGATCTGACGAATTCTGCTGCGGCAAGTGCCTTTAACATTGGCACACGCACGGAGTTGAGCGCGGATGCTATGCTGTGGTTCTTTGTCAACGGTATGAATCTGTCCAATGACGCGCGACTGAACGTGCTGGTCAACGGCGAGAAGAACCTGGGTGGCGTGTACTACACCGTAGGCCACAATGCTGCGGGCTATCAGGCAAAGGGACCTGTGGCGCTATCCTCCACTGAGACCAATAATACCGATACGGTGAATAAGGGTACAGAGGGCAACATTCCTGTATCCGCCGGCTATACCGGATGGGTTGGTATCCCTCTGGCCAGCTTTGGCGAAACCGGCGTAACTCAGGTGGATTCCATCCAGTTCCACCTGAAGAGAAGCGGCGATAAGACTGCGGATTTGGCAGCCGGCGATGCCATTTACCTGAGCTGGTTCCATATCGGCAACACCGTGGATGGCACTTGGGAAATCCCCGACCAGACCCGTAATCAGGTTCTGTGGGACTTTGAGGACCATAAGGATAAGATTTACGCGCTCAGCACCAGAAGCGGACGTAACAGCTCCATTTTGGAGGATGCGTCCGGCTACGGCGTAAGCAAGTCTGTGGCGCTGAAATACTCTCTGGATTCTGCCGACAGCCTGACCAATACCGGCGATACGGTTATGGACAACTCCATTACCCAGACACATACCGTATACTTCAATGACTACGGCGTTGCCAACTTCGCTTTGGAACGGGAAGACAGCATCTTCTGGTTCTGGGTAGATTCCGCAATGTCCACCAGTCAGCGGTTGATTCTCCAGCCTCAGGGCGCGGATATTATCCGTCAGACTGATACCTACATCTACACCATCGTCAGCGAAAACGGCACACCCACAATGAAGAAGGTGGCTTACCGTGCGGATACGGACGGCGCGGATGTGGACGGCGTTGACGGCCTTGACCTGATCAATGCTAACCCGAAAACCGAGGGTTCCACCATTGCCCATATTCGTTTGGGCGCAGACTGGTCCGGCTGGATTGGTATCCCCGGTACTATGTTCGACGCCTCAAAGATCCGGACCGGCGGCCAGATCAGCTACTTTAACATTATGCTCCGTCAGTATGAACCCGCAGATGGCAACATCGGCGATCAGAACAAGGGTGATGCGGTTTATATTGACGAGTTCTGGCTCACCGACAGCAGCTCGATGCCCAAGCTGAGCAACTCCGCTTTGCTGTACACCGGCTCTGCCACGGCCTTTGACGGAACTTCTGCGCCGGTCCTGCTGTTTAACAACGGCGCAACGGATTCCAGCTTCTCCAGCCAGTCCTATGTGACGGACAACACCACAGACGACACAACTTCCACCCTGACACTGACTGACGGGTACGGCGACGCAGGTAAGAGCGCTATGACCGTGAAGGTCAACTCCGCCGGCGTGGTTTCCGACTGGTGGATTGTGGATCTGACCAATATGCCTTCCACTTATGCGACCTTGAATACCAATACCTTCTCCAGCATACTGAACGATGCTTCCGCCAGCGACATTATGCTGTGGATTTGGCTTGACGGTTCTCAGCTGACGAAAAATGCCCGTCTGAGCATTGGCTTCAGCGGCACCAACTACACCTTCGGCGATCAGTACTGGATTGATATGTACGGCAATGTTAACTCCTTGGATCTGGGCGCTAACAGCACAGGCGCAGGCGTCGCTGGCGACAGCGACCGCGGCAGAATCACCATTGAAGCAGGAGTAAGCGGCTGGGTAGGCATCCCCCTGTCTAAGATCGGTTCCGGCACCGTCACCTCTCTGACAAATATCCGCTTCTGCCTGTCCGGCGGTATTGACCGTGACAGCAGCAACGCGGCAGTCACTCTGGCAGCCGGCGATACCCTGTCCATTGGCGATATTTGGGTATCCAAGAAGGTTGATGGCAGCTGGGTTGTTCCCAAGCCTGTTTTGGACAGCTTGGTCAATGAGGAGTATTATACTGCCGACGATTATCTGGCAGATCCCACTCTGTTTGTTCCCTCCTGGGCGGACTCCTGGACACCTCCCGCAGAACTGCTGGATTGGGAAGAGAAGTTCACTGCTTTCTATACACCCAGAGGCCGTGTTATGTCCGTGGGTCACCGCGGCGACCGCAACAACCTGTATCCTGAGGGCTCTATCGAAGGTTACCTGAGTGTTATCAAAGCCGGTATCGACATCATTGAGGTCGACGTTGCCAAGACCAAGGACGGCAAGCTTGTTGCGCTCCACCTGACTGGTGATAACGCAGATGAGATTTCCACCACTAATACCAACCTGGGCATTCTCCGGGCAAGCGGTATGGATGGCAACCTGCCCAGCAGCAACAAGATTTCTGACTGGACATTGGCTCAGCTCCGTCAGCTTCGTCTGATGAAGGGCGGCACGGTTACCGACTATGTCGTTGCTACGGTCGAGGATGTATTCAAGGTGGCAAAGGGCAATGTATTCGTATCTCTGGATAAGTTCTCCAACTTTAACTGGGATAGCGACATTCTGCCGCTGATTAAGAGCACCGGCACCTATGAACATGTATTGCTGTCCAACAGCTACGCTGAAAACTACGGCTACTCCTATGTTGTAACCCGTATTAATGAGTTGGTCAGCCTGGGTGCCCGGAAGGCCGGCGTTATGAGCGAGCCTTGGAGCACAAAGGTCAGCACGGTTGTATCCAACATTAACAGCTACGGCCTGCCCAAGATTCTCCGCCTGCACGAGTTCGGCGATGGCTACTACACCAACCAAAGCGGTGAAAATGAATACCAGGCAGCCAAGTCCTATGTGAGCTCCTACCGTATTTACTTCGAGACCCTGAACGGAGACAGAGATAATGAAACGGTATGGCAGGAAATCGTGGATTACGGCGGAAACATCATTATGTCTAACCAGCATCCCTACGATTTGATCAAGTTCATTGCGAATATGTATTACCCCGAAGAATCCTAAATAAAAAAAGAAGGCTGCTTTTGCAGCCTTCTTTTTCAGTCTGTCAAAAAACTTGTTTTTGACAGACTGCCAGAGGTCAAAGAAGCGCCAAAGACAAACAACTCGAATCCGTCGGCGTACAGGTGGTACGGTAGGATTCGAGTTGTGCAGTAAGTCAAAATGCCTTGCGTAGCAAGGTCTTTTCACACCTCTTCACAAAAACAAACAGATTTTTGCGATTTTCTCATCTGCAAAGAAGATCCGTTTTTCTTAATTTGAAATAAGCATTTTGACGGTTTGGGGGTTCTTTGATACTCTAAAAAAAGAAGGCT
>JAZUOF010000086.1:0-5327 GCA_045604565.1 Faecousia sp.
TAAGTTGAAGGAAGTCAACAAGCGCACCGATGCGGCCGCCATTAAGGAGGCTACTGATGAGGTGCCGACGGCTTTCTATGCAGTTTCCCAGAAGCTGTATAAGAATGCCGCGCCTCAGGACGGTCAGCAGCCCGGTGATGACGGCGTGGTAGACGCAGATTACGAAACTGTGGACTAACAGTCCCTGAAGGGGCGGTTTCAGACCGCCCCTTTTTAGGCGTATGAGAGCATCCCGCAGAAGAGGTAAGGAAAATGGCAGAAAACAAGCGTGATTATTATGAGGTGCTGGGCGTAGAAAAAGGCGCCAGTACTGAGGAAATCAAAAAAGCTTACCGCAAATCCGCTATGAAGTATCATCCGGACAGAAACCCCGGGGACAAGACCGCCGAGGAGAAGTTTAAGGAACTGGGCGAGGCCTATGAAGTGCTGTCTGATGAAGAAAAGCGCGCCCGCTATGACCAGTTCGGATTTGCCGGTGTCGATCCCGGCTACGGCGGCGGTGCAGGCGGAAGTGGCTTCGGCGGCTTTGGTGGATTTGGCGGCTTTGGAGATTTCGGAGATATTTTCGGGGATATTTTTGGCGGCGGCAGTCGCCGCGCCGGAAACCAAAATGCGCCCCGCCGGGGTGAAAATGTAGCGGCGCGGCTGGATCTGACCTTTGAAGAGGCTGCTTTCGGCACAGAGAAGGACGTTAATGTTCAGCGCATTGAACATTGCTCCGCCTGCAATGGCAGTGGCTCTGCGGATGGCGTCATCGAAAATTGCTCCTATTGCCGCGGTACCGGCCAGGTACGCACCACGCAAAACTTTATGGGAATGACCATGCAGTCCACTACCACCTGCCCCCAATGCAGCGGGCGGGGTAAGATTGTAAAAAATTCCTGCGGCACCTGCCGTGGCAAGGGAAAGGTGCGCCGCAGTCAGAAAATCAGAGTGAAAGTTCCCGCCGGTGTGGATGCGGGCCAAAGCGTCCGGGTACGGGGCGAGGGCTGCGTAGGCAGTAACGGTGGTCCCAGCGGCGACGTTCTGGTGGATATCTACCTGCGCCGGCATCCTGTATTCCAGCGGGAGGGGATGGACGTGCTGTGCGAAGTGCCCATCACCTCCACCCAGGCAGCCTTGGGAGGCCAGATTGAAGTTCCCACACTGGACGGAAAGACGCTGTTTGACCTGCCGGAAGGCACGCAGACCGGAAAGGAATTTATCCTGACCGGCATCGGCATTCCTCAGGTGGGCAATCCCAAACGCCGGGGCAATCAGCGGTTCACCGTAGTGGTGGAAACCCCCACCCGGCTGACCAGGGAGCAGAAGGAGCTTCTGCGGCAGCTGGACGCAGGACTGGACGGTAAGTCCAGCCCCAAGCGCAAGAAGTTTTTTGAAACATTGAAAGATATTTTTGATTGAGGAGAACGGTATGAAGCGTACAGATTACATCAGCTGGGATGAGTACTTTATGGGCATTGCCATGCTGGCCGCCCGGCGCAGCAAAGACCCCAGTACACAGGTGGGCGCGTGTATTGTCTCTCAGGACAACATCATTATTTCCACCGGTTACAACGGAATGCCCAAGGGCTGTTCCGACGATGAATATCCCTGGGAACGCACCGGCGAGCAGACCAAATATCCCTATGTGGTACACGCAGAGCTCAATGCTATTTTGAATGCCAACGGCCGTGACCTGCGGGGCAGTAAGCTGTATGTTGCGCTGTTCCCCTGCAACGAATGCGCCAAAGCGATTATCCAAAGCGGCGTAAAGGAAGTGTACTATCTGTCGGATAAGTATGCCAACAGCGATGCGACCTTGGCATCCAAGCGGATGCTGAATTCCGCGGGTGTCCGGTATACTCAGCTCAAACCCACAATGGAATCCATCACGTTGGATTTTGTTCCGGAAGAAAATAAATAAGAACAGGGCGTGTTGCAAATGGATATGCAACACGCCCTGTTTTTAAGGATTATTTACCACGCCGGCAAATAGGGGCAATCCGTCGCGGCTTTCCACAACGAACAGGAAAGGACGGTCCAAAATAAAATCTACATTTTCATCGGGAGGCATCGCGGCGCCCGCATACAAAAGTACGGTAAAGGCGCTGGCTGTAACGCCGTCCTCGTCCACCGATACCCGGGCGGCGTGTTGCACACTGTCTACAAATACGCCCTCATCGGGAAGCAGCGGGGAGAAGTCTGCCCGCTTGGCGTCAAAGACGTCTGTGATCCCCAACGACTGAAGGGCGCTTTTCAGATTTGTGTCCGCGCAGACATCAAATTTGGGCAGGGAGAGGCGGATATTTGCGGACCGGGAATTTTCATAAGCGCCGTCGCTCAGAATCATATCCATGGCGCAGCCGCTTTCCAGGATGTCCTCAGGGGTTTTCCCCTCGTCCGGCAAAATCAGCCAGATACGGTCCTGGTTTTTCAAACCCAGGGAAACGGCGCCGAAATCCTCTCCCCAGTGATAGGCTCCGTTGAACAGCGTCTTGTTCATATAGGTAGCTTCCCGGTCGCCGGAGGGGGCGTGAAAGATACCGGTGGTGTTCGATTGCTCGTAAAATTGGTCGTACCATTGAGCCTGATAGTAAATGGTTGTGGCGATCGCCAGCAAGGTTTCCGGAGAAAACAGAACATCTCCGACCTGGTCCTGAAGAAGGTTTCCGGTATTTTCGTTGAGCCAGTCCTGAAACGCGCCGTTATAGGCTGCGCTGCGCATATCGCCCCGGAAAACAGAGGCGTAGTAGTAGTCTGCCAGAGTGTTGACGGTACTCTCGTGAAAATCCGCGGCTTCATTCAGCCACAAAGAGCTGCCCAACAGAGAGGTGGTCATACCGTCGTTATTGTAGTGCGCGCGCCATACCTGCCCCGCCTGTGCGCGCAGGGCTTCTATGCTGTCCAGACCCAGCAAATCCAAAATCTGCCGGCGGCTCTGCCCCCCGGAGGTTTCTGCCAGCATCGCCAGCGCCATATAGATATTCAAGGGAGAAAAAACGGCATTTTCCCCATCGGAAGCTAAAACAGCCGGTGTAATCTTCTTGAAATAATCTGTCAGAGAATCGGCGTAGCCAAGCTCCGTATAGTGAATGGCGCGCTGAGAATCATACCAAAGGCCGCTTGCGTCAGCGCGGGTGGAGTAGGGCGCCATTTCGGGGTATTTCGGAGATGACAGCAGGTAGGGCGCGCCGACAGTCCCGATTTGTACGGGGGTTAGTGTGCCTTCAAATTCCTGGAAGGAGTAAGGAGGATTGGTTGCAGGTTCTGTGGCGGGCGGAGTAGTTTCTCCCCCCAGTGAGATGGGGTCTCCTGAAAGATTTGGGAACGCAAAGATTGCGCCTGCCAAAACGGCCAGAGCCAGAACTGCCGCCGTAATACTCACCCAGTAAGAAGGCCTTTTCTTTCGCTTTGCGGCTTCTGCCAGATATTTGTCGCTGATTTCGTTCAGCGCATCGTTTAATCGGTTGTGTTTCATTCAAAGAATCCCTCCTGAATCAGATGGCTTTTCAGTTGCTGCCGAATACGGCTTAAGCGGACGGACAGGGAATTTTCCGTAATACCCCGTTCCCGGGCCAAATCCTTGACGCGGTCGCCAAACCAGTACCGGCGCAGAAAAAGAATACGGTCCTCTTTTCTGAGTGTACTCAGGAAAGCGTTTATGGACTGACCCAACGCCCGGGCATCCAGCGTATCTTCCAGGTTTTCCCCGGGCAGGATACCGGACAGCTCATCCAGGGAAAGGTCGTACTGACTGCTTCGCTTCTGCGCGCTTTGGAAACGAAGCTTTTTCAGGGCAATATTCCGCCCAACCCGATGTACATAACCGCCCAGGGGGTTGGGACGTTCCGGGGGGATGACATTCCAAAGGGTCAAATAGGTGTCGTTGACAGCCTCTTCGGCATCTTCCCGGTTTCCCAAAATATTCAGAGCGGTTTGATACAGCCGCTGTCCAAACCGGGCAGCCAAACCCGCAATGGCATCCCGGGAGCGGGCCCAAAGCAGTTCCAAAAGCTTTTGATCGTCCATTTCCTTCCCTCCTTCACTGATATACTACCGTTTCCGAAAAAGAATCTTACAGAGAATTTCCTTTATTATACAACAATCAGGTATATTTTCCACATCAAAATGCCATACTCCCTGAGAAAAGGAGGGAATCACTATGAAAGTCAAAGACATTATGACCAACCAGGTAATCCACATCCGCCCGGAAGAAACGGTGGAGGTGGCGGCGCGGGCGCTGGCGCAATATAATATCGGCGCCCTTCCGGTCTGCGGCGCAGATGGGAAACTGTGCGGCATGGTGACAGACCGGGATTTGGTGATTCGGTGCATGGCGGCAAACCGCGCGCCGGCCACAACGACTGTGCGGCAGGTGATGACCAACCGGGTGCTGTCGGTAAAACCGGATATGGAAATGGGGGTAGCGGCCCACCTGATGGGACGGGAACAGATTCGCAGACTACCCGTAACTGAGAACGGGAAGCTGTGCGGGATGCTCTCTCTGGGGGATATCGCTGCCTGCGATGAGGGTGGATTGGATGCGGCGGATGCGCTGCAGGATATCACCGGAAATATCCGCAAAGACAGCTAAAGCCGATAGCAGAAAAAACCCTGAAAAATCAGTCATTTTCAGGGGAAAAAGAACGGCAAAAAAATCGCAATTTTTTTGAAAAAAACTATTGACAAAATACCTGTGATTTGGTATCATATGCAAGCTGCCCAATGAACGGCCCGCCGGGAGGACAGCGCATTGCACCTTGTAAATTGAATAACGCAAAGACGAAATGAACACCTTGGACAATTATAAAATGGATTGTTTTAAGCGTTTTAAGAACGAATAACAGCCAACGAAATTCTTGAGTAATTAAGCTTCGAGCAAATTATTCGAAAGATGATTTGAGCAGCCGAAAGGTTGTTTAGATACAATTTTTTGAGAGTTTGATCCTGGCTCAGGACGAACGCTGGCGGCGTGCCTAACACATGCAAGTCGAACGGGGTAAAATCGCTTCGGTGGTTTTACTTAGTGGCGAACGGGTGAGTAACGCGTGAGGAACCTGCCTTTCAGTGGGGGACAACAGTTGGAAACGACTGCTAATACCGCATAACATCCCGAGGGGGCATCCCTTTGGGATCAAAGCTTTAGTGCTGAAAGATGGCCTCGCGTCTGATTAGATAGTTGGTGGGGTAACGGCCTACCAAGTCGACGATCAGTAGCCGGTCTGAGAGGATGAACGGCCACATTGGGACTGAGATACGGCCCAGACTCCTACGGGAGGCAGCAGTGGGGAATATTGGGCAATGGGGGAAACCCTGACCCAGCAACGCCGCGTGAAGGAAGAAGG
>JAZUOF010000087.1:0-11255 GCA_045604565.1 Faecousia sp.
ACAAGTTTTTTGACAGACGGGGAAGGCGGCACTTTACCAAAGTGCGCCCTTCTTTTTTACAACAGTTCCATTAGGGCATCTGCATATTCCCGGCAGGTAGCGCCTGTGCGGTCTCCTGTCACGGTGACCGTGCAGGCCTGCAAAGCGTTCTCCAGCCTTTGCGCCGCCTCTGTACGGCAGATATGCCGCAGGAGCATAGCTGTTGCTTTCAGGATACTCGCGGGGTTTGCGTAGTCTCCCAGGCCCTCCTGAATCATTCGAGGCGCAGAGCCGTGGATCGCTTCAAACATAGCAAAACGATCGCCAATGTTGGCGCTTCCGGCTGTGCCTACACCCCCTTGAATCTGCGCGGCTTCGTCAGTGATAATATCACCGTACAAATTCGGAAGGAGAAACACCTGAAACTGATTTCGAATTGCAGGATTTACCAGATTGGCAGTCATAATATCGATATACCAATCGTCCACCTGAACTTCCGGGTATTCCTGAGCCACTTCGTGGCAGATGGCGGTAAACTTTCCGTCGGGTTTTTTCATAATGTTTGCTTTGGTCACCACGGAAAGGCGGTTTTTATTGTTTTGACGGGCATAGTCAAATGCAGCGCGGGCAATACGCCGTGTGCCGGCATCTGTGGTCACCTTGAAGTCCACCGCCATACCGTCCAATTCCACGCCTCTGCTACCCAATACATATTCTCCCTCGGTATTTTCCCGATAGAACACCCAATCAATTCCTTCTTCCGGAATGGAAACCGGCCGCACATTGGCATACAAATCCAGTTCACGCCGCAGTGTCACATTGGCGCTTTCCATCTTGCCGCCCATAGGGGTGGTGGTAGGACCTTTCAGCAGAACATCGCAAGTTTTAATCTGGTCCAATACATCTTTCGGAACGGGAGCATTCAATGCTAAGCGATTCTCAATGGTCAAACCCTGGATATGCTTCAGAACAACTTTTCCCTCAGCAATTTCACCGGCAAGCAAAATGTTCAAAACTCTCACAGCCTGAGCCATAATAATCGGGCCTATGCCATCGCCTTCAATGATACCTACGGTAACTGTCTTTTTCTGGGTATAGTCCACCTTTTCCGTTGACATCGTTTCCACACGCCGAAGCTGTTCCTGCAGCAGCTTGCGGAACTGTTCGCACGCAACATCCAGCTGATTCATTTTCCTTCCTCCCTTGTATAATTCAGCAGGCCACCGGCCAGCAGAATCTTCTGCTGGCGCTCAGTTAGGTCACAGATCGTAGGAATAACTTTTCCCGTATCCACATCCCGCACCAGCACTTCACCCTTAGCCATACCGGCTTTCAGGTCCTCCAGGCACAGAGTATGCCCCTGCTCAACCGCATCATAATCACTTCCGTTTGCAAAAGTCAAGGGCAGAATTCCGGAATTAATCAGATTAGCCGCATGGATTCTGGCAAAGCTCTTGGCTATGACACAGCGAACGCCAAGATACATCGGTACAAGCGCCGCATGCTCACGGGAGGAACCCTGTCCATAGTTGCTTCCGCCGATAATTATTCCATCTCCTGCTGCTTTTGCCCGTTCCGGGAAGTCCGGATCGCAGACCTCAAAACAGAACCTGGACAGATAGGGAATGTTGGACCGGTATGGCAGGATCTTAGCGCCCGCCGGCATAATATGGTCCGTTGTAATATCGTCGCCGACCTTCAGCACAAGCTTCGCCCTGAGACAATCTTCAAAGGCCTTTGACTTGGGGAATTCTTTAATGTTCGGTCCACGCAAAACCTGAGCATCCCTGGCCTGAGCGGCATCCAGCGGGGGCAGCACAGAGGAATCGTCAATATGGAATTGCTCCGGCATTTGTGTAATATCAACCGGCGGAAGAGTCATCGGGTCTGTGATATAACCGGTCAAAGCAGAAGCGGCAGCAGTTTCCGGAGATACCAGATACACCTGGCCGTCCTTTGTTCCGCTTCGGCCCAAGAAGTTGCGGTTAAAGGTACGCAAGCTGACACCACCGGAATTGGGTGAGAAACCCATACCGATACACGGGCCGCAAGCGCACTCCAGTAAGCGCGCGCCGCTGGCAAGGATATCCGACAGCTCACCGCCCTCGGCAAGCATCGTCAGCACCTGGCGGGAGCCGGGAGATACAGAAAGGCTGACGCCGGGCGCAATCGTCCTGCCCTTCAATATTGCAGCGACCTTCTTTAAATCCTGCAAAGAAGAGTTGGTGCAGGAGCCAATGCACACCTGGTCCACTTTCTGATCCTTCAGACTATCCACACTGACCACGTTGTCCGGACTGTGCGGGCAGGCAATCATCGGCTTCAATGCAGAAAGGTCGATGGAAATAACCTTATCGTAGACTGCATCCGGGTCACTGGCAAGCGGAACATAATCCACCTCTCTACCCTGTGCTTTTAAAAACTTTCTTGTCTGTTCATCCGAGGGGAAAATAGAGGTAGTCGCGCCCAGCTCCGCGCCCATATTGGTAATGGTGGCGCGCTCAGGCACGGTAAGATTATCTATGCCGGGGCCGCCCCATTCAATAATGGCGCCAACGCCACCCTTGACGGTTAAAATACGCAGAATTTCCAACGCCACATCCTTCGCGGTCACAAATGGACGCAACGTGCCGGTCAGCTCCACCTTGTACATCTTAGGCATAGTTATGTAGTACGCGCCACCGCCCATAGCAACAGCAACGTCCATACCGCCTGCGCCAAACGCAAGCATGCCCAAACCACCGCCGGTGGGCGTGTGGCTGTCGGAACCGACCAAAGTCTTTCCCGGTTTACCAAATCGTTCCAGATGCACCTGATGGCAGATTCCGTTTCCCGGACGGGAAAACCATACGCCGTGCTTTGCCGCCACCGTTTGCAGGTAACGGTGGTCATCGGGGTTTTCAAAGCCGCACTGCAAGGTATTGTGGTCCACATAGGCCACGCTCAATTCCGTTTTCACCTGAGGAATTCCCATCGTCTCAAATTCCAGATAGGCCATCGTACCGGTGGCATCCTGCGTTAGGGTTTGGTCGATTTTCAGAGCCACTTCACTGCCACGCTGTAAAGTTCCCTCTACCAAATGCGCCTGTATGATTTTTTCGGCTATTGTCTTACCCATGATAATCCAACCTCGCAATCATATTTTCTTTGGCATTGCGGATGTGTTTTCCAGTCAGTTCCCGGGCGCGTTCAGCATCCCTTGCCGCAATGGCCTCAAAAATCTCCCGGTGCTCCTCAATGGATCGTACCAGCCGATTTTCATCCTCAATGGAAATCTTGCGGTAACGCATTGTCTTTTTGTGCAAAGGAAGCAGCGTATCGCGGATAACTGCACGACCGCAGATTTCGTAGATAGCATCATGGAATCGGTCATCCAACTGACGCAGATGTTCCAGATCTCTGTTTTTGCTGTAATAATCCTGAAGCTGGACAATATGCCGCAGTTCCTCCAGATGCTCATCGGTAACGTTCTGCGCCGCATAGTAAGCAGCAAGCGCCTCCACAGACTGGCGGATATCCATAATATCCATCAAGTCAATTAAGGTAATCCCCAGTACCACAGAGCCTTTGCCGGAGTCCTTAATCAGCCGTTCCTGCTCCAGGCGGCGCAAGGCTTCCCGAATCGGCGTACGGCTAACCCCAAGCTGTTCCACAAGCTTCAGCTCTGTCAAAATCTCACCCCGTGCATATACGCCGGTAATAATATCGTTTTCCAATTTTTCAAATACCTGGTCTGCCAGGGAAACCGCTTTAAACTCTTGCATAATCTTCTCCTCCTTACAAGATTTCAAATCTGCCTGGAGCCAGGTTATCAATCATCTCCTCCATTTCCTTATGGGAGATCACTGTCTGTCGGCCATTTTCGTACTCATCGTCAATCCACGTTTTCAGAGACTTAATCAGTGAGTCAGCCTTGGAAATTTCATTTTCTCCGGTCAAGCCATATTTTTGATTGATCCAGTAAGCAATACCGGCAAGCCCGGAAGTTTTGCTGATTTCCACCATTGCAGGACGATTGAGCAATTTCTTGGTATCGAAAATTGTGTAGATTTCCGCATCTTTCAGCAATCCGTCGGCGTGGATGCCAGCGCGGGTAGAATTAAAGCTTCTGCCCACAAAGGGTGTCATAACCGGAATGTCATAGCCGATTTCCTTATGGAAATAATCTGCAATTTCCGTAATAACCGTGGGATCCATACCGTCCAAAGAGCCGCGAAGAGAGGCATACTCAAATACCATCGCTTCCAAAGGAATATTGCCGGTACGTTCACCGATACCCAGCAAGGAACAGTTAACTGCACCTGCGCCGTAGAGCCATGCAGTAGATGCGTTTGCCACAGCCTTATAGAAATCATTGTGGCCGTGCCACTCAAGACATTCACTAGGCACATCCGCATAATGCTGCAGACCGTAAATAATTCCGGCAACACTGCGGGGCATGGCGGCTTCGGTAAAGGGCACGCCATAGCCCATCGTATCACAGGCGCGGATTTTCACGGGGATACCTGCCTGGCGGGAAAGTTTTTGCAGCTCGTTGACAAAGGGCACAACAAAACCATAAAAGTCAGCCCGGGTAATATCTTCCAAATGGCATCTGGGAATGACACCTGCATCAAAAGCATCGGAAACTGCCGCCAAATAGTGATCCAACGCCTGTTTACGGGTCATTTTCATTTTCTTGAAAATGTGATAGTCACTGCAGCTGACCAAAATGCCTGTTTCCTGAATTCCCAAATCCTTGACCAGTCGGAAATCTTCCTTGCTGGCGCGAATCCAGCTGGTAATTTGCGGGAATTTCAGATCCAGCTCCATACATTTTTCAATGGCCTGCCGGTCTTTTTTGCTGTAAATAAAAAACTCTGTCTGACGGATAATTCCGTAGGGTCCGCCCAATTTGGACAGCAGTTTATAAATATTGACAATCTGGTCCACGCTGTACGGCTCTACCGATTGCTGTCCGTCTCGCAAAGACGTGTCGGTAATCCAGATCTCCTCCGGCATATTCATTGGCACCCGGCGATGGTTAAATGCAACCTTGGGCACGGAACCGTAAGAGTAAATATCTCTCTGCAGATTGGGCTCGTCCACATCCTGCAGAGAATATTTGTAGGACTTCTGCTCCAAAAGATTTGTTTTGTTGGAAATCTCCAGCATAAGGTTTTCTCCTTTCCATTCTTGCACTTATGTATACAATTATACTCGGATTCAGGTATTTGTCAATGCCAAATCCTTTTTAGTAAAAATTATCCCGGAGGATTTCTCCGGGATAACACATTCCAATTATATGGATGTAATCACGCCGCAGGCAATCTTCTCCCCTGCATTTCCTGCCGGTTGAGAAAAAAAGTCATCCGGCTTGCTGTGAATGACCAATGTTCTGCCCAAAATGTCCCTTAGACGGAATCTGCATATGAGCACCTCCATATATGCCCTTCCATTGCAGGAAAACAGCGGAGGCAAATCTCCGGCGTGATTGGGGTGCGGATTTCGTTCCGGGTTGTAATGCGCGCCGGTATCTTCAAAATTGTTCCCTACGCAGCTTTTTCCCTCGTGAATATGCATTGCAAAAATATTCGTGTCACTTTTGGGCAGTCCTGTAATATCTGCTGCCACAAGTACTCCGTCCCCCATTTGATAGAATTTTACACTTCCGTACAGGCTGGGGGCAAGCGCGCCTCCCGCAATTTTGGCAATTGCGCCGGGTCGGCCGAAGGGAATCCACATAAAACCACCTCATGGCAATTTATGCAAAATGCGCCTCTGCTGTGAGATTTTTATTTTCAGAGTAGAAAATCTTATCGTATCGTGTTACAATGTAAAAAACTTCTTAGGAGGGACAATATGGACGCAAAAAACATTACAAAGATTTTTGAGGAGACTGCCTATATTCGCACCGGCGGCAGTCCGGAAGAATTAAAAACAGCGCAATATCTGAAAAGCAAATGCTCAGATTTCGGCTGTAATGCCATAATCGAGCCGTTTGATGTGGATATGGCCACCATACAGACAGCAGTCTTGACCGTCGACGGTACAGAAATCCCCTGTAAAGGCTACCTGTGCGCAGGCTCCGGGATTGTAGAAGCACCTGTATACTACCTGACCGACAACACTCCCTATTCCCTGTCCCAATGCAAAGGCAAAATCGTTATGATTGACGGATATTTGGGTTATTGGAAATACCACGATATTTTGGATAACGGGGCCGTGGGATTCATTACTTACGACGGTAATGTGAATTACGCAGACCGGGATATTGACCAGCGGGAGCTTCGCAGCTACGTATCCAAAGGCAACACCATCCCCGGCGTAAACATAAACGCCAAAGATGCGGTTGCCCTGATTCAAAAGGACGCACAACTGGCCAAAATCGAGCTAAAGCAGACCCAATACACCGGCCAGTCTCACAATGTTATCCTGGATCTTCCCGGACAGATTGACAAGTATATTGTTCTGACTGCCCATTACGATTCCACTTCTCTATCCCAGGGCGCTTATGATAATATGTCCGGCTCTGTGGGACTGTTGGCGATTGCCGAGAATTTCAGCAAGCGCGAGCACCGCTACGGTCTGCGTTTTATCTGGTGCGGCAGCGAGGAACGGGGGCTTTTAGGCTCCAAGGCATACTGCCAGATACACGAAGATGTCCTGAGCAATATTGTATTGAACATCAATCTGGATATGATTGGCTGTATTATGGGTAAATTTATCGCCTGCTGTACTTCCGAGGACAAGCTGGTCAACTATCTTTCTTACTTTGCCCTTGAGCAGGGTTTTGGCTGCTCCGCTCACCAGGATGTTTATTCCAGCGACTCTACACCCTTTGCCGATAAGGGAATTCCAGCCGTATCCTTTGCCCGTATTGCGCCGTCCAACACCGCTACCATCCACAACAGCTACGATACTGCGGCTGTTATGAGTTCTGAGCAAATGGTCAAGGACATCGCCTTTATTGACGCATTTGTACAGCGAATGGCGCAATCTCAGTGCTGTCCGGTTTCCCGGGAGATGCCTGAGAATATGAAAGAAAAGCTTGACGAGTACCTTGCCAGAAAGCGCCCTAAAAACGCATAAAACAAAAGCATGGCTTCCAAAAGAAGCCAAGCTTTTATTACTGTGCTTTTGGGATTGGTAACGGGCCGTTTTCCAGTAGCCGGGCGGCAACCTGCGTCAAAAAGACAGAGTTGGCAGGACAGGGTACACTCCCCTGTCTGCCCACGGGAAAATACAGACGCCAAACCGATTCCCTGCGGTTATTCCACGCGTTCCGGATGCTGTCACGGATGGCCTTTTCTACCTGCGTAGCTGTACTGCCGTATTGCTCTCCAAGAGCGGCATACATCTGCATCACAGCACCGTAATGCCCTGCGCCGCAGATTTCAAGAAGGGCGTATACCACATATTGATAGCCGCCGGTTCTTCGGAAATTCAAGGACATCAGTGTTGTGTGAATACTGCGTTCCAGCTCTGAAACCATACCGGCAGAAACATCCAAATGCAGCGCCACATCGCAGATTCGACTGATAACCGCCGAAACCGCGCAAGGCTGACGCATCAAATGACAGATATTGATGGATTCCAGTATTTGAAGCACATACTCTGTAAAACAGTTTGCCATAACAATCGTGTGCGGACGGATTCCGGCTATATACGCCGCTTGAAGCATCCCCAAGCTGTCTGCGCCGGAAAGGCACAAATCCAGAGCAAGAATGTCCGGCTGAAAGCTGCAAAGGATATCCATAAAATCCTCGCCGTCACTGCAGCAGAGAATCTCAAAGTCATTGTGTAAGGCATGATAGATTCGTTCGCAAATTTCCTGTGAACTGTCTGCTATCAGCAGTTTTCGCATATTTACGCCCCCCTTTCCGGTTTGTTCCGGCACACATCAACCTTTGGAGATTTCCGGAGGTCTTTCGTCCAGTGTGATGCTCAGGCTGACTTTTTCACCGTCACGGTAGACGGTAATCACCGTTGTATCTTCTGCGTCAAATTTGCGCAGGACACGGCTTAATTCGCTGATTCCGGAGACTTCATATTCGCCAATGCCAATAATAATGTCGCCGGAGAGGATTCCCGCCCGGTCCGCAGCCGCGCCGGCAACCACTTCACTTACCTCCGCGCCAACAGGCTGTCCGCTTATCAAGCTTTCTGTGCTGAACGAGTCGAACACGGTAACACCTAAGTAAGCGCCGGTAATATATCCGTATTCCTGCAAATCCCGAATAACATCAATTACCACGTCAATGGGAATCGCAAAGGCTACGCCTTCGATGGCTACACCAGACTGACTGTAACCGGAGTACTTGGCAGAGTTGATTCCCACCACTTCTCCGAACATATTAAATAACGGTCCGCCGGAGTTTCCGGAGTTCATGGCCGCGTCGGTCTGAAGCATATCCATTGCAATACCGGTAGCAGAAACCGTCTTGTTCTTGGCGCTGATGTAGCCCACTGTCAAAACAGAAGCTGTCGAACCGAGAGGCGTTCCAATTGTGACCACCTGGTCGCCCACTGCCAGTGCGTCGGAGCTGCCGATCTTTACATAGGAAAGGTTTTCCCCTTCCGCCTTTAAAACTGCCACATCGTGGGTGGAGTCATACCCTACCAAGCGGGCGGCATATTCCTGCCCGTTGTAGGTAATCACAGAAATTACCGTTGCATCCTCCACCGCATGCAGATTGGTCACCACATATCCATCGGCAGAAATCAAAAAGCCGGAGGATAAGGCATATCCCGAAGATGGCAATTTCTCAAAGGTGGATGTTCCGAACTCCGCATAAACCGCTACAACCGCGCGCATATTGGACCTGTATACCTGCGCGGGCGTCAGAGCATGATCGGACATTTCTGCCTGCCATTGCCGGTTAATCAGCTCCGCGGTCATCCAACTGCTAATGCCCGCAATACCAAATATCACAATCATAAGCGCGAGCGCTTTTGCTGCTGCTTTCCAAAATCTCCTGCCGCGGTGTTTTTTATCTGAACTGTCCGGAAATTCTTCCACTTCCTCTTCCCGCTCTGCTTCCGGTTCCTCCTCAGGCAATTCCGCTAAGCTCTCCGTTTTCTCCGTTGAGATTTCTGCATCTTCTGCCTCCGCAGGCATCTCATCGGCGGGCGCTTGCTCTTCCACGTAACCATTTTCCGCTGTAGTTTCTTCTTGAATCAGGTCCTGCTGTTCCTCCGGCAGATCCTTATTTTCATCAGGGCAGTTCATAAAATCCGCCTCCTCACAAAATCCTGTGTCATTCCTACGCTGTTAAACTACAAAAATACACTATCCCCCTAATAATATCCCGATTTTTTGTGTACGTCAAGGCAAAAAAGAAGCGGCAGCTGTCGCCGCCGCTAAATATACGCTTACTTTCTGCGGAAGGACATGCAGTCTGTGCACTCATCCACAGTGGGGTTGCTCTCGTGGGTACCGACGAGAATCCGATCCAGGGAGCAGAAGTTCGCGTTATCACAGTGATAAGCACACTGCTGCACGGTGCATTCAATGCACTTGTTGGCATTTTTATCCATTTTGACATCCTCCTTTTCTCCGTGATGCTCTTAGTATGGCTCAGCAAAGAAAAAGAATACGTCTAGAATTGAAAACACGCCGAACTTAGCCTGTCAATTTTTCGGATTGACTTCCAGATGATACTCAATGATGCCCGCCGCGCTTTGTTCAATATCAATGTGATATACCAGGTCAACTGTGCCGCCGTTTTCGGACAAATCCCATTGGATTTTCGTGGCGCAAACCGTGAGGAGCAGCGCCCCGAATTCTGTCTGGTAGAGAGAATCATGGGTTTCACCCTCTTGAAAAACCATTTGCGACTGAAGCTTTCCGGTGCGGGTCAGAATAATTTTTTTCGGTTCAATGCGAAAGCAGGTTGCGACCCCTTCCAGGCCAGTCAGACTGCTTTCTTCATAACAAAGTTCCCAGCCGCACTCTGTCTTTTCCAGAACTCCGTCGCTCACCAGCTCGATCACATCCGGCTCCTGCCCTAAATAGGATTGCCGTCCACGGATGGAAAGGACCACATTTTGCTTCATTGAAAGGCCTCCAATGCCAACATCAGCAGGTGGTCAAGAAGCATACTGTACGGGATGCCGCTGGCCATAAACAGTTTGGGATACATAGAAATGGACGTAAATCCGGGAAGTGTGTTAATTTCGTTAAATACAATCCGGTTGTCCTGGTAGGTCACGAAAAAGTCTACGCGGCTCAATCCTTTGCAGCCAATGGCGCTGTACACCTTAATGGCAAGTTCGCGCACCTGTTCTGCCACCGACTCATCAATACGGGCCGGGATATACGCCACAGAAGTATCGGTTAAATACTTGGCATCGTAGTCATAAAACTCCGCGCCGGAGTCAATCTCACCGCATATAGATGCTACCGGATTATCGTTGCCCATAACGGCCACTTCGATTTCCCGGCCGTGAATAAACTCTTCCACCAGCACTTTGTCATCATATTGACTTGCTTTTTTCAAGGCATCGACCAATGCATTCGCATCAGAGACCTTGAACACACCCACAGAAGATCCTGTACCGGCAGGCTTGACAAACACCGGGTATTCAAACCGTTCCTCAACCTGTGCAACGACAGCATCCATTCTGGTTTCCAGTTGTCTGCCTCTGACAAGAAGCCACGCAGCCTGAGGTACGCCGGCATTGTCCGCCACCAGTTTGGTTAATGTCTTATCCATTGCCACAGCGGATTCCGCCACGTGAGGTCCTACATAAGGAATTCCAGCCATCTGCAAAAGTCCTTGCATTGCTCCGTCTTCACCGTTTTCGCCGTGGAGCACCGGAAATACCACATCCAAATGCTCCGCAACAACCTTATCCCCTTCAAAGCACAGCAAACCCTGTCCCCGAACCGGAGAAATCGCCGCCGGACGGTTATCCGGGTGGGAGCTCCAAGCGCCGGAGGGAAGCTCAGAATAATCTGTGCCGCCGTACAGTGTCCACTGTCCGTCCCTGGAAATGCCCACAGGAAAAACGTTATACTTTTCCCTGTCAAGATTGTTCAGCACCGATTCGGCAGACCGCAGGGACACCTCGTGTTCCGGGCTGATGCCGCCAAAAAGGATACATACATTCTTCTTAGCCATAGAATTGCCTCACTTTGTCTGATCCAGCATCGCGTCAATCGCTTTATAAATATCACCGCAGCCGGCAGACAGGATAATATCACCCTCCTGCGCGATTGAGCAAAGGTACTGTGTAACCTCCGGCAGTGTCTGCCGGTATACACTGCCGGGAATTTTCTCCTGCAGGTGGCG
>JAZUOF010000088.1:0-3300 GCA_045604565.1 Faecousia sp.
ATCATTGAGACTCAGGCGGGCGACGTTTCTGCCTACATTCCCACCAATGTTATTTCCATTACTGATGGACAGATTTTCCTGGAATCCGAGCTGTTTAATTCTGGCATTATGCCGGCAGTTAACCCTGGCATATCGGTGTCCCGCGTCGGTGGCGATGCGCAGATCAAGGCAATGAAAAAGGTTGCAGGCTCGTTAAAACTGCTGTATTCCCAGTATCGTGAGCTGCAAAGCTTTGCGCAGTTTGGCTCTGACCTGGATGCGGACACCAAGTCCCGTCTTGCTTTGGGTGAACGGATTGTAGCCGTTCTGAAGCAGAAGAACAATGCGCCTGTGGAAGTGGCAAATCAGGTTTGCATTCTCTACGCGGTTACCAACGGCTATTTAACTAATCTCGATGTTGCCCAAATTCCCGAATTTGAAAATCGGCTCTATACATTTATGGAGCAGAAGCACTTCGATGTTCTGCAGGCCATTCGTAACTCCGGCAAACTGGAGCCTGAGACGGAAGATGCGCTTAAGTGCGCTTTGAATGAACTTCTAAAGGAATTTATTATTGAGATCTAAGGAAGGAGGCAGGCTATGGCTGGCGTATCCACCAAAGAAATAAAAAATCGCATTCGCAGTATGGAGTCCACCAAACAGATCACCAAGGCGATGGAAATGGTGGCATCCTCCAAGCTGCGGCATGCCCAGGCGCGGATTTTAAGCTCCCGCCCTTATTTCGAAATACTGCACTCCACAATTCAGGATATTGTGAATCATAATGAAGACTTTACTTCTCCGTATTTGGCGCAAAGAGAGGTAAAGAAGACATATTGTATTGTCATTGCCGGTGACAGAGGTCTTGCCGGTGGTTATAACAGTAATATTCTGAAAATGGTTACTGCCTATTTGGATGGCAAAGATGCCGTTATGATTCCTATCGGCAAAAAGGCGGTGGACTATTTCCGTACGCACAAGACAAATGTTTTGACAGAGAATTACGCAGAGGCGGCAGATATGTCTGTAGGCGACTGCTTCAGTATTGCCAAGCAGATATGCAAAGACTATCTCGCGGGCGATACGGACGAGGTGTATATTGCGTATACCAATTTCGTATCTGTTCTTTCTCAAACTCCGGTCGTGATAAAGATGCTTCCTCTTATGAGGGAGGATGAGAAGAAGGAAGCGGCCTCAGCGGATATTCTCTATGAACCGGGAAGCGATGAAGTGTTTGCCGCGGTTGTTCCGGAGTATCTGGGCGGTGTCCTTTACGGCGCATTGTGCGAAAGCCGCGCTGCCGAACAGGCGGCAAGACGAACGGCAATGGATGCCGCAACACAAAATGCCGACGATATGATTGCCGACTTGAGTCTGAAATATAATCAGGCCCGTCAGGCGGCAATTACTCAGGAAATTACAGAAATTGTCGCAGGTTCCTGATGGGAGCCGACAGGGAAATTATCCCTATTTTATACAAGGAGTTGAGTCCAATGTCCAAAAATATCGGATCAGTCATTCAGATTGTTGGCCCTGTTCTGGATATCCGCTTTGCGGAGGACAGTTTGCCTGAATTGCTGTCCGCTATCGAGATTAAGCTGGGCGACCGCACAGTCGTTGCGGAGGTTGCACAGCACATTGGTGACAATGTGGTTCGTTGTATTGCTATGAGCTCCACCGATGGCTTGCAGCGCGGTGCAGAGGCAGTTGATACCGGCAGTTCCATTACCGTGCCTGTTGGCGAAGAATGCCTGGGACGTGTATTCAATCTGTTGGGTCAGCCCATCGACAATAAGCAGCCTCCTGCAAGCGCGGAACGCTGGCCTATCCATCGGCCTGCTCCTGCGTACGATGAGCAACAGTCTGCCACTGAAATTTTGGAGACAGGCATTAAGGTTGTTGACCTGATTTGCCCCTATGCCAAGGGCGGCAAAATTGGATTGTTTGGCGGCGCGGGCGTCGGCAAAACCGTTCTGATTCAGGAATTGATTTATAACATTGCTACAGCACATAATGGTTACTCTGTCTTTACAGGTGTTGGTGAACGCACCCGTGAGGGCAATGACCTGTATAATGAAATGACGGAATCCGGTGTTATCAATAAGACTGCCATGGTATTCGGTCAGATGAATGAACCCCCTGGAGCGCGTATGCGTGTAGGCTTGTCAGGCCTGACAATGGCCGAGTATTTCCGCGATGTGAAGCATCAGGATGTGCTGCTGTTCATAGATAATATTTTCCGCTTTACCCAGGCTGGCTCTGAAGTGTCTGCATTGCTTGGCCGTATGCCTTCTGCGGTTGGTTATCAGCCTACTTTGGCTACGGAAATGGGCGCGCTGCAGGAGCGAATTACTTCCACAAAGAACGGTTCCATTACCTCCGTCCAGGCAGTTTATGTCCCTGCGGATGACTATACTGACCCGGCTCCTGCCACAACCTTTGCGCACTTGGATGCAACGACGGCGCTGGATCGTAGCATCGCATCCTTGGGCATTTATCCGGCAGTTGACCCCTTGAACTCCTCTTCTCGTATTCTTTCTCCCGATGTGGTAGGTCAGGAGCATTACGAAACGGCAAGAGCTGTTCAGCGAATCTTACAGCGTTATAAGGAACTGCAGGATATTATCGCTATCATGGGTATGGACGAACTTAGCGAAGAGGATAAATTAACCGTTAACCGCGCGCGTAAAGTGCAAAGATTCCTGTCTCAGCCATTTAGTGTTGCGGAGCAGTTTACCGGCTATAAGGGTAAATACGTTCCTTTGAAGGAAACCGTTCGTGGATTTAAGGAAATCATTGAGGGTAAGCACGATGCTATCCCCGAGTCCTGCTTCCTGTTCGCCGGCACCATTGACGATGTTGTTGAGAAGTGGAAGGGGCAGAGTAAATGAAGCCCTTCCCCTTAAAAATCGTAACACCTGACGGCGTGCAGTACGATGGTGTGGCAGAGGAACTGATTGTCCGCGCAATCACAGGAGATTTTGGAATCCTTGCCGGTCACGTTGACTGCGTTGTGCCATTAGGTATGGGTCAGGCTATGGCGGTTATTGACGGACAAAAACGTTATGCCGCGTGTATCGGCGGAATGCTCTGTGTTATGGATGGCGGCGCCACGCTTGTTCCTACAACCTTTGAGTGGGCAGACAAGATTGATGTGAAGCGTTCTGAGAGGGCAGAGCAGAAGGCGAGAAAGATTCTGGCTGACAACAAGGCTTCGGATACAGATATCCGCCTGGCCAATGCAAAGCTGAAACGGGCGCTTATTCGCAAAAGTGTCGCTCAGCAAAAATAAATTACAACCCCGCTGGCAATAGGCAACCA
>JAZUOF010000089.1:0-2391 GCA_045604565.1 Faecousia sp.
CCCGCAAAGCTTTGGCAGACGGATATTTTCGGAAAGTCGTTATACGATATGGTAAGGGAAGGAATGTGCTCCAAGGTGGGCAGGATGCCGGAGAATGTGCAGCAGAAGCTGCAGAGTACCATAGAGCGCATGGTAAACGACGGCTGCAGCGGGTTGATATGCATAATGCTGTAAAACATAAAAGAGCAGACCGAAATGGTCTGCTTTTTAATGTAATAACAAAAAACATCGCAATCATAAGACTGCGATGTTTTATGTGAAATGACTCAAAAACTAATACAATTCCCGGCTATCATTTTGCAATAACCTTTTCGTTTTGCAATGGGTGCATTTGGGTGCAAAAATTGGTTCTTGGGTGCAAAAAAAGGCTCGGTGGGTGCAACACCGAGCTTTCGTTTTGCTATTAGAAACTATCTGACAAGTCATAGCTTTAGCAGTTTGCAAGAAATAGATCGGCTTTGGGTTCTGCAACCGAACGGTTAATATAAACAAGATTGAATTCACCAGTGATCTCCATGTCCTCCACCCTAAATGTTGCCAAGTCATTTCGGCAGTGGCTAATTGGTTCATATGCAAAAGTAATCAAATGATCCATTGCAACCAAGTCGCAAATAATAGAAAAATTACTGATGGACGAATGCCGACTGAAGCTGTCAAGTGAATAACCTCTTGCGGCCACGGCCTGTTCCAAAAGCATGCGTGTTCCGGAACCTTTCTCACGCACAAGCAGGCTTTCCTGAAGAACTTCCTCAAGAGAAACGGTTCTGCCTGCAAAAGAATGGCGGCGGCTGCATATGCCCAAAAAGCTCTCTTTTTTATAGAGGCGGTGCGGATACTTTTCTTTATCAAACACGCCTTCAATTATTGCAAAGTCCAATTCTCCTCGTTCGAGCATAGCAAGCAATGTTTCGGTATTGTCGACCAGCAGATCAATCTGGTGATTTTCTTTTTTTAGGAATTGGCGTACCGTTGGCACGAGAACATATTCTCCTATGGTTTTGGTGGCTCCCACCCGCAGATGCAGCATATCGGTCTGCACAAATCCGGTACGAAGGTCATACTCTGCTGCTCGTGTGCTGTCGATATGTCGTTTCAGTTGCTCCGCTTCAGGAGTTCTAAGCAATCGATGCCCATCATAAACAAAGAGCTTTACGCCATAATAATTCTCTATATAGTGGATGTGCTGCGTCACGCCGGGCTGAGTCATTTGCAGACGCTCGGCAGTGCGACGGTAGTTCATTTCCTCGTACAGGGTCAGAAAGGTTTCCGTTCGGTAATCAAGCATAACGCACCGCCCATAATTTGAGATTAACAGGTAATAATAAATGATAATTTAATTTTATCACACGGATGTGATATAATCAAGCCTGTTATCAAGCGAAAAGGAGATTCACCATGAAGATCATAAAGCTGCTACCCGGGATTGTGCTGCCGATCATCGTCGCGCTGCTGGCTTGCTGGCTTGAGAGCCTGTTGCCCATCCACCTGATTGGCTCTGCGGTAATTGCCATGTTCATTGGCATGTTTTTCAACCAGTTCGTGCGCAAGACGGATGTGTTCGCCACAGGGCTGAAGTTCACCTCCAAGAAGATATTGAAATTCGCCATTATCCTGCTGGGGCTGTCGCTGAACATCACCACCATCTTGCACGTAGGCCGGATGTCCCTGACGGTAATGGTCTTCACCTTACTGACCTGCTTTGGCGGCGGTTACTTCATCGGCAAGGCGCTGGGACTGAACTGGAAGCTGTCCAATTTGATTTCCGCTGGTACAGGCATCTGCGGTGGCTCTGCCATTGCCGCTATCGCCCCCACCATCGACGCGGACGACAACGACGTTGCCTACGCCATGTCCGCCACCTTCCTATTTGACATGGCGATGATCGTGCTGTTTCCTATTATGGGCCGGGCACTGGGTATGACGGATCAGGCCTTTGGCATCTGGGCAGGTACGGCGGTGAACGACACCTCCTCCGTGGTGGCCACCGGCTATGCCTTCTCCGAGGCGGCAGGCGATTTCGCCACCATGGTCAAGCTGACCCGCACGCTGGCGATCATCCCCACGGTGATCGTGTTCGCCCTTGTGCAGCTGAACCTGAAGCGTAAGGAAGCCATGGCTCTCCAGCAGGACGGCAGTGCGCTTAAAGCTGAGTTCTCCATCAAGAAGATCTTCCCCTGGTTCATTCTGGGTTTTCTGGCCATGTCCATCGTGGCGAGCATCCTTCCTATCCCTGCGCAGTTGGTGAGCGGCACCAAGACTGCCAGCAAGTTCCTGATGGTCTGCGCACTGGCTGCCATCGGATTGAATACCTCCTTCGCCAGCATGAAGAAGGCTGGCATCCGCCCCATGATCCACGGTTTCATCATTTCTGCGCTGGTTGTAATTGTGGCG
>JAZUOF010000090.1:0-8042 GCA_045604565.1 Faecousia sp.
GATGCGGTTATTGACCTTGGCACCTACCATGGCGTTACCCACACCGGAGTGAATGGCATAGGCAAAGTCGATGGGGGTGGGGCCTGCAGGCAGACCCACAATTTTGCCCCTGGGGGTAAAGGCGAAGACCTCATCGTCAAACATGTCGATCTTCATGGAGCTTAAGTAGTCCTCAGCATCCGTATCTTGCTGACTCTCCAGTAGACGGCGGACCCACTCAAAATCCTTTTCTTCGCCGTCACCGCTGCCCTGCTTATACTTCCAGTGGGCGGCGATGCCGTACTCGGCGGTTTCGTGCATTTCCCAGGTGCGGATCTGCACTTCAAAGGGGATACCCTGGGTGCCGATAACGGTGGTATGCAGACTCTGGTACATATTGGGTTTCGGGGTGGAAATATAGTCCTTAAACCGACCGGGCACCAGGTTAAACAGGTCGTGAATATGACCCAGAACGTTGTAGCAGTCGGGGATGGAATCCACAATCACGCGGAAGGCGTAAATGTCGTACAGCTCGTCCAGGGTCTTATCCTGGGCATTCATCTTCCGGTAAATGGAGTATACGTGTTTGATTCTGCCGTAAGAGGTATTGTGAATGCCCATATTGGAGAGCCGTTGGGAGATGCGCTCCTGAATGGTGTGCATAAACGCCTCGTCCTGCTCCTTGTGGGCGGACAGATGGGCGGTAATGTTCTGATAGGAAACCGGGTCCAGATAGCGCAGAGCGATATCCTCCAGCTCCCACTTGACTTTTTGCATACCAAGCCGGTGAGCCAAAGGCGCGTAAATGTCCATAGTCTCCCGGCATTTGCTGATCTGCTTTTCCGGACTTTGGTACTGCATGGTGCGCATATTGTGCAGACGGTCGGCAATTTTAATCAGCACCACACGGATATCTTTGGACATGGCCATAAACATCTTCCGCAGATTTTCCATCTGCTGTTCCTCGGAGCTGGAAAAATTGGCCCGGGTCAGCTTGGTTACGCCTTCCACCAGCTCGGCGGTGGTGTTGCCGAAAATGCGGGCAATATCCTCGTAAGAAGCATCGGTATCTTCAATGCAGTCGTGAAGCAGAGCGCCCAGAATGGTATCCAAATCCAGGCCCATTTCCGCCACGATTTCCGCCACCGCCAAAGGGTGGATGATATAGGGAGAACCGTCCTTGCGGGTCTGATGCTTATGCTTTTCCCGGGCGTATTCCACAGCGCGGTCAATGATTTCAAAGTCCACGCCGGGCATACACCGGTTTACGGTTTGATACATAGACCCATAATGTTCAGAAAAACTTTCCATAATGTCAATACTCCTTTGCAGCTGTCAGAAGCTGCATGGTCCGACTTTGGTTCAGGTCTGCCTTCTGCTCACAGGGCAGCAGTCGGAGAATTATGTATTTATTTTGCCGGCGGACCTCCAAAAGACCCACATCGGAGAAAATATCCAGACAGGTCATCAGCTTTCCAAGACTCAAGGCGGCATCCGACCAGCGGACAATTTTTCGGCACAGGCACATAGGTTCTTCCTGCAAAAAGCCGCCGCTGCAGGACAGATACCGCCATACCGTACCTAAGGTGTTGCGGTCAGGCAGCAGAATTTCCGCGCTTTCCCGGTCCAAAGCGCCGGCGCACAGCGCGCGGTAAGGGGCAGTTTCCCAGGAGCAGGCGGCGCGGCAGCCGGGACGGATGTCCACAAGATTCAGCTGTACGCTGCGGTTGCCCTTAAATTCGCTGATTTGGGGCATAAATGCCACATCCACCAAATCTCCCAAATTTACAGAGGCGGATTCGGCGGTGGCGTTGAAATAGATTGCCTGGAAGCTGTGCCGTCCCTGACGCAGAGTAAGGCGAAGATGACGGCCGCCGCCCACGGAACTGAGCCGTTCCACGGTGGCGTGTTCCATCACCAAAATCGGTTTGGGGCAGCCGTTTCCGCAGGGCTCCAGGGTTTGCAAAGACTCCACATTCGGCAAGGTCAGCAGCTGCCCGGAGACGGCGCAGTCCGCCTCCAGCAGAGTTTGGGGCGTATCCTCGCAGTAATAGGCCGCGGCGAGCTTTCCGATTTCCTGACGGAATGCGGGAATCTGGCTGCGGTGAATGGTAAAGCCGGCGGCAAGCTCGTGGCCGCCGTAGCTTTCCAGCAGATTTTGCAAGGCGGTCAGAGAGGAAAACAGGTTAAACCCGCCGTAACTGCGGGAGCTGGCCTTGCCGTGGTCGCCGTCCAGACAAACCAGGAAGGTAGGACGGCAGTATTCCTCGGCAATCCGGCTGGCTACAATGCCCACAACGCCCTGGTGCCAGGTTTCGTCTGCCAGCACGATGGCGTCCGGCGTGCAATCCTTGGGGAGCATCTCAATGGCCTGTTGATAAATTTCCGATTCCACCGCCTGCCGCTGCCGGTTCAGGTCGCACAACGCCTCTGCCAGAAGTTGGGCGCGGGCCGGGTCGCGGGTTAAAAACAGTTCCAAAGCCAGGTCAATCTGCCCCATTCTGCCGGCCGCGTTGATACGGGGGGCGAGAATGTAGCCTACGGAGGAGGCGCTGATGGCAGATCGGTCGCAGTTACTCAGACGCATCAGGGCGGCAATGCCGGGCCGATGGGTATTGCGGAGGGATTCCAGACCCCGGGAAACAAATACCCGGTTTTCCCCCTGCAGGGGCATAACGTCCGCCACCGTACCCAAACAGACCAGGTCGGCATATTCTTCCAGAACTTTCTCCTGGTTTTTGCACAGGGCGGCGGCCAGTTTGAAGGCGACGCCCACGCCGGAAAGGGTCTTATGGGGATAGCCTCCGTCGGGACGGTGGGGGTCGATCACCGCAACGGCGTCAGGGAGCGTATCTTTACATTCGTGGTGGTCGGTGATAATCAAATCCATCCCCAGCTGCTTGCATAGCTGCGCTTCTTCCAGGGCGGTAATTCCGCAATCCACGGTGATAATCAGCTTCACGCCTTCCGCGCAAAGCTGATTCAGGGCAATCCGGTTCAGACCGTACCCCTCCTCCAGACGACCGGGGATATAGGGCGTGCAGTCTGCGCCCAGGGCGCGCAAAAAGTCTGTCAGCAGACAGGTGGCGGTAATGCCGTCCACATCATAGTCGCCGAAAACGGCGATTTTTTCCCCTTTGTCCAGAGCCGCAGACAGACGGGAAACCGCCTGCGCCATATCCGTCATCCGATAGGGGTCCACAAGGGGACAAACACAGCTTAAGTAGCGTTCTGCCTCCCGGGAATTCTTTATTCCACGGGCAGAGAGCACCATAGCCGCCAGGGGAGGAAACCCTCCGGCTACCAGGGCGTTTACCGATTCCATCTCCGGCTGCGTTACATTCCAGGTACCGTACTTCAAAATACAAACACTTCTTCCAATTATATCATTTCCGATTATTATAACAAATAAATAGGAATTGTACAAGTGTGAGAAAAGAAATTTCCGGCAGATGGGATTGTTATTTGTCCAAAGGATTGTTATAATACGAAAAAACAAAAAAGGAAGGAAAAGGATGATCCATACCACCCTTTGCTATATCACCCGGGGCGATCAGGTTCTGATGCTTCACCGGGTCAAGAAGGAAAATGACCTGAACAAAGACAAATGGATTGGCGTAGGCGGCAAATTCCAGGGGGAAGAAACGCCGGATGAGTGCCTTTTGCGGGAAGTGTACGAGGAAACCGGACTGACCCTGACAAGCTGGAAATGCCGGGGTGTTGTCACGTTTTTAAGTGACCGGTGGCCGGGAGAATTTATGTATTTGTTCACAGCGGACGGGTTTGAAGGCAAATTAAAAAACTGTGATGAAGGCGACCTGCAGTGGGTCAGCCGGGAATTTATCGGCAGTCTGCCCCAATGGGAAGGGGATAAGATTTTTCTGGAACTGCTGTGGCAGGATGCCCCGTTTTTTCTGCTGAAACTCCGTTATGAGGGAGAAAAACTGGTACAGGCCGTGCTCAACGGGCAGACAATCCGGTAAGACTGCCTGACTGAAAGGGAAAATATCCCGGAAACAGTTGCAAAAAAGACAATGTGTGCTATAATTGGTCGGAGTGGCATTTTGAGATTGATTCCTTTGGGAAAGGAGAAAGAAAATGATATTCAGTAAGCATATCAACCGGTATTATTGGCGGTTTTTGCCCCTTTTGCTGGTTGGTTTAATTGCGCTGATCGTGGTGGACTACCTGCAGCTGGAAATTCCGGAGCTGTATCAGTTGGTAGTCAACGGTGTCAACGACGGCGTGGTTACGGTCAACGGGCAGGAAGCGGCGTTTGACCTGAACTATCTGGTGCAGGAAATCTGTATGCCTATGCTGGGCATAATTTTGCTCATTGTGGCGGGCAGATTTTTATGGCGCGTTTGCTTCCTGGGGTCCGGTATCCGGGCAGAAAAGGACCTCCGCAACCGGATGTTCAACCACTGTAAGGATTTGTCCCAGGAGTTCTACCATCAGAACAACGTGGGCAACCTGATGAGCCTGTACACCAACGATCTGGACACCTTCCAGGAGTGCTACTCCTGG
Organism: Faecousia sp.; assembly: GCA_045604565.1. GTDB lineage: Bacteria > Bacillota > Clostridia > Oscillospirales > Oscillospiraceae > Faecousia. The sequence goes on from JAZUOF010000090.1 coordinate 4,507, forward strand.
GGTATTATGGAGTTTTTTGACGCGGTATTTCTGGGCAGCCTGGCCATTATCAAGATGTGGAGCATGGATCCAGTGCTGACCGGCTTTGCCATGATTCCCATGGTTCTTTTGCTGTCTGCCAGCATTGTGGTGGGCAACTATATGACCAAAAAATGGGAGGCGCGGCAGGAGGCATTTTCCAATCTGTCCGACTTTTCTCAGGAGAGTTTTTCCGGAATTTCGGTCATTAAGGCTTTTGTCAAAGAGGCAAAGGAGCTGTGGGCTTTCCAAAAGCTGAACAAGGAAAACGAAAAAGCCAACATTTCCTTCACCAAGGCGTCCGTGCTGTTCCGCATTTTGGTTATGTCCTTTGTGGAGAGCGTGATCTGCATCATTTTGGGCTACGGCGGTTATTTGGTCTATATGGGCAATTTCAACGCCGGTCAGCTTATGGAATTTATCGGCTATTTCAATGCCGTGATCTGGCCAATTATGGCGGTGGCAGACCTGATTGATATGACCAGCCGGGGCAGAGCCTCTGTCAAGCGTATCGGGGAACTGCTGGATGCCAAGCAGGATGTGGTGGACCGCCCCGATGTCACACCTCTGAAGAATATTCAGGGCAACATTGAATTCCGGAACCTGGATTTTTGTTATCCGGATGGGGAGTTCAACGCCCTGCATAACGTGTCCTTCACCATTCAGGCCGGTGAAAATATCGGACTGGTTGGCCGTACCGGCTCGGGAAAGACAACCCTTGTGGATCTGATTTTGCGTACATACAATGTGCCGGACGGCACCGTATTCGTGGACGGACGGGATGTCAACACCGTTCCCATTGACGATGTTCGGGCAGGCTGCGCCTATGTGCCCCAGGACAATTTCCTGTTTTCCGATACCATTGCCAACAATATTGGCTTTGCCGCAGAGGAAAAGCATCACGACGGTATTGTCAAAGCCGCGGTTTTGGCGGATGTGGACGGCAATATCCGGGAATTCAGCCAGGGCTATGAGACAGTTCTGGGTGAACGGGGCGTTACGGTTTCCGGCGGTCAGAAACAGCGTATTTCCATTGCCAGAGCCCTTTTGAAGGATGCTCCTATTCTGATTTTGGATGACTCGGTCTCTGCCGTGGATACCAAGACGGAGAGAACCATTCTGGAAAACCTGCGTCAGACCCGGGCGGGCAAAACCACCATTTTGATAGCCCACCGCATTTCTACCATTGAGCAAATGGATAAAGTCCTGTTTATTGAGGACGGAACAGTGGCCGGCTTTGACAGTCATCAGGCTCTGTACGATACCGTGACGTCCTACCGCAAAATGGTAGACCTGCAGCGTCTGGAAGAGGAAGGGGGCGCGCATAATGGCTGATTATCTGCCTGTGCTTTTGGTGGCGGCCGTTATTTTGGTATTTACCGTCGCCTTTGTCATCGCCTATATCCGGATGAAAGCGGATAAAAACTACGTGGAATTTGAACGGAATATGTCCGACAAAGTCCTGGTCAAGCGCCTTTTGGGATATGCCAAGCCGTATTGGGCGCAGTTTGTGCTGGTGCTGGTGATTATGATGATATCCATCGTCTACGATTTGGTATCGCCGGCCCTGATTGGCAATATTGAAGAGCTCGTCAAGGATACCTTTGAATATACCGAACTGCTTGCCAAAGTGATTCTGTACGCAGGTATTTTGGTGGTATCTATGGTGAGTATGTACTTCCAGTCTATGATTCTGCAGAAGGTGGGACAGAGAATTCTTTCCGACCTTCGTCTGAACGTGTTTTCCCACATTGAAAGTCTGTCCCACGAACAGCTGAACCAAATCCCTGTGGGAAAACTGGTAACCCGTGTCACCAATGATACCAACGGCATTTCCATGATGTTTACCAATGTGCTGGTCACACTGGTCAAAAATGTTATGGTCATTTTCGGCGTGCTGGGCGCTATGCTCATCAGCAACATTGCGATGACGCTGGTGGTGCTGTGTTTTGTGCCCTTTGTGGTCCTGTTTACGGTGATTTTCCAGAAATTCTCCCGGAAAGCCCACCGCGCCGTGACCGACTCCCGCACAGAGCTCAATACCTTCCTTTCTGAAAATCTGTCCGGCATCAAAATCACCCAGATTTTTAACCGGCAGGCGCAGAAAATGGAGGATTTCAACCGCCGCAGCGAACATCTGAAAAGCGCGAAATTCCAAAGAATGTTTGTCTTTGGCATATTCCGCCCGATGGTGTACCTGCTCCATATCAGCTGTGTACTGTGTCTGTTCTATGTGGGTGGCCGCAGTGTGCTGAACGGCGAGCCGGTGCTGGGTCAGATTATCTCCAGCGGTACCATCGTGACCTTCTATCTGTATGCATCCCGCTTCTTTGACCCCATTCAGACCCTGTCGGAACAGTTTGACGTTCTGCAGTCTGCCTTTGCTTCCGCGGAAAAAATATTCACCATTCTGGATATCGTTCCCGAGGTGGTGGATTCCCCGGATGCCATTGAGCTGGAGGAGATCCGCGGCGAGATTGAATTCAAGGACGTGTGGTTTGCCTACAAACCCGGCGAGTGGGTGCTCAAAGGGGTATCTTTCAAGGTAGAACCCCGTCAGACCGTGGCATTTGTCGGCTCCACCGGTTCCGGAAAAACCACGATTTTGTCCCTGATTTGCCGGAATTATGATATCCAAAAAGGTCAGATTCTCATTGATGGTATCGATATCCGTCATATCAAAATTTCCTCTTTGCGCCGCCATTTCGGACAGATGCTTCAGGACGTGTTCCTGTTCTCCGGCACAATCCGGAGCAATATCCTTCTGCGTAAGGAAGGTGTATCTGACGAGGAAGTGTGGGAGGCTTGCCGGTATGTGAACGCGGACAGCTTTATCAGCAAGCTGGAAAACGGTCTGGATGATGTGGTCCGGGAACGGGGCAATAACTTCTCTGCCGGTCAGCGCCAGCTTTTAAGCTTTGCCCGTACCATTGTCCACAAGCCGGAAGTGATGATTCTGGACGAAGCCACCGCCAATATTGACACGGAGACAGAGGTGCTCATTCAGGACTCTCTGGAGAAAATGAAGAACATCGGCACTATGCTGATTGTTGCCCACCGTCTGTCCACCATTCAACATTCGGATAACATTATCCTGCTGTCTCACGGTGAGATTATCGAGCAGGGCAATCATCAGGAGCTGCTCCATAAGAAGGGCCGCTATTATCAGCTTTACACCCTGCAATATACCAAAGAGCAAATGAAATAATCAGGCCGAACGGGCGTGTTGCGAAATGCAACCCGCCCGTTTTCGCTATGCCCAGTCCCGCCGCAGCGGTAAGCCTCCCTCTGATGAGGGAGGTGGATTCGCCGTTAGGCGAAGACGGAGGGAGAGAAACAAGTAGCGCAAATTCTCTCCCCCAGTCTTTTGCTTCGCAAAAGCCAGCCCCCTCGTCAGAGGGGGCCTTCGGTGCGTAAATAACCGCATCTGCGGTAGTAAGGCAGAACACGCAAGCGAAAGAAACCTCGATGAGCCTATAGGCTCGGCTAGTAAAAGGCCCTAAGGGGGCCTGTGCATA
>JAZUOF010000091.1:0-5997 GCA_045604565.1 Faecousia sp.
TTCAGCACCTCCTATTAGCCTTGTCTCTGCTTATGCTTGGGGTTTTCGCAAATTACCATTACGCGACCCTTGCGCTTAATAATCTTACACTTTTCGCACATGGGCTTAACGGACGGTCTTACCTTCATACTGTTTAACCTCCAATAGAGTTTGTTACTTACTTCTCCACGTGATCCGACCGCGTGTCAGATCGTAGGGAGACATTTGAACAGTTACCTTGTCACCGGGCAAGATCTTAATAAAGTTCATACGGAGCTTGCCGGAAATGGTGGCCAGAATCTTGTGGCCGTTGCCGATGTCAACACTGAACTTTGCGTTCGGCAGGTTATCGGTAACGATACCCTCAATCTCGATTACGTCGTCTTTTGCCAAGTTTTTTACCCTCCCAGGTTGTTACTTTGCATATCCCGGCCTAAATAAGCCAGGTCTCTTCGTAATTCGCTGTTGAGCACTTTGTCGCCGTTTCGCAGTTTCACGGCGACTCTGGTCTCAGAGCGAAGGACCTTAGTTGTGTGCTTGATCTTTTTACGTTTGGGTTTTTCAATCGTTCGATCCTTTCCATTGACCAGCTTCAGCCATACACCGTCTGTTTCAAGCACATAAAACAGCCCGCCTGCATCGCGTCCCGCTGTGGAAATGACCACGTCTGCAATTGTTAAATCCGGTAAATCAGGGTCCATAATCAAAGTCCTTCGGCGACGGTGAGTATTTCCGGCTCCCCGTCGGTGATGAGTACAGTATTTTCATAGTGGGCGGATAATTCGCCATCGGCTGTTAAGGTCGTCCAACGGTCCTTTAGAACCGTAACTTCCTCTGTTCCTGCATTGACCATGGGTTCAATGGCCAATGTCATGCCGGGCAATAATCTCGGTCCACGGCCGGGTTGTCCGAAATTCGGGACCTCCGGCTCCTCATGGAGCTGTGCGCCTACGCCGTGACCTACGAAGGTACGCACAACTGAAAAACCGTTAGACTCCACATGCGTTTGAATGGCGTGGGAGATATCGGATACTCTATATCCTTTTTTTGCAAAGCGAATTCCTTCATAGAAACTCTGCTTCGTGACTTCGATCAACCTTTGCGCCTCAGCACGAATCGTGCCGCAGGGAAAAGTTGCCGCGCAATCGCCGTGAAACCCATTGTAGTAAGCGCCTACATCCACAGAAACAATGTCTCCGTCCCGCAGAATGTAATTTCCCGGGATGCCGTGGATCACCACGGAATTGACAGAAATACAGGTGCTTGCCGGGAAGCCGTGATAGTTCAGGAACGACGGTTTTGCGCCCTGTCTAACGATAAAATCGTGTACGGCTTTGTCGATCTCTCTCGTGGATACGCCTGGTCTTACCATTTCCCCTGCCAAAGCACGGGCTGCCGCGGTAATTTTACAAGCCTTACGCATCACGAAGAGCTCTTGTTCATTTTTGATTGCAATCATATTTGTTCTCCGATAGCCTTCAGGATATCCCTGTTGGCGTACTCAATGGACTGGTTGCCTTCCACAAGGCGAAGCTTGCCCTGTGACCGGTAGTAGTCCTTCAGCACCTCTGTGGAAGCGTGATACACAGAAAGGCGGTTGCGCACCGTTTCCGGCGCATCATCCTTCCGGATCGCAATTTCGCTGCCGCACAAATCACAGACTCCATCCGCTTTCGGAGGATTGGCGACAATGTGATAACTGGCGCCGCACTTGGTGCAGACCCGGCGGCCGGTCATCCGGCCCTCAATCACAGCATCGTCAATTTCTATGGAAACTACATGGTCTATTTTTACACCCATCCGATCCAGCGCCTCTGCCTGGGCCAGGGTGCGGGGCACCCCGTCCAGGATAAAGCCGCGTTCACAGTCCGGGCGGGTAGTCCGTTCCGCAACAATGCCGAGAATCAGCTCGTCGGGAACAAGATTACCTGCATCCATATACTGTTTCGCCTGTTTGCCCAGGTTTGTGCCATTCTTGATGGCCTCCCGGAGCATATTCCGGGTAGAGATAGAGGGGATTCCCAGCTGCTCAGTGAGCAGTTCTGCCTGTGTTCCCTTACCGGCGCCGGGAGCGCCTAAAAGAATCAGATTCATCGGCTGAGCCTCCGAATTAATGCAGGAAACCCTTATAGTGCCGCATCAGCATCTGGGCCTCCAAAGCCTTTACAGTCTCCAGTGCAACGCCCACAACGATGATGATGGAGGTACCACCAATGGACAGGTACTGTGCAGCGGGAAGCAGAATGTTGCCAATCATGGGCAGCAGTGCAACCACGGTCAGGTACACAGCGCCAAATACCAGAATCTTGTTGATGACCTTCTTAATGAAGTCGGAGGTGGGTTTACCGGGCCGGAAGCCAGGGATAAAGCCGCCGTTCTTCTTCAAATTGTTGGAGATCTCAACAGGATCGTACTGAATGGTGGAATAGAACCAGCTGAAGAGGAAGATCAGCAGGCCGTAAATCACACAGTAGATCCATCCGGTAGAAGAGAATACATTGTCATACCACCAGCCGCTGGTCGAATTGGTAAATGCGCAAATGGTAGCGGGGATGGAGGCAATAGAGGATGCAAAGATAACGGGCATAACACCGGACATGCTGACCTTAATGGGCAGGTTGGTGCTCTGACCGCCGTAGACCTTGCGGCCTACAACGCGCTTGGCGTACTGAATGGGAATCCGACGTTCTGCATCATTGATAAAGATAATGAACAGAATCATCAGGATCATCGCCACAACGATGATGACCAAATGCCACCATTGGAATACGCCGGATGCCATCGTGCCGATCATGCTGGGGAAACCGGCAATGATGTTGGCAAACAGAATCATGGAGATGCCGTTGCCAATACCGTGCTCGGTAATCTGCTCGCCCAGCCACATAACCACAGTGGAACCTGCGGTGAAGGACAGGATAATCACGATAGCAGACAGAACCACATTTTCACCGGCGGCAGATACCAGAATGTCGTAACCGCTGTTGCTGATCATCGTCCAGTAGGCGAAGCCCAGCAGCAGGCCAATACCAACCGTAGTGAAACGGGTAATGCGCTCAATCTTCTTCTTACCAGCCTCGCCCTGCTCCTTTGCCATACGCTCCAGAGGAGGCAGCGCAACGGTCAGCAGCTGGATGATAATGGAAGCATTGATGTAGGGCTGGATGCCCAATGCCAGAACGGATGCCTGAGAAAAGGCAGAGCCGGACATGGCGTTGTACAAGCCCAAAATTGTGTTGTTCAAACTACTGTTAAAATACTCTGCCATAGCAGCGGTATCCACAAAAGGTACGGGGATAACGTTGCCGATGCGGTACAGCAGCAGAATCAGCATCGTAAAAATCAGTTTCTTACGAAGCTCGGGAATTCTCCAGGCGTTACCCAGTGTTTTAAACACTTATACCACCTCAGCCTTTCCGCCTGCCTGCTCAATTTTTTCCTTTGCAGACTCGGAGAAAGCAGCTGCCTTAACAGTGAGTTTCTTGGTCAGGTTTCCGTTAGACAGGACCTTCACACCGTAGGGGCATGCGTGGATGATGCCCTTTTCCATCAGAGCAGCTGCGTCAACCACAGCGCCATCCTCGAAACGATTCAGAACTGCCACGTTCACAGCAGTCAGGGGTTTTGCATGGATGTTAATGAATCCACGCTTGGGAACACGGCGTACCAGAGGCATCTGGCCGCCTTCGAAGCCGACGCGAACCTTGCCGCCGGAACGGGCGTGCTGGCCCTTGTGGCCACGGCCGCCGGTCTTACCGTTGCCGGTACCGGTCCCGCGACCCTTGCGCTTACCTACCTGGGTAGACCCAGCAACAGGAGCAAGCTCATGCAATTTCATAGCTTTGCCCTCCTTACTCAACTTCAGTGACCTGCAGCAGATAGCCAATCTTGGCAATCTTGCCGCGAGTCTGGGTGTTATCGGGCTGGATGGTCACCTGGCCAATCTTACGCAGACCCAGGGAATGCGCAGTGGCGATGTGCTTTTCCAGTCGGCCGTTCAGGCTCTTAACAAGTTCAATCTTCAGATTTGCCACGTTAATCGCCCTCCTTAACCTACGATTTCTTCCACGGTCTTGCCGCGGACAGCCGCTACCTGCTCAGGGCTGCGCAGGGATTTCAGGCCTTCCATAGTAGCCTTAACCACGTTCTGGGGGTTGTTGGAGCGCAGGCACTTTGCACAGATATTGTGAATACCAACAGCTTCCATAACCGCACGAACTGCGCCGCCGGCGATAACGCCGGTACCTACGGGGGCGGGCTTCAGCAGAACTGTGCCGGCGCCGTAAATTCCGGTTACCTCATGGGGAATGGTATCACCGGACAGGGATACCTTTACCATATTCTTCTTTGCATCAGCGATGCCCTTCAAAATAGCCTCGGATACTTCCGCTGCCTTGCCCAGGCCATAGCCGACAGTGCCCTTGCCGTCGCCAACAACAACCAGAGCGGAGAACTTCATAACACGGCCGCCCTTAACGGTCTTGCTGACACGGTTCAGGTAAACGACCTTTTCAATGAGCTCGGAAGCTTCATTGTTAGGAGTCTTATTGTAAGCCATTTCTTTTCCTCCTCTACCTTAGAACTCGAGTCCGCCTTCGCGGGCGCCTTCAGCCAGGGCAGCTACACGGCCGTGATACAAATAGCCGCTGCGGTCAAATACTACCTTCTCGATACCCTTTGCCTTGGCACGCTCAGCCAGAACCAGGCCTACCTTCTTGGCAGCCTCGCAGTTGCCGGCAGCACCCTCAAAGTCCTTCTCCAGCGTATTGGCAGAAACCAGAGTTACGCCATTGACGTCGTCGATGATCTGGGCATAGATGTTCGCGTTGGAGCGAAATACGTTCAGACGGGGACGCTCAGAGGTGCCGGAGACCTTGCCACGAACACGGACATGCCGCTTCTGGCGCATAGCTTTCTTATTGATATTACTAACCATTTCGGCACACCTCCATTACTTCTTGCCACCGGTCTTACCAACCTTGCGGCGGATGACCACAGTGGAATACTTGATGCCCTTGCCCTTGTAAGGCTCGGGGGGACGCTTACCACGGACTTCGGCGGCAAACTGGCCTACGACCTGCTTGTCGATGCCGTGGATAATAATCTTGTTGGGAGCGGGAACTTCCACAGTAATGCCGGGGATCTCGTCCACAAATACTTCGTGGGAGTAGCCCAGACGCATTACCAGCTGAGTGCCCTTCTTCTCGGCGCGGTAGCCAACACCGTTGACTTCCAGCTCCTTGCTGTAACCCTTCTCAACGCCCTCGACCATGTTGCTCAGCAGGGTGCGGGTCAGGCCGTGCAGACTCTTGTGCAGGTGCTCCTCGTCGGGGCGCTCAACAGTCAGTACGTTGCCCTCAACCTTCAGAATCAAATGGGGGTGGAAGGTGTAGCTCAGGGTACCCTTGGGACCCTTCACAGTAACGGCATTGCCTGCGGCGATGTCGACCGTGACATTTGCCGGGATGATAACCGGCTTCTTACCAATTCTAGACATTGCGTATTCCTCCTTACCAAACAAAGGCCAGGACTTCGCCGCCAATGTGCAGCTCGCGTGCCTTCTTGTCGGTCATAACACCCTTGGAAGTGGAAACAATGGCAATACCCAGGCCCTTCAGGACGTGGGGCATTTCGTCTGCGCCGGCATATACACGCAGGCCGGGCTTGGAAACGCGGCGAAGGCCGCTCAGAGCCTGCTGTTTCTTTGCCAGATACTTCAGGGTGATGTGGATGATGCCCTGGTTGCCGTTATCCACGATGGAGTAGGCCTTGATGTAGCCTTCGTCCAACAGAATCTGGGCAATGGCCTTCTTTAAGTTGGAAGCAGGAACATCCACAGTGTCGTGCTTTGCAGAATTCGCATTCCGAATGCGGGTCAGCATATCTGCTACGGGATCGGTGATTTGCATGTTAATATCCTCCTTTTAGAAGTTACGGGCTTAACCCGTTACGATTCGGGGGTATCCGGGGAATGCGAGCAGGCCGTAGCCTGCCCCATCTTCCCGGGACGAACCGAATCTT
>JAZUOF010000092.1:0-23539 GCA_045604565.1 Faecousia sp.
CCGACTTCAAAAATAAAAGGAGAAAGAATATGGATTTCTATAAAGTCCCCATCGGCTTCGGTCTCGCCCTTTCCGCCAACACCGCCGCAATGAACCACTACGCCCACCTGACTGAACCCCAAAAGCAGGACATTCTGGACAAAGCCCACAACGTCCGCTCCGAAAAGGAGATGTACTGCCTGGTAGCCTCTCTTGCCAACGGCACGGCGCAATAATCCTGCGGCATCTACCGACAGAATTTGTAGGGGCGGTCATTGACCGCCCGATTTTTATGCAAATTACGGAAAAGCGCAGCGCCGGCGGGCAGCAAATGCCGAGGCGGTTGACCAATGCTTGAAAAAACGGGAAAAACTTGACCGGGGCGAAAGAAAGTGATATGATACTTATATCATAAAAAATTCTGTCGCAGATTACAGAAAGGAGATTACTATGAAACAGGTTCGGAATATTGCGTTACTGCTGTTGGTGCTGGGAATGTTGTTTGCGGCTGTAGGTTGCCAGACAGTCCCGGAAGAGACTACAGAGCCCACGGTGGAAACCACGGAGGACAACCGGCAGGAGGAAATTGCAGGAATTTACAATGCCGCCGTGGAGGCGCTGAACGGCGAAGAGCAGGGGTATCAGATTACTTATGAAAAGACAACCACGGTTGCCGGCCTGTCGTACAGCGAGTCCGGCGAGCAGTCGGTGGATTTCTGGAATATCGGCACAGAGGATTTTCTGGCAAAGGTCAAGGAAACCGTGACCTACGGCGATAAGGATTACGAGCTGGAGTGGCAGGAAATTTACAGCGCCGGCAATATTTACCAGACCCTGAGCGAAGGTAAGTTTAAAGCGGAAATGACAGCTGAAGACTATATGGCCCGTTTCCACACAGGCAAGCTGTTTGATACCGGACTGTATACGCTCTCCACCAATGAGGACGGAACGGTGATTTCTTTGGAAGAGGCCGTTGCCGGTGAGAGCTGGCTGGTACCGGAGGATGCGCAGTTCCTTTCCGCATCCGGCAGTGTGGAACTGGACGAAGAAGGCAATCTGATTAAGAGCGCCTACACCGTTGCCTACACCTACGGCGCGGCCAAAACGGAGATGACTTATGAAGTGACCGTTAAGGAAGCCGGCCGTAAGCCCTCTGCTCCGGAAAACACGGAGGAGTATGTCCTGCTGAAAGACATCCAGGGCGCCTACCTGATGGAGCACGCCTACGGCTACCTGAGTCAGGCGCAGACGCTGGAAGCGATGGAAAATGCGCTGATTCTTTCTGCGGCAGGCGGCTGCAGTCTGCTAACCAATGTGGATTTGTCCGTCTACAATCAGGATGATGCCTATGCCATGCGCTGGGAGCATTCCCTGAACTTTAGCGATTATTCCTCCGGTTCGGAATCTTCCTATGAGCAGGAGGAGACCTTTATTGACGGCAAGTACAGCATTTCTACCGACGGCGGCCGTCCGGAGACCAACACGGCCATAACCCAGCAGACGGTGGAAGGCTACATCAACAGCCATCTGGTGGAGTGGTTCTTCGATATTAACTACATAGCCGATGCGGAAATTACCGCTTTTGATAGTGTGATTTTGGTGGAATACACCGGCAGTGAGGATCTGGCGCTTGCTCTTTGCAAAGATATATGCTCCGATCTGTTTAACTCTGGGGACGTCCTCAATGAAATGGCATCGTCCTATCAGACCGACGAGATGAGTTTTTATCTGGCGTTGGATGCCTATTCCATGCTCCCCACCGCCATGGGCTTTATGTATGAGGGTACCCACGTGATTCAGCGTCAGAAGTGTGTGCTGAGTCAGCAGGTGGACAGACTCTATAATCTGGGCAGTATGGATGCCTATTACAACATTCACGAGGAGCACGCCCAGGAAGAAGAGCCTGAGAATCCCGCCAAGCCGCTGTTCTACCGGGTAACCGGTGAGAACGGAGAGCAGATGTGGCTCTTCGGCACCATTCACCTGGGCGACGAGCGCACCGCTTATCTGCCCGATGAGATTTACGATGCCTTCTACGCATCGGATGCATTGGCCATTGAATGCGATGTGGATGCCTTCTCCGACCGGGTGGAAGAGGACGAAGATCTGCAGAAGAAACTGTCGGAAAGCTACTTCTTCAGCGACGGCAGCACGTTGCAGGAGCACATCGACACGCCGGATCTGTATGAGGATGCGGTAAAGATGCTCAAGGCCACCGGCGAATACTACTACAACTCCGAGCATTCCAAAGCTTACCTGTGGAGCAGCAGCATTGATGATTTCTATCTGCGGCAGGGCTACAGCCTGACCAGAGAGAAGGGTGTCGAGAACCGGCTTATGAAGCTGGCGGAAGAGGACGATATGCCCATTTGGGACGTGGAAGATCCCGTGGAGCATAATCTGTTTGTGCTGAACTACTCCGATCACCTGCTGGAGTTTATCCTGTTCTGCTCCGTAGCGGGCGATGCTCAGGAATACTGGGAGGAGACGCAGGAGCTGTATGAGCGTTGGTGCGAAGGCGACGAGGAAACCTTGAAGGAAGAGATTGCCGACGAGCCGTGGGTACTGGAAGAAGAAGACTTCGATCTGGAATCCCTGACCGGAGAGGCTCTGGAAAGAGCCCAGGCCGCCATTGCGGATTTGGAAAACATCAATGCCAAGCTTGCAGAGATCGAGCAGGAATACAATCAGGCAATGTCTACTGACCGCAATGCCATTATGGTAGACAAAGCCAAGGAATATCTGGAAAGCGGCGATACGGTTTTCTATGCGGTTGGCCTGGCGCACCTGTTGGAAGAGGACGGCCTGATTAACGGCCTGCGGGATGCCGGCTACACAGTGGAGCTGGTAGAATATCAGTAATTTTCGGAACGGCCGAAAAAAGACCGGTAAAACGGTCATAATGAAATAGGACAGTTCGTGACCATCCTGTCCGGGCGGCATCGCCCAGAATAAAACTAAGGGAAAGAAGATGGGCGCAATTTTTGCGCCCATCTTTTCATGTAATCGATATGCATAAAAATGTAAAACAAATTGTGCGCGGCGCGCTGATTGCCGCGCTGTATGTGGCGTTGACCCATTTGCAGAATATCCTCCTGCCCGGCTCTGCCAGTATGGCAATTCAGTTCCGGGTATCAGAAGCGCTTTGCGTACTGGCGCTGTTTACGCCGGCGGCGGTATGGGGTTTGACTGTGGGCTGCTTTCTGTTCAACCTGAGCTACACGGCGGCGTTACCTCTGGATATTCTGATGGGAAGCTTGGCCACATTGCTGGCAACAGGCGGGATGTATCTAACCTGCAAATGGAAAATAGGCGGCTACCCCTTGCCGGCCATGCTTCTTCCGGCGCTTTGCAACGCCATTCTGGTAGGCTGGGAGCTGACGGTGTATATCGGCGGCGGCTTTTGGCTCAACGCGCTGTATGTGGCAATCGGAGAAGCGGCGGTGCTGTTGGTTTTGGGAACGGCGTTGTATTACGCCTTTCGCATCCGCCGCCTGGACAGTCGGATATTTTCTTAAAAAACAGCGCACCCTATGAAAAAAAGAAGGAACGGTTATGATTGATTTTCGGAGGCTCACGTTGGACGACCGGCCTGCTCTGGAGCAGATTCTGCAAAAGGTACCGGAGCGGGGCTGTGAGTACAGCTTTGCCAATTTATACCTGTGGGGGCGTCAGCAGGTGGCGTTCGTAGGGGAGGACCTGGTGTTCTTCTCCCAGTTTGACCGAAAAAGCGTATATTTGTTCCCAGTGGGAACCGGCGACAGGAAACAAACGCTGGATGCAGTGATCCACGATGCGGCCGCCAGGGGGATTCCCTGCCGGCTGACCTGCCTGACCCAGGACGACTGCGCTCTGGTGGAGCAGATGTACCCGGGAAGGGTACAGACTCATATAGACCGCAACAGCTTTGACTATGTATACAGCATGGAAAGCCTTGCGGAGCTATCCGGCAGGAAGTATCAGCGCAAACGCAATCACGTCAACCGGTTTTTCCAGGAGCATCCCCATGCCGAAATTACACCTATCACCCAGCAGAATATAGAAAATGTGAGGCAGATGGTGAACCTTTGGTATGACCAGCGCCTGCAGGATGACCCTACCCAGGACTTCTGTATGGAGCGAATCGCCCTTGGAAAGGCTTTGCGGGATTATGACCGGCTGGGAATGACCGGCGTGATTTTGGAAGAGGACGGAAAGACCCTGGCTATGACTATGGCCAGCCGCCTGAATGAGGATACGTTTGATATCCATTTTGAAAAGGCGCTGGAGCGTTCTGACGGTGTATACGGCGCAATCAACCGGGAATTTGCCCGCTACCTGCGCCGGCAGTACCCGCAAATCCGGTGGCTCAACCGGGAGGACGATATGGGTCTGGAGGGACTTCGCAAGGCAAAGATGTCCTACTGCCCGGACAGAATGGTGGAAAAAAGCTGGATACGTCTGTTGGAGGATGGTTATGACGATTGATAATCCCAGGCAGGAAGAAATTCCGGCTCTGCGCGCTTTGTGGAAACAGGCGTTTGGGGATACCGAGGAATTTTTGGACTGCTTTTTTACAGCCGGTTTTTCCTATGACCGGTGCCGATGCATATTTGCTGACAGCGGTGTAGTGGCGGCCCTTTACTGGTTTGAAGGAACGGCGTGGGGCAGAAAAATGGCATATCTGTACGCCGTCGCCACGGAGAAAACCCATCGAGGGCAGGGAATGGGGCATCTTCTGCTGGCCAACACCCATGCCTTCCTGCGGGATCAGGGCTACGAGGGCGTGCTGCTGAAACCCGCAGAGGGACTGGAAGGTTTCTACGCATCTATGGGATACGCCCCCTTCGGCGCGGTAACCGACAGAGAGTGGGAAGCCGGTGAGAAATGCTATAAACGCCGGGTGGAAGCCGAGGAATACGGCCTTTTGCGAAGGGAGTTTCTGCCCAGGGGCAGCTTTTGCCAGGACGGGGCGCTTTTGCGCTTTCTTGCCACACGGGCAGAGCTGTATACAGGAGAGGATTTCCTGGCGGCGGTATCCCGGGAAAAACCCGCAGAAATTCTGGAGTTTCTGGGAAACCGGGAGAAAATCCCCGGACTTCTGGGCGCGCTCCATCTGCAAAAGGCCCGGGTTTATACGCCCGGAGGCAATGCGCCGGCAGGGATGTACCTGTCTTTGACACAAACGCCCATTTCCGTGCCTGCGTATATGGGACTTGCGATGGATTGACAGTACCGGGGGCATTTGTTCCCGGTGCCTGAAGAAATGTATATATATTTATAATGTATTCACCGGTTCCGGCATATTCACCACACCCAAAAGGGTGCATAGGAAAAGGAGAATTCGGGAATCTGTACAATTACACAAAAGAAATACATTTGATTTCCTGACAAATACACAAAAGTGCAAAAATCGGTTGACATAGGGAGATAAATATGGTATAAATCTAAAATACCGGGGGATTTTATACCCAAAATCGACCACTTGTCCGCCTGTGGGATACATTTTGTGGAAAATGTACATATCCTCCCGAAAAAAGCGCAAATTTCCTAAAAAATATCATATACAACAGCAAAAATCACATAGCTGTGTATATAAAATCAAAATGGAGGAAAAGAAAATGAAGAAGCTTCTTGCACTGCTGATGGTAGCTGTTATGGCTTTCAGCCTGGTCGCTTGTAACGGCGATCCCGCTCCTGTCGACACTACCGAAGCACCCACTGAGCCGACCAACGTCGAGTGGGTAAACCCCTATGCTTCCATCGAAGATTACGATGAGAAGTCCGCAGCCATCTACGAAGACATCCTCGGCGAGTTCTACACCGCTTACGAGGCTGCCAAGGCCGCTGAAGATACCAACGAGCGTTATGCTCTGATGGCTATCGCTGAGGCTAAGCTGATGGAAAGCGCTACCATGCTGCCCCTGACTTCCAACGGCGGCAACTACGCTATTTCCCGCGTAGCTCCCTACACCGCTCCCAACGCTCTGTGGGGCAACGACTCCTACCGCTACCACAATGTGGTCGTGGCTACCGAGCCCATCACCGCTGAGCACAGAGAAGAGATGAAGGCCAAGTGGGCTGAGATCAAGACCACTGGCGAGTATGAGAGCTGGGCAAAGACCTTCCTGACTGAGAAGGGTTACACCCTGAAGAACAGCTACACCTTCAGCTACGGCAGCGATCCTCAGACTTGGGACGTTCTGGCTACCTCCAAGGCTGCCGACTCCGAAGCCATTGTTAACACCTACGACGGTCTGTATGAGTACGACTGCGAAGGCGTTCTGCAGCCCGCACTGGCTGAGAGCTATGTTGTTACCAACAACGACGACGGCACTCAGACCTACACCTTCACCCTGAAGAGCGGTCTGGTATGGGTTGACTCCCAGGGCCGTAAGGTTGCTGACGTTAAGGCTGACGACTTCGTCGCCGGTATGCAGCACATGATGGACGCCGCTGGCGGCCTGGAATACCTGGTTGAAGGCATCATTGTCAACGCTACTGAGTACAACGACGGCGACGTCACCGACTTCGCAGAAGTTGGCGTTAAGGCTCTGGACGATGTAACTCTGGAGTACACCCTGGTTAAGGATACTTCCTTCTTCATGACCATGCTGGGCTACGGCGTGTTCGCTCCCATGAGCCGTGAGTACTACACCTCTCAGGGCGGCCAGTTCGGCGAGGCTTATGACGACACCGCTGACAGCTACACCTACGGCAAGACTCCCGACAACATCGCTTACTGCGGTCCTTACCTGGTTTCCAACCTGACTGCTGAGAACACCATCGTATTCTCCGCTAACCCCAGCTACTGGAATGCTGACAACATCAACATGCAGACCATTACCTGGCTGTTCAACGACGGCTCCGATGAGCTGAAGGCCTACAATGACTGCACTGCCGGCACCATCGACGGCTGCGGCCTGAACTCCGCTGCTGCTGCCAAGGCAAAGTCCGACAACGTGTTCGACACCCTGGCTTATGTTTCCAGCTGTGACGCTACCACCTTCTTCGCGTTCTACAACCTGAACCGTGCAGGCTACGCAAACTTCAACGACGAGACCGTCTGCGTATCTCCCAAGACTGACGATCAGAAGGAGCGCTCCGTTGCTGCTATGTACAATGTGCACTTCCGTCGCGCTCTGTCCATGGCTACCAACCGTGGTTCCTACAACGCTCAGTCCGTGGGCGAAGATCTGGCTCTGACCTCTCTGCGTAACTCCTACACCCCCGGCAACTTTGTTATGCTGACTGCTGATACCACCGTTTCCATCAACGGCACCGACAAGACCTATCCTGCCGGTACTCTGTATGGCCAGATCATGCAGGATCAGATCGATGCTGACGGCGTGAAGATCACCGTATGGGATCCCACCGCTGAGGCTGGCATCGGCTCCTCCGATGGCTTCGACGGCTGGTTCAATGCTGAGAATGCTATGGCTGAGATGAACACCGCGATTGCTGAGCTGAAGGCTCTGGGCGTGGAAATCACCACCGAGAACCCCATCTACATCGACCTGCCCTACTTCTCCGGCAGCACTACCTACACCAACCGCGCCAATGCTTACAAGCAGTCCATCGAGACCAACCTGGGCGGCCTGGTTAAGGTTAACCTGAACCCCTGCGAAACCGGCACCGATATCTACAACGCCGGTTACTACATCAGCACCGGTTACGAGGCTAACTACGACATGTACGACTTCGCTGGTTGGGGCCCCGACTATGGTGATCCTCAGACTTACCTGGATACCATTCTGCCCAACTACGCTGGCTACATGACCATGATGCTGGGTATCTTCTAAGAAGATAACTGGTAAAACGCAATCCATACAGGGGGGATGGGCATCTGTCCATCCCCCCGTTGTGTAGCATTTAGGAAACGTTTCAATTTGAAAATTCCATCAATTGTAGGGGCCGATGCCCACATCGGCCACGCAACGGGAGTCACACCGTTTCGATGCGGTTATCGGCTCCTACAATGATGTTTACATTCCGCTTCGGCGGTTATCATCCTAAAATGAGATGAGAGATTTATTATGACGAAATATTTATTAAACAGAATACTGCGCAGCCTGCTTTCGGTAATCGCTGTCGTGGCAATCGTTATGATTCTGATTTACTCCCTGATGGACAGATCCTTGATTTTTGCCAACGACCCTGTTTTCCAGCACCATAAAAACAATGCGCAGGCTACCTATAAAATGCAGCAATGGGAGCGCTACGGCTACGTGGATTATGTTCCCTATGCTGACTATCTGAAGAAGCTTATGAAGTCCGGCGAGATTACGCAGGAACAGTACAATGCCACCGTTAAGTTTGGCGATACTGCCGACAAGGACAGCGAGGAAACCAAGGAAATGGTCGCCCGCTTTACGGCGGATATGAAGGCGCAGGGGTATCAGGTGGAACGGATGGATGCCAAGATGAAGATTGGCACCAAGAAGTACCACGAAGGCGGCGAGCCTCAGCTCTTTGCCTATAAGGAGATCCCCGTGTGGGGCCGTCTGTGGAATTACCTGACCGGCGTATTTCAGGTTGACAACATCCACTATGTAGAGGAGGACGTAGGCGAGAGAGGCTTGAGCTTTACCCTCTATGACCCCGCTTACGGCGGAGAGACCTTCTCTCCGGCAATTATCGGCAACGGCACCAAGTATAAGTATCTGCTGTATTTCGATAATCAGTTCCCTTATATCCATCAGAATCTGCTGACCATCAGTCTGGGCCAGTCTTACAGCATCAATAAGGGTATTGACGTATTCCAGACTATGACGGAGGGCCAGGGCCCCCGTGCGGTTTCCACGGTCATATATCCCTCCGGCCATACGGAAAATACGGCGGATAATATTCACATGGCCACCTATGTTGCCGGTTCTCTGGCAAACGGTGACGCCGTGGTTAAGGCCAACTATGTGGATGACTACACCAATGTTACCGTGAATAAGCAGGGCCTGTCCAAAATGGGTTACTCTTTCACCATCGGTATCATTTCCGTTGTGCTGTCCTACCTGTTGGCAATTCCTCTGGGTATTACTATGGCTTTGAAGAAGGATAAGCTGATTGATAAGCTGGGCAATTTCTATATCATCTTCATCATCGCTGTGCCTTCTCTGGCTTATATCTTCCTGTTTAAGACATTGGGCAGCAGCCTGTTCGGCCTGCCGACAGTCTTTGATATGGAAAATCCCACCTGGCTGATGTATGTGCTGCCTGTTATCTCTCTGGCTCTGCCGTCGATTGCAGGTCTGATGAAGTGGCTGCGCCGCTATATGATCGACCAGATGAATGCCGACTATGTTAAGTTCGCCCGTTCCGGCGGTCTGTCCGAGGGCGAGATTTTCAGAAAGCATATTCTGAAGAATGCCATTATTCCTGTAGTGCACGGTATTCCCGGCAGTGTGCTGGGCGCTATGACCGGTGCGATTATCACGGAGCGTGTATACGTGGTTCCCGGTGTCGGTAATATGCTGACCAAGGCCATCAATCAGTACGATAACGGCGTCATTGTCGGTATGGTTCTGTTCTATGCGCTGCTGTTTGTTGTTTCTCTGATTCTGGGTGACCTGCTTATGTCCTTCATGGATCCCAGAATTTCCTTCACATCGAAAGCGAGGTAATCCACTATGGCTGAAAACTTAACCAATTTGGACGAATTCGGCCTGTCTGAAGAAGCCCTGTTTGCTCCCGTCAGTAATGACGAGCTGGCTTCCGAGAAGATTACCGCGCCCCGGTATTCCTACTGGCATTCCGTATTTCGTGTATTTTTCCGCAAAAAGATCAATATTTTTGTGCTGGTTCTGCTGGCAGTTCTGCTGATTTTTACCTATGCGTACCCTGCCATCATCGGCTACGATTCTGCCGTTGATCCCTTTATCAACCTGATGGACGCCCAGGCCAAGCACCTGAGTCCTGCCCAGGCGATGGAACGGTTCGGCTCGGAGCTGAAGTGGATTTTGGGCGCAGGCGCCAACGGTCAGTCCACCTTCGATGCCATCTGGTACGGCTCCAGCATTTCCGTGTCTTTGGCGCTGATCTGCGCGCTGATCAATATGACCATTGGTATTTTGGTGGGCGCTGTCTGGGGATTCAGCAAGCGTGTGGACATCTTTATGACAGAAGTCTACAACATTGTTGCCAACGTACCTTATATTCTGTTGATTTCCGTGTTGGTGATGATTATGTCCGCCAACTTCTGGACGATGGTCTTTGCCCTGACGATCACCGGCTGGCTCGGCATTGCCTACTTCATCCGTACTCAGGTTATCATCATTCGTGACCGTGAGTACAACCTGGCATCCCGCTGCCTGGGTACTTCCATCTGGCGGATTGCCACCAAGAACATCCTGCCCTTTATGACCTCCGTCATTGTTACACTGGCCGCTACCGAAATCCCCAGCTACATTTCCTACGAAGTGTTCCTGAGCTATATCGGTATGGGTCTGTCGGATATGTCCCTGGGTAAGTTGATCGAAATCTCCCAGAGCGCCATGCTGACTCCCGGTTGGGAGCTGGAATTCTGGAGCCCTGTGGCGATTGCCTCCATTATTACGGTCGTTTTGCACGTGGTCGGCCAAAACCTGGGCGACGCGTCTGACCCCAGAACGCATATGTAAGAGGTGCCCTTATGGAAGATAAAAAAGTTTTATTGTCCGTAAAGGACCTGCATGTTAAGTTCCGTGTCCGCGGCCGTATTTTGAGCGCTATTCGCGGCATTTCCCTGGATTTCTATGAAGGCGAATCTATCGCCATCGTAGGTGAGTCCGGCTCCGGTAAATCCGTCTTTACCAAGACCTTTGCCGGTATGCTGGAAACCAACGGTTTCATCAGCGAAGGCTCTATCATCTTCAACGACGATGATATTTCCGATACCCGCGTGGCTATGGGAAAGCTGGACCGTCACCTGTTGGCAAAGACCCTGAAAAAACTGAACCGCAACGCCAAGTATGAGCACGGCGCGGCTTTGTACCGTCAAATGCTGGACCTGGAAAAGGAAAAGAAGGACAAAGCTTACCTGAGTGAAACCGAGCGTCAGCAGTTGGATGACAAGATTGCTGAGCTGACTTTCCAGTCCACTGAGCTGTTCAATATCCGCCAGACCATCGACCCCCGCAAGGAAAAGGCGCGCCATAAAGAAACCGGCGCCCAGCTTAAGGCGATGGAAGAGCAGATTAAGGCTCTGAAGAAGCAGCAGAAGCAGGCCATTGCCGACCACAAGAAGAACGCCAAGAACGATACTGCCTTCAACAGCTATTACCGCGAGAAAATGGCAGAACTGAAGCAGAAATACGCCCAGGTTATCCAGAAGGAGCTTGCTTCGGAAACCCTGGAGCGCAACGATATTCTGGCTAAGGAAATGTACCTGTCCGTGGGTCGTTACAATTTGTACAGACGTTTGCAGGCGCTGTCTGCCCTGAACAAGGCTATGAAGAAGGCCATGAAGCTGGGCGTGGACCTGACCACCGACGAGAGCAAGAACAGTGTGTTCGACGAGGTCGTGTTCCGGGTTAAGTACCTGGACGAGGACGAGCATTCCCTCCACGGCACCTGCGTTGTGAACCTGGCAAAGGTTCGTTATGCCAACGACTGGACGCAGATTCGCGGCGGCAAGATTGCTACGGTTTTCCAGGACCCGATGACCTCCCTGAACCCCATCATCACCATTGGAAAGCAGATTACCTCCGTTATTCTTAAGCACCAGAACTGCTCCGAGGCTGTTGCCCGCGAGCGCGCGCTGATGCTGATGAAGAAGGTCGGTATTCCCAATGCCGAGAACCGGTTTGATGACTATCCCTTCCAGTATTCCGGCGGTATGCGGCAGAGAATCGTTATCGCCATTGCGCTGCCCTGTCAGCCCAAAATCCTGATTTGTGACGAACCCACCACCGCGTTGGACGTTACCATTCAGGCGCAGATTTTGAAGCTGATTAAGGACCTGCAGAAGGAATTCGGTTATACCGTCGTGTTCATCACCCACGACTTGGGTGTTGTGGCATACGTTGCTGACCGTGTTGCCGTTTTGTACGCCGGTCAGATGATCGAGCTGGGCACTGCCGAGGAAGTGTTCTACAATCCCCAGCACCCCTACACTTGGGCGTTGCTGTCCTCCCTGCCTCAGCTGGCGCAGAGAAATACCAAGCTGTATTCCATTACCGGCACGCCTCCGTCTTTGTACAATAAGATTGTAGGTGATGCTTTTGCGCCCAGAAACCCCTACTGCCTGAAGATTGATACCCTGGCGGAACCCCCCATGTTCCAGGTGTCTGAGACCCACTTTGCCAAGACCTGGCTGCTGGATCCCAGAGCCCCCAAGGTGGAGAAGCCGGAAATTATCCAAAATATCCACGAGAAATTGATGGATTCGTTCAACATTTAAGGAGGATGCTTTATGAGTAATATGAATAGAAAATCCTCCACGGCTTATCACCTGCCCGAGCACGGCCCTATGACCGAGGACGGCAAGGAAATTCTGCTGAGCCTGAAAAATGTGGATATCACCTTCGGTAAGGGTGAGAATGCAGTGCGCGCCGTTAAGAATGCCAGCTTTGACATTTATAAGGGCGAAACCTTCTCTCTGGTCGGCGAGTCCGGCTCCGGCAAGACCACCATTGGCCGCGCTGTGATCCGTGTGAATCCCTGCGCCGCCGGTGAGATTCAGTACAAGGGTGTACGCATTTCCGGAAAGACCCCCCGTTCCTTGGATCGGGAAGTCATCCGAAACATTCAGATGGTTTTCCAGGATCCCGCTGCGTCCCTGAACGAGCGCGCAACCGTGGACTATATTGTCTCCGAGGGTCTGTATAACTTCCGTCTGTTTGAAAACGAGGAAGACCGTGTCCGCAAGGTGGAGAAGATTATTGAGGATGTAGGCCTTCTGCCTGAGCACCTGACCCGCTATCCCCACGAATTCTCCGGCGGTCAGCGTCAGAGAATCGGCCTGGCCCGGGCAATGGTTATGGAACCTGAGCTGGTTATCGCGGACGAGCCCATCTCCGCCCTGGACGTGTCCATCCGCGCCCAGGTGCTGAATCTGCTGAAGAAGTTCCAGAAGGAACGGGATATTACCTATCTGTTTATTGCCCACGACCTGTCTATTGTTCGGTTTATTTCCGACCGTATCGGCGTTATTTATAAGGGCGATATCGTAGAAGTTGCAGATGCGGAAGAACTGTTCGACTACCCCTTGCACCCCTACACCAGATCTCTGATTTCCGCCATTGCCATTCCCGATCCTCAGCTGGAAAAGAACAAGGTTCTGTTTACCTACGATCCCTCTGTCCACGATTACAGCGAGGATAAGCCTGAGCTGGTGGACATCGGTCATAACCACCTGATCTTCGGCAATGCAAAGGAAATCGAGGAATATAAGGCAATCCGGGAAAAGAATGTGCCTATGAAGACCATTACCATTCTCGACCCCAATGCCCCTGTGGAGGAGAAACCTCAGCAGGAGGAAGAAGTACCCGCAGGCGAATATATTTTGAACGCGCCTTTGCACGATACCGGCAGTAAGTGGCTGGCTATCCTGTCCTTCTTCCTGGCCATCCCCGGTCTGATTGCCGGCCTGATTTTCAAGAAATTCAACTATATCCGCAACTATAAAGCCTGCAAGAAGGGCGCAATTGCCGGTTTGATTACCGCCGGTGTCATTGTTTTGCTGTTCTTGCTGCTGTTGTGGCGGGCAGTGATTTAACCGTTTTCGAAAGCTTCCTTTTGCGGTTTCGCGAAAGGAAGCTTTTCGGCTACACAGAATGGGAGATGTTTTATGGCGCGAAAGGAAAATTGGGGCGCGAACCGGCCTAAGCCTGTGCAGAAGGTGGAACTGGACGAAAAACATAAGAAATTGCGCCTTGTTCTGTTGGCGTGCTGTATTGTGATTGCCATTATCGCGTTTACTGTGGGGTTAACCACACTGTTGAATCAGGACCCGGGCTGGCAAAGAATCGAGACACTGTCCAACCAGATTAACTGCGGCGCGGACTTTACGCTGATGTACTATATGGGCGGCGGCAGCCGACCTGTTCCGGAAGAAAACCGGGAGCTGAGCAACCTGTATACCGAGGCAACGGAGCGGGCGTACCGCCTGTTTTATGCCGAGGCGCAGTCCGATACCCGGGATAATCTGCGCGCGGTCAACGAAAACCCCAATGAGATTGTGACCGTTGACCCGGCGCTGTATCAGGCATTCTGCCGGATTGTGGATTCCGGCAACCGGAATTTGTACCTTGCCCCGGTGTATGTGGAATATGACCGGATTTTCCTCTATGAAAATGAGGACGAAGCGCTCCGGTACGACCCTACCCAAGACCCGGAACAGCTGGCCTATTTGGCGGAGCTGGTATCCTTTGCCAATAATCCGGAAGCGGTGAATCTGGAGCTTTTGGGCAACAATCAGGTGCGGCTGAATGTCAGCGCGGAGTATCTGGCCTATGCCCGGGAAAACGAACTGGAAGATTACCTGGATTTCGGCTGGATGAAAAATGCCTTCATCGTGGATATGATTGCCGATATTCTCCGGGAAAATGGGTATACCCGCGGCTATATTGCCAGCTATGACGGCTTCAACCGGAGTCTGGACAACAGCGGAACCCAGTACAGCTTTAACATCTATGACCGCTATGAAAACGGCATTTATTTGCCTGCGGCAATGGAATATAATACCCCGATGAGCATTGTGTCGCTGCGGAATTACCCCATGGGGCAGCAGGACAGATGGCACTATTTTGCCTTCTCTGACGGCAGAATCGTTACGGCGATGGTAGATCCTGCAGACGGCTTAAGTAAGAGCGCGACGGACAATTTGGTGGCCTATTCTTACAGCGCCGGCTGCGCGGAGGTTTTGCTTGCGGCCAGTAAGGTGTACCTGGCAGACGAGCTGGATACGCAGGCGTTGGCCCAGCTTGCTGACGGCGGCATCTATGCTCTGTGGTGCGCGGATACAACGTTGTATTATAACGATGCCGGGCTGACTCTGGCGCTTATGCAGACAGAGAATATCACCTATCAGGCAAAACTTGTGAAATAAAAGAGTCCGGAGAAATTCTCCGGACTCTTTTTGTTGCAGAAATGCCGCGAATGTGCTATAGTGGGGTTATCATTGGAAAGAGAGGAAAAAACCATGATTGGTACAGCATTAAAAAGTTATGCCACCCGTTCCGGACTGAAGGTGGCTTCCGGTGTGGCCTACGGCGCGCTGCGCGGCTATGCCGTGGCTATGAGCGACGGCGCAGGCACGAAGCAGCTTGTGATTTCCACCCGGTTTTCCGATCCGACGCAGGAAAATGCCCTGCGCGCCTATTTGAATGAGGGAAATGCCCTCAAGCAGTACCGTGTGCAGAATATGACCTTTACACCCCAGGGCATCCAAATTCTGTTTACGGATACCGTGGGCACCATGAAGTGCATTGAGGGTTTTGTGGATTGGTTTATGCCGCTGCTCGGTCAGTACGGCGCAACAGGGGCAAATATCTGCAGTGAGTGCGGAATGGAAATTACCGGCGAAGGCTTATGGGCGCTGGACAGCGGTGTGGCGGCCTGCCACGTGCATGAAGCCTGTGGCCGCAAAATGCAGGAATCCGCACAGACGGAAAATGACCAGGTCAAAGAAGAGGCTACCGGGTCTTACGTTACCGGCATTATCGGCGCTTTGGTTGGCGCGTTGCTGGGCGCGGTCTTGTGGGCCATTATTGCTTCGGCAGGATATATTGTAGCGCTGGCAGGTTTGGTAATCGGCATTTTGTCCAACGCCGGCTATAATCTGCTCAAGGGCAAGCAGGGAAAGGGCAAGATTGCCGTTCTGATTGTTTGTGTTTTGGTAGGTGTGGTTGTGGGCACCTTTGCCGGCTGCTGCCTGCAGTTTACCGACTATTTGGACGCAGGACTGCAATGGTACCACCTTCCTGTGCTGGTGATTGACACGATGATGACTGTGGATACGGTCTTTACAGCCGTCATCCGGGATCTGGTAATCGGACTGCTGTTTGCGGCGCTGGGTACATACGGTGTGATTGCCCGGGAACTGAAGTTCCTGTCTGGGCGAAAAGTCAAGATTCTCAAATAAGGAAAAGGGCGTGTTACCACTTGTGGTAACACGCCCATATTTTATTTATCCAGCAGGAAATCCACCTCGTGAATCACCTGACCGTCTTTGATATACTGGCGGCAGACCCGACGGCTGATGCCGCAAACAAATTCATAGTTAAAAGAGTCGGCTGCCTGAGAAATAGCCTCCCAGCTAATCACTTCCCCGCCATCCCTGCCTACCAGAACCACCGGGTCGCCGGTGGCGGTTTCCGGAATGTGGGTGACGTCCACCATCATCTGATCCATACAAACCCTGCCAAGAATGGGCGCTTTTTTGCCGTGAATCAGCACATAGAACTTGCCGGAAAGAGACCGGCGGTATCCGTCAGCGTAGCCCACGGGGATGGTCGCCACGCAGGTGGGGCTGGTAGTCACGAATGTGCCGCCGTAGCCGATTTGCCGGCCGGCCTCCAGCCACTTTACGTGGGAGACACGGCTGTGCCAGCTCATAGCGGGAGTCAGTTTCAGCAGTTGGGGGTCCACTTCGCTGCTGGGATACAGGCCGTAAGTGATAATTCCGGAGCGCACCATATCGTAATGGCATTGGAAATTCATAATACCGGCGGAATTGTCCATGTGGCGCAGTCTGAGGATCACACCCTATTCCTGAAGCATCTCGTAAAACCTGTCAAAGCAGGCAGTCTGCGCGGCGGCGCGGGATAAATCGGCGCTGTCGGCAGTAGCAAAGTGACTGAATAGACCCTCGGCGTCCACATTGGGCATAGCGGCAATCTGCGCGCAGACGCGGGCGGATTCCGGCGTTGCCTGAAAACCAATGCGGCTCATACCGGTATCTACCGCCAGATGGACATAAGCGGTGGCATTTTGGCGCAGAGCCTCCTCGGACAGAGCCTTTGCTTCCTCGAGGCTGAACATGGTCAGCCGGATTCCCTGGCGAATGGCGGCGGGGAAGGCGGAAACGGGGGTGTGGCCCAGAATCAGAATGGGCGCGTCGATGCCGGCATAGCGCAACTCCAATGCCTCGGACAGAGAGGAAACACCGAAAAAGCCGCAGCAGTCCTTCAGCAAACGGGCAATCTGTACAGCGCCGTGGCCGTAGGCATCCGCTTTGACCACCGCCATAACCGGCACCTGCACCTTGTCCTGAACGGCGCGGAAGTTGTCCTGTATGGCCTGGGTATCAATTTTTACATAGTTATTAAAACGTTCCATGGCAGTATCTCCTGCTTATCATTGCATATACTATAGCACAAAAGGATACAAATGTAAAGTTGACATACTTTTTCGCGTATGCTATATTGTTCGCGACAACTGAATCACCATTTCGTGGCGGTTTTGGCGTATGGCCATTACTGCTGAACAAGACAATCGGGTGCGAATCCCGAACGGTGCCGCCGCTGTATATGTTTGACGGAAGCTTCGCGGTGAAAGCCAGTCACTGGAGCAATCTGGGAAGGCAGAAGTTTCCACGCCGGGCAGCAACCCCCGGATAGAACATGAGTCAGAAGACCTACGATATGGTTCCCTTTCATTCTCTGCGGAAATCACGGAGAGTGCGTTTGTCACGGAAAAACGGCCGGGTCATCCCAACAGGATGACACGGTACTTTGTTTTTGGGAGGAAAATTATGAAAAAACCAATCATTGCGATCATTGCGCTGGTAGCCGTTGCCGCGCTGATGCTGGGACTGTATTTTGGTTTACGGGAACAGCCGGAGCAAGGCCCAAAGGATATTACGGTCACCGTTGTCTACCAGGACGGTACCAGTAAGGACTACTCCTACCGCACAGAAGCGGAGTATTTGGCCCAGGTACTGCAGGAAACAGGTTTGGCATCCGGGGAACAGACCCAGTACGGCCTGTTTATCCAGACCGTGGACGGCGTGACGGTGGACAGCGCTGCGGGTCATTGGTGGAAGGTTCGTCAGAACGGACAGGATGCTATGGTAGGCGCGGAGTCTCTGCCGGTTCACCAAGGTGATACCTTCCAGCTTGTGTATACCTGTGGATAAGAAAAAGACTTCTCTGAAAGAAATCGCTCTGTTTGGTATGCTGGGGGCACTGACCTTCGCTGCCAAGGTTGCCATGAGCGGACTGCCCAATGTTGAGCCGGTATCTTTGTTTGTAATGCTCTTTGCGGTGGTGTTCGGCAGAAAGTGCCTGTATCCCATCTATTTGTATGTGGTGCTGGAGTTTCTGTTTTTCGGACTGAATCTGTGGAGCGTAAATTACCTGTATGTTTGGGCAATTTTGGCGGGGATATCCTATTTGCTTCGCAAGGGAAACAACCCGCTGCTTTGGGCGGCTGTGTCTGGCGGATTCGGACTGCTGTTCGGGTTTTTATGCGCGCCGGTATATTTGGTCACCGGAGGTCTGGAACTTGCCGTAGGCTGGTGGATTTCCGGGATTCCTTTTGATATTGCCCACTGTGCAGGCAATTTTGTAATAGCGCTGTTGCTGTTTGTGCCTTTGCGTATGCTGCTGACAAAGCTTTATACCCGTATGCGCCAATAAATCATACCGCCGGAGGAGTCCTCCGGCGGCTTTTTTACGGCCCGACAATGGTACCCGGCGCACCGGTGAAGGCGGAGAGCACCTCCACGCAGATTCCGTGTTCTCTGGCAATCTCCACGCTGCGATCGTGAAGCACCTGCGCGCCGTTTTCAATGAGCTGCAGCATCCGTCCGTAATCAATGCGTCCGAAGCGGGTGGCATCGGGATACAGCCTGGGGTCCCGGTCATAGACTCCGTCCACGTCGGTGTATATTTGACACAGGTCAGCACCCAAAAATGCCGCCAACGCCACGGCGGTGGTGTCCGAACCGCCCCGCCCGAGGGTGGTAATATTGTTCTGCGCATCCACACCCTGGAATCCTGCAACCACCACAATATTGCCTTTATCCAGCTCCTGCCGAATACGGTCGGAGCGCAGACCGAGAATCTTTGCGTTGGCATATACGCTGTCGGTGCGGATGCCGGCCTGCCAGCCGGTCAGGCTTACTGCCGGAAAACCAAGCGAGCCGATGGCCATGGACATCAGCGCCGCAGAAAGCTGTTCGCCGGCGGAAAGGTAGGCGTCCATTTCCCGGCTGGAGCCGCGGGGGTTGATCTGCTCTGCCTTTTCAATCAGCTGGTCTGTGGTGTGTCCCTGGGCGGAAACCACAACCACCACCTGAACGCCTTGCTGGGCAACACGGGTTGCCCGCCTGGCGGCAGTTTGGATTCGATGGGCATCCATCAGCGATGTGCCGCCGTATTTTTGTACTATCAGCATCCCATTCACCTCCATGGCATCTTATGCCGCGCCTGTGCAAAGGGTGCTGAAAAATGACAAAAAAGACTGTTGCTTGCCCAAGTGTTCTTAAGGACACTTGGGCAGGTTTATTCGCCAAATATCTTTGGTGAGTTATATTGCTACGCAGTGATATTTGGACAAAAGTCCAAGTGATATTGCCTTCGGCAGTTTATGGCGAATAAAATAACACTGAAATCGTAAGATTTCAATATCACTTCCTGAAAGGGAAATATCACTCTGTGCGAAAAGCACAGAATATCACTATATAAAAAGTACTACCCGAAAAAGAGTTTTGTTTTCTCTTCTTCGGGTAGTTTTTGTCTTATACTGTTACAAGCAGGGAATTTATGTGCCAAATTCCGTTTTTATTGAAACCCGCTCATTTGCAACAGTCTTTTTTACGTCTCATTAACCGGCCAGAATCTCCGCGCGGATTACATCTTCCGCCTGCCGCAGCAGTCGTAGGAATTCCTCCAGGGGAATCGACAGGTCCATCGTCTCTGCGGAGACCGTCACGACGGCGCAGCCGTCGGTGGGCACAATGGAATTGATGGTGATAATATTGGCTTTCTGCTGAGCAAAATGCTCCAAAATCCCGGACAGAACGCCGGGCGCGTCGTGGAGCAGAAGCTGGAAGGTGATGATGCGGCCGGTCATCATATTCTGGAAAGGCAGAATGGCATCCCGGTATTTATAAAATGCGCTGCGGCTGATGCCTGTCATTTGGGTGGCTTCGTTTACGGTAGAAACCTTACCCACAGACAGAAGATGCTTTGCTTCAGCGACCTTCAGGAACACATCGGGAAGGGCAGAAGCCTCCACAATATAATATTTCGGGTTCTTTGCCATAAGTACCTCCTTAATTTGCGTAAAAAACAATAGCAGGTATGGGTTTTTCCAGAATTATTTTACCATACTATTTATAAAATGCAACCCTGAACACCGGGAAAAACAGGAAAGGAAATGGAAATGTCAAAGGATTTTTTAGGGAAAAGCGCAAAAATAATCGGAATTTTTGCGATCGTGTGGCTGGCAATAAAATATTTGCTTCCGGTACTGCTGCCGTTTGCGCTGGGGTCGCTTCTGGCTCTGGCGGCAGAGCCGTTGGTATCCGTGGGGATTCACAGGCTGAATCTGCGCCGTCCGGTAGCTTCGGGCGTTGGCGTGAGTGCAACGCTTGTGATTCTGGCGGGGATTGTGTGGTTTCTTGGCGCTCTGGTGTTTCGGGAGCTGACCGTGGCGGCGCGGGCGGTTCCGGATGTGGGCGCGGCGGTGCAGAAGGGCATGACGGTGCTGGAGGACTGGCTGATTCATTTGGCAGACCGTACGCCGGAGGGGATACGGCCGGTTTTGCAAAAAACCGTACTGGATACGTTTGATGGTGGCAGCGCCATCATTGACCGGGTGACGGAACAGATTCCCGGTATGCTGGCATCTGCCATTGGCTGGGTGTCCGAAAGTGTGCTGACCTTGGGCACAGGGATTGTTGCCGGATTTTTAATTTCTACCCGCCTGCCCGGAATTCAGGAAGGAATCCAAAAGAAACTGCCGGAAAAATGGCGCACCCAATACCTGCCCGGCCTGAAACGGATAAAAACCACTCTGGGAGGCTGGTTTCGGGCGCAAATAAAACTGATGCTGGTAACCTGGGGCATTCTATGCGTGGGGTTTTTGCTGCTGCGTGTGCCCTATGGACTGATGTGGGCGGGCCTCATTGCCTTGGTGGATGCTGTGCCGGTATTGGGCACAGGTACGGTGCTTCTGCCCTGGGCGGCGGTGGAGATTCTGCAGGGACAGTACCTGCAGGGCGCAGGCTTGCTGGCGATGTTCGGAGCGGCATGGCTGGCGCGTACGGTTTTGGAGCCGCGGCTGGTGGGCAGGCATTTGGGGATCGATCCGCTTATTACCCTGTGCGCCTTCTATGTGGGGTTCCGGGTGTGGGGAATTCCCGGTATGATTTTGGCGCCGCTGCTTGTTGCAATGGTGAAAGGCGCAATGGATTCCCGTGTTCAAAAATAATTCATCATTTATCCTCTTGACAATTTTAGCACTCTATTGTATAGTGTGCTTAGCACTCAAAGGAAATGAGTGCTAAAACGAAGTAGCGTGATAGTAATGGAACTGACAGAACGAAAAAAGAAGGAGCTGCGCAGCGTTGTGGACCTATATTTTCGCACGGCTGAGCCTGTAGGTTCCAAGGCTATTGCAGAGCTCCCGGATATGAACTTTTCTTCCGCCACCATCCGCAACGAGATGGCTGACCTGACGGCTATGGGGTATTTGGAACAGCCGCATACCAGCGCAGGACGAATTCCCTCTGCGGCAGGCTACCGGCTTTATGTGGATGAGCTGATGATGGAATACCGGCTGAGTATGGACGAGACAAAATCCATCAATACTGCCATTGAGGAAAAAATGCAGCAGGTGGATAAATTGGTGGAGCGCGTTGCAAAGCTGGTATCCCAGGCTACAGATCTGCCCGCCATTTCCGTTGCCTCCCGCTACGGCGGCGCTACGGTTATGCGCTACGATTTGATTTTGGCAGGGCACGGCAATGTCATCCTGGTAATGATGCTGTCCAATGACGAGGTGGTCAACAAGCTGATCAAGCTGCCGGTTTCCGTAGAGGAGAACGACCTGAGGATGCTCTCCGCCGTACTCAACGCAACGATGACAGACCTCAGCGCGGACAGTTTTGACCAGCCCCTTATGGAACGGGTTATGCGCTCGGCCGGCGCGGCGGCAAGCCTTGTGCCGGTGATTGTGGAATTTACCGTCCAGACGCTGAACCGGAAGGGCAGCACCAATATGGCGGTGGCAGGACAGATGCGTCTTCTGGGACATCCGGAATACCGGGATTTGGACAAGGCGCAGCGCCTGATGACCACGTTGGATGAGGAAACGTTATCCAACCTGCCGGCGGTGATGCAAAATGCCAACGGCACAAAAGTGCTGGTAGGACCGGAAAACGTGGCGCAGGAATTGAAAGATACCAGCGTGGTAATGACGAAATTTGATATTGGCGACGGAATGCAGGGAATGATCGGCGTGGTAGGCCCTACCCGAATGGACTATGCCAAGGTAACGGCCCGGCTGAGCTATTTTGCCGAAAGCCTTTCCAAGCTGTTCGCCAAACCGGAGCAGGAGCAGTTGCCGGCGCCTGAACCGGAGGATATCCAAAAGGAGGCATAAGACGTGGCAAAAAAAGATAAGAAGAACCCTCTGCCGCAGCAGGAGCAGTCTCCTGAAGTAGAGGAAACGGTAGAAGAACAAGTCCCGGAGGTCAACCCCTGGGAGGAAAAATACAATGCTGAGCACGATGCCTATTTGCGGCTGGCGGCGGATTATGACAATTTCCGCAAAAGAACCGCAAAGGAACGGGAGATGGTTTACGGCAACGGCAGAGCCGATGCTGTGGAGAAGCTTCTGCCGGTGTATGACAATCTGGAACGGGCTTTGAATCAGCCTACTGAGGATGCCGCCTATAAAAAGGGCGTGGAAATGACGATGAATCAGCTTGTGAATATTTTCACCGGTCTGGGCGTGGAAATTTTCGGCAATCCCGGGGATGTATTTGACCCCAATATCCACAATGCGGTGATGCACACGGAAGAAGACGGCGTCGCGGAAAACACCATTACACAGGTGTTCCAAAAGGGTTTCAAAATGGGTGACAAAATCGTTCGCTTTGCTATGGTGCAGGTAGCGAACTAAAAATAAGCGGCAAGGTTGGGGTCTGCCCCTGCCAAAGGTTGCAAAGACAGACCCCAGCCTTGCAAAGGCTATGACTTAATATACTATTTTTCTGAATATAGGAGGACAAAATTATGAGCAAAATTATCGGAATCGACTTGGGTACAACCAACTCTTGCGTAGCAGTGCTGGAAGGTGGCGAGCCTGTTGTAATCGCCAACGCCGAGGGCGGCAGAACCACCCCCTCTGTGGTGGCATTCTCCAAGACCGGCGAACGTATGGTGGGTCAGGTGGCAAAGCGCCAGGCCGTGACCAATGCCGAACGTACCGTAGCATCCATCAAGCGCCACATGGGCGAAAACTACAAGGTTAACGTAGACGGCAAGGGTTACACCCCTCAGGAAATCAGCGCGATGGTACTGCAGAAGCTGAAAGCGGACGCAGAGGCATACCTGGGCCAGACCGACACCGAAGCTGTCAGCACCGGCCCCGCTTACTTCTCCGACTCTCAGCGCCAGGCCACCAAGGATGCCGGCCGCATCGCCGGTCTGGA
>JAZUOF010000093.1:0-18499 GCA_045604565.1 Faecousia sp.
CTCCGTCAAAAATCCAAGATTTTTGCCCCCTCTGATGAGGGGGCTGTCAGCTGATCAGGCTGACTGGGGGAGAGATTTTTCTCTCCCTCCGTCTTCGCCTTACGGCGAATCCACCTCCCTCGTCAGAGGGAGGCTTTCCGCTGCGGCGGGACTGGGCCTTTTTGGAACCACCGGCACGGGACGTAGTATTCTTATACAAATTGGGCGCGCCGCTAATTTTGCGGCGCGCTCAATTTACCCCTACATTTATAAACCAACATCTTCTGAATATTGGAAACGGGCCATCGATAATCGCCCCTACATCGTCAAAGCACAAGCCGCAAGGGGGTTCCAAGGGGGAAATGCAGAGGTAATGTTGGATTTTCGGTAATCTTAGTCTGCTTTCCCCTTTGGTCGTCTGGGGAGTCCGAGGACCATACGAAAGGTCCTCGGCGGTTCTTTGGATACTTTCTCACCGGAGAGAAAGTATCACGCTCCACCATTTTTCACAGGCGGATATGCTCATCCGCCCCTACATACACATGCAAACATTTCCTGAATATAAAAAACAATTCCGCCGCCAATTTTCCGCCCCCCCCCTTGATTATACTTCGAGATTTTCGCCAATCAGACCCATGTGCACCTTTGCAGGATCCAGGTCGGAATCCGGGTGGCCAATGAGCCACTTATTGATATCCGTAATCAATTTGTCCTCGCCCTTGCCGGTAGAAGGTCTGGGCAGGGGCAGGTTTGTGCCCTTGGGCAGCGCAACCATAAAGGAGAACTTTCCGTCCTGATAGCTGCAGGGAGCATAGTGCAGCGTTGTTGCGTAGCACTCCAGCATCGTACCGGCAGGCACATGAAATGCCTCCACCTTGGCTGTATCATAGATAAAACCGTCGGGGTCGATGTCCTGCTGTTTGCCCAGCAGAAGTACCAGGTCGGTCAATGCGTAGTTAAACTCAGAACTGCGGTGATACTCCAAAGCATTGAGTTTCCGTCCGTGACCGCGGACATAACCCACCTGCGGCTCCAGTCCGCCAAATGCTTCCTCTGCCAACTGCTTGGCAATAGGCAGCGCCTCCAGCTCCGGCACAGAAGCGGAATAGTCGATTCCGGTTTCCGGAATGGGAAGTGTTTGCATCACTTCGTCAAGCTGCCGGGTGTCATAGGTGGTAATCACGCGGCCGTAGGGGCGAAAGCGGGAATCTGATACAGGAATCAATTCCATGTGACTTTCTCCTTAGTTCAGGCCCAGCAGGTTGTTGGAGGAATTCAGGGCAGCCAGGTTGCCGGGACGCATCTCTTCAATCTTCTCCATGGGGGTCTTCTTCAGATTGATGATATCGCTGGCGAAATTGGTGTAGTTGAAGCCGGGAATCATACGGACGTAGTCCAGAGTAACCTTTTCGTTGCTGAACAGCATCTCGTACAGCGTCTCGTCCACTGCGCGGGCATCCCGTACATTGTTGCCCACTGCATCCAGCCAGAAGGTATCTTCGTACTCATCTGCGCCTTCCACAGTCCAGTCGTTGTTCGCGCCGTCAACGGTGATGTCGGTAACCAGGTCGAAGATCTGGAAAATCTTCTCAGCTTCGTCCTTGGTGAAGGTCTTGGGGATGCCGTAGCCGTAGCTCTGAGCGCACATAGTGACGCCGTCAGCATTGGGGCCGTAGGGCAGGTAGACCCAACCCCAGTCATCCACACACTTGGTCAGAGTGGGATCTTCGGACAGCCAGAAGTTGTAGGGCAGGAATGCCACTTCACCGTTCTGGAATGCAGCCAGAGCGTCGTCACCGGCGCCGCCTACATTGTAAACATACAGCCAGCCCTGCGTAGCCAGCTTCTGCAGCCACTCCATAGACTCCAGGAATTCGGGGGTGGAAGTGCCGTCGACGAACTTGCCGTTCTCGTCACGAGTGATGAAAGCAGCCTCGTTACTCCAGGCAGCAAACAGGGACAGGTTACCGTAAGTGGAGCAGACACCCCAGACATCGGTCTGGCCGTCATTGTTGGTATCCTTGGTTACCTGAGCCAGAAGTTCCTCGAACTTCTCCCAGGTCCACTGACCGTTGGCCTGCAGGTCGTAGGGCAGGTCGGGATCCAGACCGGCTTCTTCCAGGATGCGCTTGTTGTAGAACATACCCATCAGAGGCTCTCTGGTGGCGGGGTCAACGGCATAAATGCTGTCGCCGATGGTGAAGGTTTCCATAGAAATCTTATCCCACTTGGGATCGTTGGGGTCGAAGGAGCTCAGCTCATTCAGGTCCCACAGCAGACCCTGAGAAATGGTGGGAACCACGTAGCCTTCAAAGAAGTAGTACATAGATACGTCCTTGTCGCCAGCCATAATCTTAGCGGGAACAAGCTCGGTGTAGCTACCGGTCAGAGCGATGTTCTTTCTCTCGTAGGTAAAGTTGTACTCAGACTCCACAGACTTGCGGTAGTTGTAAACAAACTCAGCCCAGCTGGAATTGAATGTGCCGGTCTCTTCTTCTGCGTACCAGTCGGCCAGCAGGAAATGATAACCGTCAAAATTGGTAATTTTTTCAATAGGGGCCTTGGTTGTGATATTTTCGCTGGGTTCGGTTTCTTCATTACCACCTGTAGTCGGGGCGGTGGTAGGATTGTTATCGCCGCCACATGCCACCAAGGACAGGCACATAACCAGCGCTAACAGAATTGCCAGAAGTCTCTTCATAATAAATTTTCCTCCTTGATATTTCATATACGCACAGGTATACGTTTTACATTTTGACACCGCTGAAGCTCAAAGACTCCACAAATCGCTTCTGACCGAACAGATACAGCAAAACCACAGGAATCAGAATCAAGAGGGTTGCTGTTGCGGTCAGGCAGTCCGCGTAGGCGCCGGCAGTGATTGCCGTACCGGCAGCGCCGGTAGAACTGATCAAAGATTCCATCGCATTCAGACGGGTTGCCAGATAGATCTCGGAGTTGAGCAGCAGGTTGGTGAACTGATGATCCGTCCACTGCCACACAAAGGCGAACATCATACAGGAAACAAACAGAGGGATCGCATCGGGCAACATGATCTTGAACAGAGTCTTGACGGTTCCGCAGCCATCCAGGAACGCAGCCTCCTCCAGGTCCTTGGGGACGTTCCGGAAGTGCTGATAGAACAGGTAAATGTAAAGACCGTTCTTCAGACCGGTAGCCGTCATTGCCATCAGGAACATGGGCCAGGGCGTACCAATCAGGTTTATCGTTTCGCCTGTAAAGAGCTTGAACAAGCCGAATACATCAAAGAAGCGGAAGTTCAGATACAGGGAGATGGAATAAGCCTGGATAGGCAGAATAATCATCAAAATGACACAGCCGAACCACAGTCCCTTCAGGGGGAACTTGTAGCGGGCGAAGCCGTAGCCAACCAGGAAGCTGGACACGGTCTGCAGCAGGCCGGTCAGAATGGCCAGTCCGGCGGTATAGGGGAAGGATACTTCAAACTTCAGCAGCTCAAATACCTTCACAAAATTATCCCAAGTCGGGAATCTGGGGAGACTGACCACGGTGCTGTCCGCCAGGTCCGCCTCGGACATGAAACTTAAGGATATTTTATTGAAGAACGGCTGCAAAATCAAGAAGCAAAGGGAGAACATCAGCATAAAGAATGCGATGTTGACCACAACTTTCCGCGTCTTATTGGCAACAACGGCGTATTGCATATTTTTAATTTTCTTAATCATAGTAATACACCATCCTTGAGATAATCAGACTGGAAATACCCACGATTGCCACCACGCACAAGCTGTAAATCAAGCTCATTGCGGAAGCAAAGCCGTAATCCAACGTGGCCCGGAAGGATTCGATATGGGTGATCAGGATGTTGTCAGAACGCATTGCGTAGTCCACGACGCCGTAAATCCAGTTGACCAGAATCAGCGGGCTGATCATGGGGAAGGTAATCTTCCAGAAGATCTCCCAGCCGGAACAGCCTTCAATCTCGGCCGCCTCGTACAGGCTTCCGTTAATGGATTGCAGGCCAGACAGGAAGATAACGGTCTGAATACTGGAGGCAATGACAATGTCGTAGATTTGGTTGATCGCGGACAGAAGTATGGTGATCAATTCAATATCACCAAACGCGCCCACCAGAATTTCTTCCAGATAGGTGGTAATCGCCGTTGCCGCCTCTGCGCCTTCCTGTGCGTTTTCCACACTGGCAAGCAGGGCGTTTTCCGCTTCAATGCTCAGCAGAACACCCGAAGTCAGAATAACCGGCAGGAAGAAGATGGCGCGCACCGCGCCGCGGCCGGGGAATTTCCGGTTCAGCATAACCGCCAGGAACAAGCTGAACATGGTTACCAGGGGCACCTGGATGGCCATACCTTCCACAGATTCCACCAGGTAACGGTTGTAGTTTGCGTCCTCCATCAAGGCGCGGAAATAGTTCGTCCAGCCCAACGGCTCCATAATAAAACCGGAGTTGACGGTGTCAATGGAAACCTTGGAGAAGCTCATCTGAACGGTAATGATCAGCGGCTGCAGGATGAAGAATAAAAAGCCAATGATAAAGGGAGAAATAAACAGATAACCGGTAATGCGGTGTCTTGTTCTTCTCGTCAGGCGAGAGCCGATCCGGGCAGGCGCTTTATCGCCTGTGCGGGAGAGCGTATTTGATTTATTCATGTACGTTTCCTCCCGTCACCAGATAATCCATACTCTTTACGGTTTTTCCGTTCAGCGCGTAGTCCACAGCGCTGTAATTTACATACACGTGGGTGCCATCTTCATAGACGGTCACGGTCACGCTGTCTGTCAGGTACTTGTGATCCTTGATTTTTTGTCCGTAGGTATGACCCAGGTCCTTGTTGAGCCGGTTGTACAGGCTCTGCAGGGTCTCCTCCCACTCCTCAAAGCGGGCGCTGGAATAAGACGCATATTCGGTCATCTGCAGTTCCGCAGCGGGAATCTCCGCAAACAGGAAGTACAGGCCGGCGCCGGTTTCCACGGATTTGAGAATATTCTTCTCATAGCTCTGAGCCATATTGATGGGATCGCCTGCATAGTTGACCAGACCGTGGAGCGCGATTTGATAGAAGGGCACCTGATAGCTTACCAGGTCATAATTGCTGCCGCTCAGATCCATATTCAGCACAAAGTCTGCATAAGGAACTGCATAGGCATTGCCGGAGTTAATCATAACGCCCTGGCCCTGCTCTCTGGCAGTTTTCAGCAACGATGCGTGCAGAGCAGCCATCGCGTCCCGGGAGGTGGGTTCTTCCTGATTGAAGTCAGAAGTCACCTTGCTGCCCAAGTCCTCCGGCGCAATGCCGGCGAAGCTGTAATCCCGAACAAAGGCAATCATATTCTGCACTGCCTGCTGGGTTGCCTTCGCATTGTGAATATGGTAGGCCTTGTTGGTTATTTTGGCGTAGGTAACGGTATTGTAGGGGGTGGCCTCCACGATATCGCTCATCGTATTGCGGATGGCGTGATCGTTTTCATTAAAGCCGCCGAACATAACACTGTCAAATACCAGGCTGCCGTAACCGCCTAAGTACAGGCCGCCGTTCTCGGATGCCTGCTGAGCCAGCGCCTTCAGCTGCGCCTGATTGCCCAGTTCGGAAATCTGGCTCAGACCCAGCAAGCTGGTCTGCTTCAGGCCGCCGTTCAGGATTGCGGTATACTTGACGTATACGTCCTTGACGTCCATTTCCCGGAGCTGCTTCACCACAGCCGCTGCTTCCTCATAGGTGGTCGCCGGGAGAATGGTCTGCATGGGAACGCCCACAACCTGGGTAATATGGTCCATAGCGCCGATCAGCTCCACCGCGATGGGCAGAGAGTTCTGCTCAATCGCCTGCAGTTCCGGATAGGTATTCATCAGGTACTGCCGATAGGTATTGGCCATATCCACGTAGGAATTGCCGGAGCCTACCATATAGCGGATGGACAGATCCTCATACTGACGGGTCTTTTCATAGATCATAATGTCCACGCCGGATTTGGAGGAAATTGTGACCAGATCGCCGTGAACCACTTCAAAGTTGGCGGCAATGCTGTTGTAGCTGTTACGGTTGCCGCTGGTGTTGGTTTCCAGCGTCAGTTCCGCCGCGCCGTTTTCTGCTACCGCCAGCAGATAACCGTTGTTTTTCTGAATGGCGTATACAGGGAACTGTACCGCATTCTCTGTGATCATCTTGTTTCTGGCTTTGGCGCTGTCCCAGCCGTAAACCTTGGAGGTAATGCTGCTGGCAGTGCCTTTACGCAGGTTGAATTCCACAACTGCGCCGCCGCCGTCAGGAATGAGCAAATATCCCTCATCCTCGGTAGAGCCTGCGCCAAAGTAGGGCAGCACCTGCAGGTTGGTCATCTGATAATCACTCGGGCAGCGCAGAGATTCTCCGGGAACCTCTACCACAAAGGAGTCGCCGTCCAGGCGGTAAATCACAGATACGTTAAACTGGAGCAGGCTGTCCTCATCTTCGGATACTGCCTTGTCGTTCTCGTAATCTTCCTCGGTGTAGCCCTGTTCTGCCAGAAGCTCTTCCACCTGCTCGAAGCGGTATTCCGCAACGCCGGTACGCTGGATATAAATCACGCCGTCAGCCAGCTGGGGATAACGGGCCTTCAGATCGTCCAGATTTTGGCCGGAGGGCGGTTTTTCCGGATCGATCTTCTGGTACAGGGATTTTACGGATGCCTGCTGGCTCTTGGTCAGGTTTTCAATCAGCTGATTGAATCTTGCTTCGCTGACCACTTCCGGGATTCTGTACACCCGAACCTGCTCGCCAATCAGGTAATCCACCTGAATTCCGCCGTCTTCCAGCTCGGTAATCCGGAAGGCGTTGTTGGCGATGGAGTTGCTGTAGTTATCAAAAATGGTGTTGATTCCGGAGGGAACGGTGTAGGTAAGGATCATGGTGGACTGCAGCCATTTTCTCATGGTGGCGTCCGCCGCGGAGTCCGTCGCGCCGTTTTCGGGAACAGAATGCCAAACTTCACCGCTTTGCTTATCGGTCAGGGTAAAGTAGCTTGTCTGTCCGTCCATCCGGAAGCTCATATATTGGTTTTCCATTACGTACTCAGCCAGATTATCCTCTGAGGTGTAGTACTCAATGGTCAGGTCGTTTCCTGCTGTCTCACATCCGCACAGTAAAGAAAGGAGGAGGACGAAAAACAGGATCGCGCAAATGATTTTGCTGGTTTTCATAGTAAACCCCATTTCCTTTCTATACTAATAGATTCGGATTCTGATTTCCTGCACCAGGGAAGTGAAGTATCCGATGGCCTCGCTGAACATACTGAAGAAAATCAGACAAAGCAGCGCGATGGCCAGCATACCCACAACACTCACCAGTGTGGACAGCACCGTTTTGCCCAGACTGTAATCGTGAATCTTCATCAGGCCGGACAGAATCAGCATACCGCACCACAGCAGAGACAGACCGTCAAACAAGCCGTAGAACATACCCTCATCTGCGGTGACGAAGTTACTCATAATCACCATAGGAATTTGGAGCAGGATGTAGGGCGTCAAGGCATAGGCGACGCCCATATAAACGTGTTTTAAAGAACCTTTTCCGTCAAACAGTGTGGTAATGGCCCAGTTTGCCACCACGAACAGCAGCAGGGGAGCCAGGATTTGCAGAACTTCTGTCCAAATACTGACGTTGGGCCAGTATACATCCAGGAACATAAAGCCTGTAAACCGCAGACGAATCAGGCGGGTTACCAGCACCAGCGCAACAATAATATTGGCGGCGCCGATAGAACCTTTTTTCTCGTGGATCAAATCCCAGAAGCCGGCCAGAGGATGGATCACCAGATGCAGTGCATATTTCAGAGAATGCAAAGTCTGGGACTCTTTGACCCTATTTGTCAATTTTTGAATGCCAGAGCTCATAATTCTCCACCTTTCCTCTGATTTTGGTGACCAGCGAGTAGATCAGCGCCACAGCTACCAGACCTACAATGATCCATACAATATAAGATATGTTCTGTTCGATCCAATCCTTACGGTACAGCTTCCAGGCTTTGGAGTAGTAGTACTCATCCTTGGCATACTCCAGATATTCCAGAGCCTGCTGATAATCGCCGTTACGCAGGAGCACCTTGCCGATGCCCTGATAGGCCATTTCGTAGCTGCCGTTGTACTGAAGCACATTTTCCCAGTAGCCCTTGGACTCATTGTAGTAGCCCTTTCCGTAAGTGGTGATGGCATTGGAAATCATCTTGCCGAATCCGGTGTGCTTCAATACGGTTACCAGTCCGCTGGAGCTGTCCAGCACCACCAGGTCTGTACCGTGACGGTCAATGGAAACCGGGGCGGTGAAGTAGCCGGCCATCGTGCCGATACCGCCGAAGGCATAGAGCATATTGCCCTGATTGTCATAAGCGAAGATTCTGGAACGGACATTGTCCAGCGCGTAGTAGGTGCCATCTTCCATAATGGTCACATCCACAAACTTACTGGGGCCGTCTTTATCCCAGAACAGATCGCCGATTACCCGGCTGCTGCCGTTCTCAATCAAAATGTTGGTGCCCTTCAGGTTCAGCCGGCGCAGAGGCTCAGCCTGCCCTGCATTCAGTTCCTGCTTGGAGAACACGGAGTTGGTTACAAACAGGAAGCCTTCCGGATCCAGCGCAACGTTGTTGTACTCTGTGGGAACGAAGGCGACCATTGCCTCTCTCTGGGCATCCGTGGAGATCATTTTCCACAGATAATCCTCCCAGTCGAACTTAACGGGGCTGGCGCCAATGTAACCCACAAAATCTCCGTCCAGCGTAAACTCCATCAAACCTTTGTTGACGCTGGTGGCCTGCACATAAATGTGATTGGCGGTCACAACCAGCTTGCTGGGTTTGAAGGGGATGGTCTGGTCCACGGTGGGACTGTTGGGTCTGGTGATTTCCACCAGCAGATTCAGGTCTTTGTCCAGGCGGAGGATGCGGTTGTTGCCGTTGTCAGCAATCACCAGATCTCCCTCATCAGTAACAAAAACATCTGTGGGAGTTTTGAGAGTCTGCGCGCCGTCAGCCGTACCGGTGATCTCCCGGACAAATTCTGCGCCGTCAGGCTGCAGAGTCAGCTGAACAATGCGGTTGTTTCCGCCGTCACAAATGTACAGGTCATCATTTTTAATGTATACACTGGTGGCTGCGCGCAAAGTTCCGATGCCGTATTCCGAAACGTCGATGCGGAATGCGGTCTCATAGGGGGTAGTGGTTTCTACGGGTGTGCCGTAGGAGTCATATACGTAAGCGTAGGGGGGATCCTGTTCTGCGGCAGAGCCGGTCAGCGCCAGACAGGGCAGAACCAGAAGGAGGGCAAGAATTGCCACGGAGAATCGTTTCATAGCTTTCATCCCAACCCCTCCTTAATCCTTGATACCGGAGCTTGCCATGGTTTCCATGACCTGCCGCTGAGAAAGGATAAATGTGATGATGGGAACAATCATCATAACCACGGTAACCGCGGAAGCGACACCTGTTCTGGAAACGCCGCCCTTCAGAATCTGCTGCAGGGCATAGGGCAGGGTTTTCAGTTCTTCAGAGAAGATGAAGTTGGTGGCCTTGCTGTTCCACAGGCTTTGCACAGAGAAGATGATGACGGTAACCCAGGCGGGTTTACACATGGGCATAATGATTTTCCAGTAGACGTGCCACAGGCTTGCGCCGTCAATGGTCGCCGCCTCAATCAGTACGTCCGGGACGCCTTCAATATACTGCTTGGTCAGGAACAGGCCCATGGGCATTGCCATTGCCGGAACGATGATTGCCAGCAGGGTATCCACCCAGCCCAACTCCGCCATAACCAGGTAGTTGGGGATTTGGGTAACATAGCCGGAGAACATCAGGCTGACCACAACAATTCTGAACAGCATGTGGCTGCCGGGGAACTTGTACTTACCCAGCACGAATGCCGCCATGGAAGTGATGATCACGCAGCCCACAGTACCGACCACCGTGATAAACACAGTGTTGAACAGATACCGGGAGAAGGGAACCCAGGATTCGCTCATGATGGTGAGCAAATCGGAGAAGTTATCCAGCGTGGGGTTCTGAACAAAGAATTTCGGGGGGAACACGAACAGTTCGTCCAGGGGTTTGAACGCGCTGCACACCACGTAAATCAGAGGCATCAGCATAAACAAACCGAACAGAACCAACACGCCGTAGATCAGGATATTGCCGCCGACAGAACGGCCCAGTTTACTTTTCATATTCCTGACCCCCTTTACTTACCGACTCTGCGCAGCAGCGCCTGAACTGCGTTGTTGCACAAAATCATAATCAAGAACAGCACGGTGGCGATGGCGCAGGCATAACCCATATCGAATCGAACCGAACCATAGTCATACAGGTGCGTAACCACCGTTCGCGCTGCGTAGTCTGTACTGGGGAAGCCTGCCAGGGACATGGTAACATCCGCCACGCCGAAGGACTGGGTAATTGCCATAACTGCGCCGAACAGAAGCATCGGCTTCATATTGGGCAGAACAATGTACCACAGCTCCTGCCAGCGGTTGCTGATGCCGTCCACGTAGCCGGCCTCGATCTGAGAGCGGTCCAGGCCCTGCAGACCGGCGATGAAGGACAGGAAGCCTGTGCCCAAGCTCATCCACAGGATAACAATCAGCATAACCGGCATAATGTAATCCGGGTCAGTCAGCCAGTTGATACTGGAGTCGATAATGCCCAAATCCATCAGAAGGGCATTGATATAGCCGTAGCTGTCACCGCTGAACAGAATACCCCAAACCAGGTAAGCCTGACCGGAAATGGAGGGGGCGTAGAAGATGGTGACCGCGATGGCGCGGATGCCTCTGGGCAGCTCGTTGATCAGCCACGCAAAGGCAAAGGAAGCCAAGTAACCTACAGGACCTGTAATCACCGCGATGAGCAAGGTGTTCTCAATGGCTTTCAGGAACACGTCATCGGCAAGGAACAGGTTAATATAGTTCTGGAAGCCGATAAACTGAGGCGGCTCCAGCACGTTAAAGTAAGTAAAGCTGAAGAAAATGGAAATGATAACGGGGGTGATGTAAAACAGGAGGAAGATCAGCAGGAAGGGGAGCATAAACAGGTACAATCCCCTTGCCTTTTTCATCTTCACCAATGTGGT
This sequence comes from Faecousia sp., assembly GCA_045604565.1. Lineage (GTDB taxonomy): Bacteria > Bacillota > Clostridia > Oscillospirales > Oscillospiraceae > Faecousia. The sequence continues at coordinate 11,072 of JAZUOF010000093.1, forward strand.
TGCGGACTCGTAACGGAACATATTCCAGAAACGCCGCAGGAAGGATTCTTTATGAACTTTTGCCGGCTTAACCGCCGTTTCCTGAGTTGTGTTCTTCATAGTCGTTACCTCTTAGTCCAAACCAAATTCTTTGCGTTTCTTGGCAATTTCTTCGTTAATTGCCTGATTGTAGTCCAGCAAAGTTTCACGGGGAATATCGGAATCGTTAACCACCTTACGGATGGCGTTGATTACCTGACGGGCGGTGTAGTAGCCGCCGGGAACCTCGTTGTTGGCCGCGGTCTGCTCACGCTGGGCAGACAGAATTGCCAATTCCTTTTTACTCCATGCCAGGTTCTGGAAGGCTTCCACATTGGCGGTTGCATAACGGCCGGAAGCGCCCAGAATACTTTCCATTTCACGACCGAAGCGGGTCTGCACATCTGTGCTGGACCACCACTTCATGAATTCCCAGCCGTTGAGCTTTGCCTGCTCATCTTCATTTCTCAGCAGCATGGTACATACACCGCTGGAATAGCTGGTATGGTTGATGGTGCCGTCCTCCTGGACAGTACCGGGAATCAGGGCAAAGGACCACATACCCTTCAGCTCGGGAGCAAAGACCGCCAGAGTGTTGTACAGGCTGTAGCTTGCGATACCGATGGGCATTTCGCCGGAACGGAACCGGTCGGCGAAGGCGTATTCCTTCGGCTGGTCGTGGTTGGTGTAGAAGGTGACGTAGTACTCAAAGGCTTCAATGGCACCTTCCTGGTCCAGATTGGCGTAACCGTTCTCGTTGTACAGGTCCACACCCTTCTGGTACATAATGGAGTAGTAAGCGGAAAGGTCAGTGGAGTTCTTGCTCATAACGTCCGGCAGACCGATTTCCATATTGTTGTGCTGCAGGGTGGGGAGCATATCCACCAGCTCCTGCCAGGTTTCGGGAACTTCCAGGCCCAAATCCTCCAGAATGTCCTCGCGGTAGAACAAGACGCTGAAGTTCTGGGTTTCGGGCAGGGCGTAAACGCCGCCGTCATACAGGTAAGGCGTATAGGCGCTCACGGTAAAGCGGCTGAGCACTTCTTCCCAATCTTCAAACTGGGTCAAATCCTCAACGGCGCCTCGCAGCGCGTAGTTGACAGGCTCCGTCTGACCGGCAGTCAGCAGAACGTCCGGGCCGTTGCCGGCAACCACGGCGCTCAAAACCGCGTTGGTTTCTACCAGCTTCAGGTTGACCTTAATGCCGGTATTGGCGGTAAAGTCATCATCAATCATGGCCTTCAGGGCATTGGACTGGTCACGGCCCGCCTGAATCCAAACTTCCAGCACTTCCTCGCTGCCGTCGTAGACGTTACCGACGGAATCATAATCCGTGGTAAAGGAAGTGAGCAGAGACATAATTTCGTGGCCGAGCTTGCCGAAGAAGGTTTCGTTGTCATCGGGCCACTTGGCATCCGTTTCTTTGATAACGATGTAGTCAATATCCAGCTTGGATTCGCTCAGGGACTGGATGGTCGTACCGATAGCGCTGATATAGTCCCGGAACGCAGACAGCTTGCTCTGAATAACCGTATTGGGATCTTCCACAAATTCTTCCAGCAGACGGGCAAGACTCAAAATGGTACCGGTCTTGCTGCTCTTGCCGCCGGAGTAGCCGATGATTTCATCCAGAATCTGATACATTCTCTGGCTCTCCAGCTTCAGAGCATCCACCATATCCGGATATGTGGTCGTAATCTGGTAGTCGCGGTACTTATCGGGGTTGCGGCCCATAACCACCAGAAGCTGACGGTAAATCTGATTCAGGCGGTACACGCTGTCTTCCAGCTTACTCAGGCTTTTACCCAGGTCACCCAGCGTGACCTCCAGCCGGAGGGTGTGCTTGCCTGCTGTCAGGTATACGCTGTAATCCTGATTTTCATCTCCCAGAGGTACGAACATCCAGGCATTGCTGTACTGGAAGCCGATGTCCTCTGCTTCGGCAAAGGGAGCCTTGCCGTCGATGGTCAGCAGACGGGAGGAGTTTTTGCCCCGCTCGTAGTTCTGCTTGCCTTTGATGGCAATATTATACCAGCCATCGGCAGGAACTTCGATTTCCCATTCAATCCACTGACCTGCCACCCGCCACGCGTTGCCGCCAATGGCGTTGAGCTTAATCTGGTTAACACTGTAAGGCACCGTGTTGGAAGAGGAGCGGTCATTGATGGCATACAGAGAGGGGTCACTGCGAAGGGTGGAATCCTCGCCCTGGATAATCGCAATCCAGTCGTTGTTGTCGGTGTTGAGTTTTTTGCCGGACAACTGGCCGGAAAGCTCGGCGTAGTAGGTTTCGTAGGACACGGCTTCCTCCACAGGCTCCAGAGAAATGGAGCGAATCAGCAGAGGTTCGTTCATACCTACCAGGGTCAGGGTGTTGGCGCCTGCCTGGAAGTAGAACTTGTACGGCGACGCCTCATAACCGGTGGTGGTATCCATCAGATAAGTGGTTCCCAGCTGGAATACCTCGACCTGAGAGGGGCGGATATCGTTGCCCTGGTTGTCCTGCTTGACCTGGGCGCCGTCCGTCCAGAAACGGGAGAAGCCCATAAATTCCGCATTCTGGAACGGCATCTTTCCGTTGATGTACAGCGCGCGTTCCGCGTCAATGCTCCGGGACTCCACATGGTAGTACTCCACATAGATGTTGTACAGACCGGCCTTCGGAACATCGAACTGCCAGGTTACGGTGCTTTCCTCTTGGGTGTAGAGAACTTCTGTGCCCTCGTGGACAGTAAACTCTGCGCCCTCTGATTCCGTCAGCGCGTGCAGATCAATGGGCACGGACACCTCCGGATAAGCAGCGTTGGGATATTGTTCCAGATAGCTGCCGTATGTATTCTCACGCACAATTTCGCCCACGTCGCTTTCCAGATCGACACCGGCGTACTTGTCCGCGTAAGATTCCGGCTCGCTGTTGCCGAACAATGTAACCGCCAGCACAACAACCAGAACAATGCCGATTGCCCACAAGAGGATGCGCTTGCCGTTACGGCGGATGAATGCCTTGAAGTTCATAAAATCAGTCCTTTTTGTTACACGGTTGAATCGGCCGAAAAGAGACTCGCTCCTCCCGCCCGATTGAAAGCAATTTTCGCTTGATTTTATTATAAGGGATACTGTCCAAATCTTCCATTACAATTTCTTTGGTTTTTTTGCAATTTTGCCTCAGTTTGCAAGGGTTTTTTTCTGTCTATTTCGCACAAAAGAGCTGATTACCGAGGTAACCAGCTCTAAAACGGCGATTATTGTCCCATATGGGCTTTGGGGCTGAAACTGTGCGGCAGAATTTCCTCCAGCCGGCAGGTCTGAAAACCGCCTTCCGCGCCGGCCATATAGATGAGAAAATCATCTGCGCAGAACTCCCGCATCACCTGCCGGCATACGCCGCAGGGAGGGAATACGCCGGTAATGACGCCGTTTTTTCCGCCGCAGACCGCAATGGCGGAAAAATCCCGGTGCCCGTCATAAATTGCCTTAAAAATGGCGTTGCGTTCGGCGCAGATTGTGGGCGTAAAGGAGGCATTTTCCACATTACAGCCCTGATAAACCGTTCCGTCCGCGCACAGCAGCGCCGCGCCCACCTGATAGCCGGAGTAAGGCGCGTAAGCGCGATTCATCGCTTCTTTTGCCAGCGCAATCAGTTGTTCCGGAGACATAAGTTTTCCTCCTTACGGCAAAATCTGTCCGGCAAAGCTCTTGCCGGGGGTCTCATAGGGAACGTCCAGCAGCTGTGCCACCGTGGCGGCAATATCCGCAAAGGATTGGCGCGTACCCAAATTGACCGGCGTTACCTTCTTGCCCAAAATCAGCAGGGGTACATACTCCCTGGTATGGTCCGTGGTGGCGGTGTAGGCAGGATCACAGCCGTGGTCTGCGGTAATCATCACCAGATCTTCTTCTCCCAAAGCAGGCAGAAATTCTCCCAGCCAGCGGTCAAATTCCGTCAGCGCGGCGGCGTAACCGTCCACATCCCGGCGGTGACCGAACTGCATATCAAAATCCACCAGATTCACAAAGCACAGGCCGGTAAAATCCTTTTGGGCGTAGCCGGAAGTATGGTTCATGCCGTCCCGGTTGGACTGGTTATACACGTGTTCCGTGGTGCCTTTTCCGGCAAAAATATCGTAAATTTTTCCCACGGCGATGCTGCTGAAACCTGCCCCTTTCACCGCGTCCAAAACCGTGGTTTTCGGCGGCTCCAGAGAGAAATCGTGCCGGTTGGCAGTGCGCTTGTAAGCGCCGGGTTTGCCGATAAAGGGACGGGCGATCACCCGGCCGACACCGTGTTTGCCCCGGAGCAGTTTTCGGGCAATCCGGCAGTATTCGTAGAGCTGTTCTATGGGTACGATTTCCTCGTGGGCGGCGATTTGAAACACGGAATCGGCCGAAGTATACACAATCAAATCTCCGGTTTTTTCGTGTTCCGGGCCGTATTTTTCAATCACTTCCGTGCCGGACCAGGGAGCATTGGCCAGAACGCCTCTGCCGGTCGCCTCCCGGAAGGGGAGAAGAATCTCCTCCGGGAATCCGTCGGGATAGGTAGGCAGCGGTTCTGCAGAAACAATGCCGGCAATTTCCCAGTGGCCGATGGTGGTATCCTTGCCCATAGACGCCTCCTGCAGGCGGGCAAACGCGCCGGTGGGTTTTTCTGCCTTCGGCAGGCAGGATACGCCGTCAATATTGCCCAGTCCTGCGGCAATCATATTGGGAATCTCCAGCTTGGGCGACCTGGCGCAGGATGCGAGCGTATTGACATTTTTATCGCCGAATTGCTCCGCATCGGGCATCTGCCCAATGCCGAAGGAATCCAGTACAATCAGAAAAATCCGTTTCATATTGCTTACCTCCGCGCGGGGGTCAGGCCTGCTCCATTGCTACCGCCACGTCCAAAGCAATCCGCATCATCTGGGTAAAGGCGCTCTGACGCTCCTCGGAGGTGGTTTCCACACCCTTGAGCACGTGGTCGGAAATGGTGCAGATGCACAGCGCGCGCTTTCCGTAGCGGGCGGCGTTCATATACAGGGCGGCCGCTTCCATTTCCAGCGCCATAACGCCCATTTTCTTCAGTCCGTACACGCTGTCCAGGCCCTCGGGGACACCCTCGTGGTCACCGTAAAACACGTCAGAAGAATTCACGTTGCCCACGTGATAGGTTGCGCCGTTTTCCTGAGCGGCGGTAACAGCGGCAGACAGCAGTTCATAGGAGGCAATGGGCGCGAATGTGCCGGGCAGGTGGAACTGGGCGGCATAGTTGGAATCGGTGCAAGCGCCCTGCGCCAGAACAATATCATACAGGTTAATATGCTCCTGAATAGAGCCGGCAGAGCCTACCCGAATGATGTTTTCCACGCCGTAGCCGTTGTACAGCTCGTGGGAATAAATGCCGATGGCGGGCATACCCATACCGGATGCCATCACAGACACTTTTACCCCTTTATACGTTCCGGTATAGCCGTGAACACCCCGGACATTGTTGACCAAAACCGGGTTTTCCAGAAAGTTCTCCGCAATGAATTTGGACCGCAGAGGGTCGCCGGGCATCAGCACAGTTTTGCCAAAATCACCGGGTTTGGCGGAAATATGGGGAGTAGGTGTATGCAGCATAGTCATTCTCCTTTTGTGAATTTTCAGTAAGATCCGTCGTTTTTGGCTTCCTTGCCGGCTTCCAGAGTCTTCGCCAGCTTAACCACCCGGGAAGTACCCAGGCGGGATGCGCCCAGCGCAATGAACTTTTCCGCATCCTCCAGGCTGGAAATTCCGCCGGCAGCCTTGATTTTCACGTGCTTTCCCACGTGCTTGGCAAACAGCTCCACATCGTGGAACGTGGCGCCGGCAGTGGAAAAACCGGTGGAGGTTTTAATATAATCCGCGCCGGAATCGGTCACAGCTTTGCACAGGGCAATCTTTTCCTCATCGGTCAGCAGACAGGTCTCGATAATCACCTTCAGCAGTCTGCCCTTGCAGGCAGCTTTGACCGCCGCAATTTCCTCCCGAATGTCATCAAATCTGCCCTCTTTTGCCCAGCCGATGTTGATTACCATATCCACCTCGTCTGCGCCGTTATCCACAGCGTCGGAGGCCATAAAGCACTTGGACGGCGTGGTGGCATAGCCATTGGGGAAGCCGATAACGGTGCAGATGGCCAGCCTGTCACCCACATATTCCTTAGCCTGCTTCACAAAGGAAGCGGGAATACACACCGATGCGGTGGCGTACCGGATTCCGTCGTCGCAAATACCGCGGATTTCGGCCCAGGTAGCAGTCTGATTCAGCAGGGTGTGGTCGCATTTGGCAAGAATCTGAGATAGTTCCATAATTATTCTCCTTTTGTAAGTAAAACCGTTACTTTCTGCTGTGAAGCTTGATGATTTTATGTTCCCGGATACCCTGGATATAACATTTGTGGCACATGGCGATATAGGTATCGTTGCCCCCCAATACCACCTGGGCGCCCTCGGTGACAATGTATCCGTTGCCGTCAATCCGGGCATTGACCGTGGCCTTTGCGCCGCAGTCGCAAATGGTTTTGATTTCCTGAATGGTATCCGCCACTTCCATCAGCCGGAGGCTGCCGGGGAACAGCTTTGTCTGGAAATCCGTACGCAGGCCGAAGCACATAACCGGCACACCGAAATCGTTGACAATATGCCGGAGCTGATCAATCTGCGCGGCAGGCAAAAACTGACATTCATCCACAATGACCGCATCGCACACACCCTGTTTTGTACGGGCAAACAGGTCATACACATCCTTTTCCGGAGGGATAACATCCACTGCCGCCTCCAAACCGATGCGGCTGCGTAAAATGTTCTGTCCGTCCCGGGTGTCCGCGCTGGGTTTGATCAGCCAGACCTTCATGCCGTTTTCTTCGTAATTGTACTTGGTAATCAACGCCTGGGCGGTTTTGCTGGAGCCCATCGCGCCATACTTAAAATAGAGCTTTGCCATTTGGTTTGCCTCCGTTTTTATCTCTTTCCAAGCTTATTGTACCAAAACCTGAAAAAATATGCAACGAGAAAATGACACCATGCACAAAAGCCGATAAAATCATAACCACCGGCCGTGCCGGTGGTATGCACAGGCCCCCTTAGGGCCTATTACTAGCTGAGCCTATAGGCTCAGCGAATTATCTTTCGCTTGCGTGTAGTGCCCTACCACCGCAGATGCGGTTCGGTACGCACCGAAGGCCCCCTTGTGTAAAGGGGGCTGTCACCGCATTGCGGTGACTGGGGGATTGTCACTATGAGAACAACCCCTCCGAGCAAAATCAAAGATTTTGCCCACCTCCCCTTACACAGGGGAGGCTTGCCGCTGCGGCGGGACTGGGCATAGCTAAAGCTTTTTGGAACCACCAGCACACAGCTGGTGGTATTCCTTAACCAAAAAAGGAGCTGTTGCAAATGCCGCAAC
>JAZUOF010000094.1:0-8752 GCA_045604565.1 Faecousia sp.
TCTGGGATGTACGCATTTTTACAGAAGACTGTGCTGAGTGCGGTAAAGGTCGGCGTAAATGCCGCCTTTTTCCAAAAGCTCATCGTGCGTACCGCACTGGGTAATCACGCCATCGGCAATGGCAACGATGCGCCCGGCGGACCGGATGGTCGAGAGTCGGTGGGCGATGATCAGGGTGGTGCGTCCCTTGGCCAAGGCATCAAAGGCGCGCTGAATTTTGGCCTCTGTGACGGAGTCCAAGGCAGAGGTGGCTTCGTCCAGAATCAAAATAGGCGGGTTTTTCAGGAAGATACGGGCAATGGCTACCCGCTGCTTTTGACCGCCGGATAACAAGGTTCCCCGTTCGCCCACATAGGTTTGAAAACCCTGGGGCATTGCCATAATATCGTCATAGATTTCGGCTTTCTTTGCTGCCGCAACCACTTCTTCTTCCGTGGCATAGGGTTTGCCGTAACGGATATTTTCCAAAATGGTGTCGGCAAACAGAAATACATCCTGCTGAACGATACCGATGTTCTGATGAATGGACTTTTGCGTCACATCCCGGATGTCCTTGCCGTCCAGGAAAATGTTGCCGTCGGACACATCATAAAACCGGGGGATAAGTTGACATAACGTGGTTTTGCCGCCGCCGGACGGTCCTACGATTGCCACCGTTTCGCCGGGAGAAATCTCCAGAGAAACATTTTGCAAAACGTCCAGTACGCCGTCATAGGCAAAAGATACATTCCGTACGGAAATGGCGCCTTTTACATCGGTCAGGTCAGGTGCGTTTTCCTTGTCCTGCAGGGTGGGCTCGGTACGCATCAGCGCAACGAAGCGATTCAGACCGGCAAAGCCGTTGGCAAACATCTCGGAGAAGTTTGCCAGCTTACGCATGGGGGAGATAAAGGAAGTGATGTACAGGGTGAAGGTCACCAGGTCGGTATAGTCCATCTCTGCCTGCATAATCATAAAGCCGCCCAGACCGATAATCACCACATTCAAGGAGCAAAGCAGGAACTCCATAGAGCTGTGGAACAGGCCCATCGCCTTATGAAATTTCCGTTTGGAAACTTTAAATTGCTCATTGGCTCGGTCAAAACGCTCATTTTCCATATCCTCATTGGCAAAGGCTTTGGCGGTACGGATGCCGGAGAGACTGGATTCAATCTCTGTGTTGATCAGACCGGTTTTTTGCTTGACTGCCGCAGATGCCCGACCCATTTTCTTGCGCATCACCATAACCACAGCCAGGAAAATGGGAATCATTAGTCCTACAACCAAAGCAAGCTGCCACTGGATGGTTGACATAACAACGAGAGCTCCCACAATGGTCACAACGCTGATGAGCAGGTCTTCCGGTCCGTGGTGGGCAAGCTCCGTCAGATCAAACAGGTCGGAAGTCAGGCGGCTCATAAGCTGACCGGTACGGTTACGGTCGTAAAAATCGAAGTTGAGTTTTTGCATATGCCGAAACAGATCCCGGCGAATGTCCGCTTCAACCCGGATACCAAAGGTATGTCCAAAATAGGCCACCACAAAATTCAGTCCGGAGCGGAGCAAATAGCAGACTACCAAAGCCGCGATAATGGTAAAGAATGTGGCGTAGAGCTTGTCAGGCAAAAGATTTCGCAGGGCGTATTGGGTAATCAGGGGAAAGGACAGGTCAATGGCGGCAATCAAAGCGGCGCAAAGCAAGTCTAAAGTAAACAGGCCCTTGTGATTTTTGAAGTAACTTAAAAAGATTCGCAGCGGCGACATCTTATGAAAATCTCTGGTTGTCATTGCGTATCCTCCTTTATCTTCGCCATTATACATCGGATAGCCTTTTTTTGCAAATGTTTTGACATTTTTCACAGGTCTGCTATACTGAAGAAATCAGGAGGAGGTGAGACCGTGGAAATTCTGTATCAGGATACGCAGATTGCCGTATGCTGTAAGCCGGTGGGCCTGGAGGCGGAAAAACAAGTGCCGCAAATGCTTGGAGAAATTTTGGGCGGCGTGTTTTTTCCGGTGCACCGACTGGATCAGAATGTAGGCGGCGTTATGGTATACGCCCGCACAAAACAGGCCGCTTCCGACCTCTCCCGACAGATTCAGCAAGGGGCGTTTGTAAAGGAATATGTAGCCGCAGTCCACGGCACTCCGCCGGACAACGGCCTGTGGACAGACCTGCTGTTCAAAGACAGCCGGAAAAACAAAGTGTTTGTGGTGGATAAGCTTCGCGCCGGTGTAAAAGAGGCAAAGCTGGAGTATGTTCGCCTGACCCGGGGGGAGTGTTCCCTGGTGCGGATTCGTCTGCATACAGGCAGAAGCCATCAAATTCGGGTACAGTTTGCCAGCCGGGGATTCCCCCTGGTGGGCGACCATAAATATGGTTCCCGGGCGGCGCAGACCGCGCCTATGCTCTTCTCCTGCGCCTTGACCTTTACCCACAAGGGACAGCGCCGCACTTTTTCGGCAATGCCCGACTGGATGCAGGAGGTGCCGGTATGAATATAGCAAGGTTACAGATGCTTGCGGCGATGGGGATTTTCGGGTCGGTAGGCATTTTTGTCCATTATATCCCCTTGTCCCCGGCGGCGATTGCCTTCTGCCGCGCGGTGATGGGTTTGCTGTTTATGCTGATTATGCTGACGGTGTTCCGAAGAAAGTTGTCACCGGGAGCGCTGAAAGGAAAATTGCCTGTACTTATTGGCTCGGGGGCGGCGCTGGGATTAAACTGGGTGCTGTTGTTCGAGGCCTACCGGCATACCGGCGTGGCGGCGGCCACGGCCTGCTACTATTTTGCTCCGATGATTGTAGTCCTTGCCGCGCCGCTTTTGCGGGAAAAGCTTACGCCGAAGAAACTTTTATGGGTGGGCGTGGCGTTCCTGGGAATGGTGCTCGTATCCGGTGTTCTGACGGAAAGCGCCCCGGATTTGACCGGTGTTTTCTTTGCTTTGGGCGCGGCGGTGTTGTATGCAACCGTAACGGTGCTGAATAAACGCCTGACGGATGTAAATGCCATTGACCGGACGGTGGTGCAGTTGGTTGTGGCGGCTGTGGCGGTGCTTCCGTATATGCTGGTTACCTGGGAAGGCGATGTTTCCGAAATGCAGAGCATATCCTGGGCACTGCTGGCGGTGGTAGGCGTTGTCCATACGGGCATTGCGTACTGGCTGTATTTTGGCGCAGTGGGCAAGTTGCCTGCGCAGACGGTAGCGGTGTTCAGCTATTTAGACCCGGTTGTGGCCATTATTCTGTCCGCTTTGGTGCTGCAGCAGGGAATGGATATCTATGGCAGTATCGGCGCGGTGATGATTTTGGGCAGCGCGCTGCTCAGCGAAATTTCCCAAAAGAAAGCCTAATAAAAATCGGGACTGTTTTTATACAGTCCCGATTTTTTTGATGGCCGGAAGCCAATAGACAAAGAAGCATATTGCCAGAAGTACCCCTGCGCAGCCTATGCTGATCCCCAGGCCCAACCGGAAGGATTCGTTCACATACCGGAAGGTAACGGTGTGGGTACCCTCTGTGAGGAAAACACCGGTCATCGCGCCGCCAATGAGGGTAACCTCTGCGGCAGCGCCGTCCACCCAAACCTGCCAGTTGCCGCTATGGGGAATGGAGGTATACAGCAAACCGTCCCGGGGGCAGACAACCGTACCCTCGATGAAGGTATTGCGGAAGGTGGTCAGCTCCAGCGTGTGGGCGGCAAGGGTATTGTGGGCGCGCCGGAACACATCCTCATTGAGTACCGCGCCGATGATGTTAATGCCGCCGTTTTCGTTTGCGCCGCATTTGACGGTGATTTGGATGCGGTCGCCGGGATTGACCTGACAAACCGACAGCATTTGTTTCAGACTGTAGGTTTCCGTATAAAGTGTCACATAGTCAGACCCGGCTGCCTCGTAAGAGAAGGTAAAGGAATTTTTGTTGGGCAGACTTAAATCCACGCAGAACAGGCCGGCGGTATCAAAGGTATAGGTGTAGTACACACTGCCGCTGGCGCTGCCTGTCTTGTAAGCGGTATAACCGGAGGAGGTGGTGCCGGACAGCGTGGCCTCCCGGCTGGCGATGGACAGCCGGTCGCCGTCTATAATGGACCAGGCAGCGACCTCTTCTCCCAGCGCGGCGCTGAGAAGACGGTTCTGAAAACGGAATCGGTTTCCGTTGCTGGTAAATTCCAGCTCTGCCAGAGCAGAATCCGTCATAAAGCCTAAGGGGAGATAGGCGTTGTTTTCCAGCAGGGTCACAGAGCCGCGGTTGTACAGATGGGTCAGGTACGGATTGGTTTCCACGTTGCCGTCCCGTTCTATCAGGTATTTCAGGTTCAAAAACAGATTGGTGACCGGCGAAGTTTCCTCGTAGATATAGCGATTCCAGGAATCCTGGGCGCTCAGACCCAATGCCCGCACATAATTGGTCACAGCCATATTGGCGGAGCTGGTAAAAGTGGATATGCCGTGATATCCGTTGAGCGCGCCGTCATTCAGGGTTTGCGTATGGGTAACCTCCGTGCGGTAGAACAGGCCGTCATCCCGCTGGGAAATCTGCTGCACAATAGCGGCGGTATCTTCCCCGTTTTTGGGGTAGGCGGAAACGTTGATACCCGGGAAGAAATTTACGCCGAAGTTAACAAGGTTCAGCACCTGCTCGGCGCAGAATACGCCGAGAATCAGCATTGCGCCCCAGCTGCGCCGGTGCTTCAACCGGTCAAAGTAGGACTGCATTTCCTCCCGGCAGGCATTTTCGGGCCGCTTCGGGCGGCGGAAGGTAAAGAACATCGCGGCAAAATACAGAAGCAGGAACACACTGTTGTAGGCTACGTATACGAAGCTCTCCAGCAAAAGGGACAGACTGCTCCAGTCAGCTTCGCTGCCGGTCCAGAAGGTAAATAAAGTATTCCATTTCTGCGCAAATTCCGCGCTGCCCACCGTTTCCCAAAAGGACAAAAATTCGTTGCTCATCATCATAATGGCAACCGCCGGCACAATGGCGACCACAGTCTGCCACAGACGGACACGCCGCCGCACCGTCCACGCCTGATAAGCCATATAAAGCATCACAAAGCTGTACAGGAAGCTGAAGCGGTAGGGGATCATATTGGGTACGTGCGTGCCGTGCCATAGGTAGTCAAGCTGCTTGATGATGAAGCTGATATTGAAAAACAGCAAAAGGGCTACGGTGCATAGCTTGTCCCGCAGACGAACCTGCCGGCAGGTCAGGAACAGAAACGCAAAGATGTTCGTGCCGATGCCGCAGTACAGGTTGGGCAGGTCCTCAAAAGCTTTGAAAGTGGGGGTCAATCCGCCGTTCATATTGCCGGCTACCTGCCGCATGGCATCCAGCAAGGCTCCAAAGCTGTCATCTGTGGCAATGTTTCGCGCGGACTGGGAAATGGTCTCCTTCACACTGGATTCGGTGGCGGCAAGACTGGCCAGGGTGGGAATCTCCAAAAATGCGGTCATACCGATGGCCAGAATGGAAAATACAGCCATCAGGCCAATATCCGCAAAGAGCTTTTTGAAGCCGGAAAAGCGGCATATTTCATAGCAAACACAAACCAACAGGACAAAAATGCAGGAAAAAAGTCCGATATAGTAATTGGCAACCACGGAAAGGAACAGAGAAAGGGTATACAGAACAAATTTACGTTCCCTCAGCACGCTCACCGTACCCAATGCCACCAAAGGCAGCAGGGCAAAGGTGTCCACCCACATCACATTCCATTGATAACCCATCGCCCAGGCGCACAAGCCGTAAAAGCTTCCGAAGATGGCGATGGAAATGTCATTTTTGCCAAAGACTTTCTTCAGGAAAATGGCAAAGAACATTCCTGCAAATCCCAGCTTCACAGGGGTGAGCAGCGTAAAATACTGCAGTAGAAGGCCCTCCGGCACCAGCACACTCAGAAGATTCAGAGGTGAGCCCAGATAGTAGGAAATCAGACCCAAATAGTCGAGGCCCATACCCACATCCCAGGAAAACAGCAGACTGTCGCCGCTGAGCAAGGCCTGCCGGTAGGCTTTGAAAAAGGGGAAATATTGATGATAGCAGTCGGAATAGAGCATAGAATATACCCGGGACGGATACACAATCTTCAAAACCAGAGCGCTTATCAGGATGGTCAGCAACATTCCCCCAAAGGGAATGAGAAATCCGAAAAGGGTATAATTCCGTTCCTTTTGATTCAGTCGGGGTGATTTCATAACAAAACTCCCAAAGAAGGATTGATTCTACCAGTTTAGCATATTATTTCCGAGGGGTAAAGGGATTATCGAAAATTTTATCAGGAACAAAATAAAAAGCGGTGCTGCAATGCAACACCGCTATATATTCGCCGGATAAATCAGATTGCGCGCTCAACCTTGTTGGAACGCAGGCATCTGGTACAGGCATACACGTGGCACGGAGTACCGTTCACAATGGCCTTGACCCGCTTCACATTGGGCTTCCAAGCCCGATTGGAACGTCTGTGGGAGTGGGAAACCTTGATACCGAAAGTAACGCCCTTGCCACAGTAATCACACTTCGCCATTCTCTGCACCTCCTATCCGCTGATGGCTCACTCAAATAGCGCCCTGACAGGCGCTTTGATATGATAGCAGATGAAAACGGAAATTGCAAGTGTTTTTTAGGAATTTTTTTGGTTTTTTTAAAATAATGTTGATATTCGGTCTGTCTGCCGCTATAATATTTTTAAAAATGAGAGCGGGGGAGTGACCAAATATGAACGATAACGGCATATTGCTTTCCACTTTGGCGGATGCCTTCCATCTGGAAGTGTCTTTCCGATCCACCGATTACGACGATATCCGGCTGACGGCTGCAGAGTTGTCCCGTCCCGGCCTGGCGCTGGCGGATTTCTTTGACCACTTTGAACCTCTGCGTATGCAGGTGTTCGGCAAAGCAGAGGCCAGTTATATGGCTATCCGTACGCCGGAGGAACGGCTCGCGATCTATGACCGGCTGTTTTCCCGGAAATTCCCGGCTCTGCTCATTGCCCGGAATCTGCCTATGGATGCAGAGCTGTTTCAAATGGCGGAGAAGCACGATGTAACCGTACTGCGTTCCCGGGAAGTCACTTCCGCGGTTTTTTCCGATATTATTGCCTACCTGAATGTAGAACTTGCCCCTTCCATTACCCGCCACGGCGTACTGATGGAAATTTACGGAGAAGGTCTGCTGATCATCGGCGAAAGCGGTATGGGTAAGAGTGAGGCCGCCGTGGAACTGCTCAAGCGGGGCCACCGGCTGATTGCCGACGACGCCGTAGAGATTCACAAGGTGAGCGAATCCACCCTGATGGGCAAGGCGCCGCAGCTGATCCGCAACTATGTGGAACTGCGTGGCATCGGTATTATCAACGTGGCAAAACTGTTCGGCATGAGCGCAATCCGCAGTGAGAACACCATCGACCTGGTGGTCAATATCGTTCCCTGGAATACCCAACATTCCTATGACCGCCTGGGATTGGAAGAACAGCATATGGAAATCTTGGGCGTCAATGTGCCGATGAATACCATTCCCGTTACCCCCGGCCGTAACCTGGCAGTCATTCTGGAGGTAGCGGCTATGAACAACCGTCAGCGCAAGATGGGTTACAACCCGGCAATGGAATTTACAGAGCAGATCGACCGCCATTTTGAGGAGAACGGACCCAAGTGAAGGAATTTGTAATCGGCACCAATGACGCAGGTCAGCGCCTGGACCGTTTCCTGGCAAAAAATGTGCCGCTGCTGCCGGCATCACTGGCCCAGAAGTATATCCGCATCAAGCGCATTAAAGTCGGCGGCGCGAGGGCAGAACGGGATACCCGGCTGAATGTGGGCGACCTGGTGCAGTTATATATCAATGACGAGTTTTTTGATAAACCCAGTCAGGAAAATGCATATCTGACAGTCTCGGCGCCGAAGCTGCAGATTGTGTATGAGGATGATAACATTCTGCTGGTGGATAAGCGCCCGGGTTTGGCAGTCCACCCCCACGACGGCGCAGAGTACGGCAGAACCCTGATTGACCATATTCAGGCGTACCTGTACCAAAAACACCAATGGCGGCCCAGAGAGGAAAATGCCTTTGCGCCGGCGCTGTGCAACCGCATTGACCGCAATACCGGCGGCATTGTGATTGCTGCCAAGACCGCCCAGGCACTGCGGATTATGAACCAGAAAATTAAGGACAGGGAGCTGGACAAGCGGTATCTGGCCATTGTGGAGGGCACTCCCAAACCTGCCCAGGGCAGTCTGACCGGCTATTTATTTAAGGATGCCAAGAAAAACCGGGTGTTCGTCACCGATGCGCCCCAGCCCGGCGCAAAATCCTGCCGTACCGATTATCGGGTGCTGTCCGCCAGAAACGGATTGAGCCTGGTGGAATGCGAACTGATTACCGGACGGACGCACCAAATCCGCGCCCAATTCGCTCACGCGGGGCATCCTCTGCTGGGGGACGGTAAATACGGCAAGCTGAACAAACAAATTAACCGGAATTATCAGGCGTTGTATTCTTACAAGCTGACATTCCGGTTTACCACCGATGCCGGCGAGCTTTCCTATCTGAACGGGAAAAGCTTTCAGGCGGCCAAGGTGGATTTTGCGGAGGAGTTCTTCCCTGGAGTCAATCTATAGACCACGGCAAGGCTGAGGTGTGCTGTTCTTATCGGAGAAAACAGAATTCTTTCAAATTCAGCTAAGAACCAGCATCGCATTTGTAAGTACAAATGCACTTGGGCAGTAGCCCAAACCCACTAACAACAGAAAAGAGAAGATTCGTATCATAACGA
>JAZUOF010000095.1:0-7147 GCA_045604565.1 Faecousia sp.
CTTCTCTTTTGCGTCCGCTTTTCTGAACAACACCATCAGCCTTTCTCAGTTGGAGCGTGCGATGGTGCTGGGTGAGCTGGGTGAGCAGGTGGTTGCCGTATCTCAGAAGGCATTTGATGCCATTTCCTTTGAGGAAGCGATCGCTGTTCCCAAGGAGATTTACTATCCCAAAAAGTTGGCACGGGACACCGCGGCCAGGGACGAATTCCAGAAGGAAAAGGACCGGGGTTCTGTTCTGATCGAAACCTACATTCTTGATATCATCAGACAGGGGTGGAAAAACGATGATGAGCGCTTACAACGAGTCGTACTTGGATGATGCCATGCAAAATCTCGGCGATATGGTCGAGTATGCTGTGTGCGACTGCGGATATGACCCGGATAAATTCTTTGGCTGGTTTATTTCCTCCGGTATTGCATCCAAGTTTGAAAAAGGTAATCCGAAATACATTACCGGTATGTCCGGCTTCGAACTGGCAGAAGCGGTTCTGAAGGCGACCAACATTGCGCTCCCCGGTGTTGCTCCTTCCCATCCGGATTTTAAGGGACGGGAATACTGGGCCGGCTGGATTTTCGCCTACTATCAGTGGCAAAGCGGCAGACGGTTCGAGGATATCGTTGCAGATGGGCTGACCCTCTCCGCCGTCTTCTCTATGTATATCCACCACGAGGCCGACAACAGCAAGTTTGTGGAATCCGCAGATGCCATCATCCGGCGCAACAAAGAATCCCGGAAATCTAAGCTGCATACCATCCGGAAAGCACGGGGTTTTACCCAGCAGCAGCTCAGCGATGCCTCCGGCGTTGCTCTGCGTATGGTGCAGCTTTACGAGCAAAAACAAAATGACCTGAGCAAAGCCCAGACAGCAGTAGTTATCAGCTTGGCAAAAGCCCTCGGCTGCGAAGTTGAGGACCTTATCGACTAACATCTTCCCTCGACGGTATTACTGTCGGGGGATTTTTGTACCATAAAGCAAAAAGAAAGTGCCGTCGCAAGACAGCACTTTCCTCAAGCATTTTGGGTAAATTTTTAGTAAAACCAATTTCGTAAAATCTGTCGTAAAAATATGAGGGTGTTTACATTGTTGAGCAAAGAAACACGTATCCTTTAATATAGAAAATTACTGTTTTTTCATCTGTCGCAGAAACATTAACACCGCTAATACGAGCAGAACGGCAGCATATCCAAGCACCCACCAAAGATGCGGAAAAATCCCTGAAAAATCTCCTGCAAGTATAGCACGTTCCATCTCTACTGCATGAGCAAACGGAAGTGCATATGCGATCTTCTTAAAAGCACCTCCTACAAGGTCAAGATCAAACCAAACACCCGACAACCACGCTGACAGGTTGGTTAGCAACGCACCGCAGATACCCCCTACCTGCTTATCGGTAAGCATGCTTCCGCAAAGGAGTCCCAAAGCAATGTAGAGGATGGATACGGGAATAATAAATACAACAGCGTACAAAACGTTGACCGTAATTTCTAATCCAAGAATGACTGCAACAATATAACAAATAACGCATTGTACAACAGAAATCGGAATAATAGGCAACGTGTAACCAAGAATAAAATCCAGAGGGGTCAATGGTGTTGTATACAAACGCTGCAATAGCGAACTGCCTCTGTCTTTTGCAATAATGGTTGCTGAAAATAAAGTCATAAATGCCAAACCGAAAACGGTTATACCCGGAGTTAAATGCTGTATTTCAAAGAGCGCTACGGGGATATTTGCTTGTATAGCGCTTAACAACAAAATTAAGACAAGTGGAAAGCCGAGTCCAAAGAAAAGTGTCAACGGATCTCGTAATATTTCTTTCGTATTTCTGTTTGCAAAAGTGAGCATTCTCATTTTGCCGCCCCCTTAACGATACGAATGAACGCTTGCTCGAAATCATCCGTTCCCGCTGTTTCCTTAATCTTGTCAGCGGCATCGCAAACAAGGAGCTTGCCGTCTTTCATAATAGCGATACGGTCAGACAAGGCTTCCGCTTCTTCCATATAGTGCGTAGTCAGAATAATGGTAACCTTCCCTTTAAGAGAACGTATCAAATCCCACAAGTCGCTTCGGACAAGCACATCAAGACCAAGCGTTGGTTCGTCAAGAAACAATATCTCCGGTTCGCTGATAAGCGCCATAGCAATGCTCAATCTGCGTTGCCAGCCGCCGGACAGTTTGCCTGCTTTTTTCTTGATAACAGCTTCCAGTCCGAGCAGTTCGGTTAGTTCTGCGATTTTCGCATTTTGTTTGTCTTTTGTAAAACCATAAACACCACACATGAGTTCAAGATTTTCACGAACAGACAACCCGGGTGCAACCGCAGTTTCCTGCGGAGAAACGGCTATGAGCGATTTCACAGCGGCAGTATCTTTGCAAATGCTTTTTCCATTAATAAAGGCATCTCCGCTTGTGGGTTGTGTAAGGCAGGACAGCATTTTTATGGTGGTTGTTTTTCCTGCTCCGTTTACACCGAGCAAAGAAAACAATTCGCCCTTGTGAACAGAAAGATTAAGCGTATCTACCGCAACAACATCTTTATATTTTTTAGTTAAACCTTCAATTCTGATGGCATCCATAACTGATTACTCCATTCCATATTGTTTCCGAAGTCCCTGATAGCAATCCGTAAGCATTTTGCTTACAAGCTCCCAATCAAGATTCAAAAATCCTGTTGCAAACATCGCAGCAATTCCGTGGACATACGCCCATATTTCAAGATGGAACAACTTTGCATCTGCACCACTAAGTCCTGTATTATTATGGACGATAGACTCCATTTCGTCAGTGAGTTCCGATCCTTCCGGAATCAATTCGCCCGATCTGTCACGCATATACAAGAGTTTGAACAGTTCTTTTTCTTCTTTAGCAAACCGTATGTAGGCCATACCGTTTGCCTTGTAAGCAGGAAACTCCCCACTATCGACTTCTCGCTGCATATACTCTTGACATAGGATATCCGCTCTTTCTACAACAGCAAGGCGCAGTTCGTCCATCGTAGCAAAGTTGGAGAACACTGGTTGCGTAGAACAGTTCAAAATAGAGGCAATTGTTCTTGCATTGATTGCCTGCGCTCCACTACTTCGCACAATATTAACGGCAGCGTTTATAATCTCTTCTTTTGTCACTTTAACTTTAGGCGGCATAATGTACCTCCATAATATAGTAGTCGTTATATAACATTTGTTATGTTATCATCATCCGCACGAAATGTCAACGGGTTTGCAAAAATAAGGCTCTAACCCACTAAGGTTAAAGCCTGATAATAAAATACTGTTTATTTACGACATCACTTTGTCGTAACGCTCAAAGGTCGTTCACTGGCCTATTTGTCGTAAATCTGTCGTAAACCTAAATTTTGAACATTATTTTGGATTAACAAAAAGCCGAATACGCCTTGAAATAAGCGTTTTCGGCTTAATATTACTCTGCAAGGGGTTTCATTGTGGGGAACAGGATGACTTCGCGGATGGTGTCAGCGCCGGTCAGGAGCATCACACAGCGGTCAATGCCCATGCCAATACGGCCGGTGGGCGGCATACCGTACTCCAGCGCATTCAGGAAATCCTCGTCCAGCATTTCCGTTTCCTCGTCGCCGCGCTCGCGCTGCTCCACCTGCTTCATAAAGCGGTCTCTCTGGTCCATAGGATCGTTCAGCTCAGAGTAGGCATTGGCCAGCTCGCTGTGGCAAACAAACAGCTCAAACCGTTCGGTCAGCCGGGGATCGGCAGGAGAACGTTTGGTCAAAGGAGAAACCTCAACCGGGTACATTGTGATGAATGTCGGCTGAATCAGATGCTCCTCCACCCTCTGGTCAAAGCAGGCATACAGCGCGTTGCCCCAGGTCTTTTCCGCGGCATCCGCCAGCTCCACGCCCTTTGCCTTTGCGGCGGCAACCGCCTGGGCATCGTCGGAAATGGCGTCAAAATCAATTCCCACGTATTCCCGGACGGCCTCTACCATCGTCATACGGCGCCAGCCGGGAGTCAGGTCAATGTCCTCGCCCTGCCAACGCACCTGATAAGTGCCCAGGATTTCCTTTGCCGCGCCGGAAATAATTCCCTCGGCAATATCCATCATATCGTGGAAATCCGCATAAGCCTGATACAGCTCCACCGTGGTGAACTCCGGATTGTGCTTGGGGTCCATGCCCTCGTTGCGGAAGATGCGGCCAATCTCATACACCCGGTCCATACCGCCCACAATCAGCCGCTTCAGAGGCAGCTCCGTGGCAATACGCATATACATATCAATATCCAGTGTGTTGTGGTGGGTCACAAACGGACGCGCCGCCGCGCCGCCAGCGATGGTGTTGAGCACCGGTGTTTCCACTTCTATATAGCGCATACCGTCCAGATAGCGGCGCATAAACTGGATAAATCTGGAACGAATCACAAAGTTGCGCTTCACTTCCGGATTGACCATCAGGTCCACATATCTTTGACGGAAGCGGGTTTCCTTATCAGTCAGGCCGTGGAACTTCTCAGGCAGGGGCAGCAGCGACTTGGCAAGCAGCGTTGCCTCCTTAACGCGGACGGAAATCTCTTCCGTTTTGGTCTTGAACACCTCGCCGGAGATGCCCACGATATCGCCAATGTCATTTTTCTTGAAACGTTCAAAGGACTCTTCGCCCAGCTCGTCAATCTTGACAAACAGCTGGATGCGGCCGTCGTTATCCTGCAGGTCACAGAAGGAGACCTTGCCCATTCCCCGCTTGCCCATCAGGCGGCCCGCCAGACGGACAGTCTTGCCTTCCATTTCCTCATAGTTTTCCTTAATGGACTGGGAGGTAGCGGTAATTTCATATCGGGTTTCCAGGAATGGGTCCAACCCCTCGGCGCGCAGAGCCGCCAGCTTGTCCCTGCGGATCTGCGCCTGTTCGGATGCAGGCAGTTCTGCCTGCGGTACAAACTTTGCCATAGCTTAACCCTCGCGGCGGACGGATACTACCTTCATTTCATAGGAGCCGTTGGGCGCGTTGACCACAAACGTATCGCCGGCGGACTTGCCCACTACGGCGCGGCCGAAGGGAGAATCATCCGACAACTTGTGCTCTACGGGATTGGCTTCCTGAGAGCCGGTAATCCGGTACTCCGTCTGCTCGCCGGTAGCGGGATTTTCCACAGTCACCAGGCAACCCAGGCCTACGCGGCCGCTGGCCTCATTCTCGTCCTCAATAATCACCGCATGGGACAGAATATCCTCAATCTCGGCAATCCGGCCGTAGAGCTTTGCCTGCTCATTCTTTGCCGCATCGTATTCAGAGTTTTCAGACAAGTCACCGTAGGAACGGGCCTCTGCGATCATCGCAGCGATCTCTCTCTCACGGGTCGTTTTCAGGTAGTTCAGTTCCTTTTCCAGATCTGCCAAGCGCAGACTTGTAATCTTAAATTCCTTTGCCATAGTTTCAGATCCTTTCCAAAACATAAATTTCCATAGCTCCCTACATTATAGTAGAACAATGATGTTTCGTCAAGAAAAGTTTTCGGTGATACCGGCGCAAACAGGGTTGAATTGCCGGGAAAATTCGGATATAATGGCACCAATCCTATGATGAGAGGAGCTGCAATCTATGGAGAAGCGTTTGCTGGCGCTTTTGCTGTGCCTGGTAATGCTGTTGTCCGCCTGTCAGAGTGCGCCGGAAACAACATCCCATTCGGCCCATGCGGACACTGACGACAACGGTTATTGCGACGGCTGCGGACAGTCCGTTCTGGTGATCGTCGACTTTTACGGTATCAACGACCTGCACGGAAAATTGCCTGACACCGCCGATCAGCCCGGCGTGGATGAGCTGACCACGTACCTGAAAAACGCCCGTTCCACCGACGAGCACACGATTATGTTGTCCGTGGGCGATATGTGGCAGGGTACGGCCGAGTCCAACCTTACCGAAGGGAATCTGATTACCGAATGGATGAACGAATTGGATTTTACGGCAATGGTGATGGGCAATCACGAGTATGACTGGGGCGAGGAGCCCGTCCGTGAAAATGCGGAGCTTGCCGAGTTCCCCTTCCTGGCTATCAACATCTATGAACGAAAAACCAACCAGCAGGTGCCCTACTGCCAAAGCTCCGTAATGGTACAGTGCGGCGATGTGCAAATCGGCATCATCGGCGCAATCGGCGACTGCTACTCCTCCATTTCCTCGGAACAGGTGCAAAATATTTACTTCAAAACCGGCGCGGAACTGACCGGTCTTGTGAAAAAGGAATCGGCAAAACTTCGGGAAGCAGGGGCGGATTTCATCGTCTATATGATTCACGACGGATTGGGTGAAATCCGGTCCGGTACGGTATCCTCCAATTACTTAAAATCCTATTATGATGTTGCTTTGTCCGACGGCTATGTGGATCTGGTCTTTGAAGCGCACACCCATCAGCGGTATGTGTTCCAGGATGTCCACGGGGTCTACCACATTCAGGGCGGCGGCGACAACAAGGGAATCACCCACGTGGAAATTCAGGTCAATTCCGCCAACGGTAATTCCAACGTTCATCTGGCCGAAGCCCTCTCCTCCGGTACATACGCCCGTTTGGAGGACGACCCGCTGGTTGCCGAACTGATGGAAAAATATTCCGGCGTAATAGAACCGGCCACCCGAATTGTCGGCTATAACGCCGCTCAGCTTTCCGGAACTGCCGCGCGGCAGTTGGTGGCGGATCTTTACTACGATACCGGCATGGAGCGCTGGGGCGATGAATACGATATTGCTCTGGGCGGCGGATTCATTTCTGTCCGTTCCCCGGGTTATTTGGCCAAGGGTGATGTTTCCTACGGTATGCTTCAGGCGCTGTTCCCTTTTAACAATCAGTTGGTTCTATGCTCTGTCAGCGGAAAGAATCTCAAGGAAAAATTCTTTGAAACCGACCACTACGCCTACTATATCAGCTATGGCCAATACGGCGCACAGATCAAAGACAACATCGACCCCAACGGCACCTACTACATTGTTGTGGATTCCTACACCTCCACCTACGCTCCCAACGGTTTAACGGAAATCCAGCGTTACGACGAGGGCGTTTACGCCCGGGATTTGCTGGCCGAATATATCGAAGGCGGCGGCCTTTCCTGAAACAATGAACAGGGCGTGTTGCAAACTATGAACTGCAACACGCCCTTCAGAGTGTCAAAGAACCCCCAAA
>JAZUOF010000096.1:0-4076 GCA_045604565.1 Faecousia sp.
TTTGCGCCTGGAACAGTCCCCCGGACTGTTCCGGACGGCGCGACGATAGATTGCCCTAACCGTGAAAATAGGTAACGCAAACACAAGAAGCCTCGACCGAAAGGTCTGGGCTTTTTTTGCGCCTGGAACAGTCCCCCGGACTGTTCCGGACGGCGCGACGATAGCTTGCTTCTAGCCGCGAAATTGGTATCGTAAACACAAGAAGCCTTGACCGAAAGGCCGGGGCTTTTTTGCGCCTGGAACAGTCCCCCGGACTGTTCCGGACGGCGCGACGATAGATTGCCCTAACCGTGAAAATAGGTAACGCAAACACAAGAAGCCTCCACTGAAAAGTGGAGGTTTTTCTTTGCCTAAAACATGCCACCGGCATGTTTTTTAACGGCAAAGGATAGTTGCCTTGGTCATGAATCTATGATACAATACAGAAAAATGGGAGTTTGAGGCTTATGTGCAAGAAAGACGGTGTATCTCTTTGCGTCATGACCCGTGAAATGTGCCATACGTTTTATCAGGGCTTTCACAATGACCCCGCAATTGGTCATTATTATGAATATGTATACCTGCCGGATGTTGTGGACCGCTATTTTGATAAAAATACTGTTCCACATCGCAAGCTGTTTGCTATTGTTGCGGACGGACAAATTGTGGGAGAATGCAAATTGAAAAACATTGACCCGGTGAAACGGGAGTGCAGCTTGGGAATCCATTTACGGGATGATTCCGTGAAGGGAAAAGGCTTTGGCACGCAGGCAGAACGGTTACTGTTGCGGTTTGCTTTCGGTGAGCTTGGGATGGATTTCGTGAATGCAGATACAGTTCTTAACAATACCAGAAGCCAGCACGTTCTGGAAAAGGTTGGTTTCGAATTTACCGGCCGGGACGATACTTTTTGCTACTATCAATTATCGAGACAAGCGTATGAAAACAGAGAAATCTTAGATTCGGAGGAGATTGCTATGAAGCCCATCACAGCTGTTGTTCTTGGAGCAGGAAGCCGGGGCAGCATTTATGCCAGCTATGCCAAGGAGTATCCTGAGCAGTTAAAGATCGTTGCCATTGCAGAGCCAAGGCGGGATCGGCTGGATGCCCTTGCGGATGAGGTAAATGTGTCTCTCGAGAATCGTTTTTCAGACTGGCGGGCCCTACTGGACAAACCCAGGATGGCCGACTGTGCGTTTATCTGCACGCTGGACGATGATCACACGTCTCCGGCATTGAAAGCGATGGAACTGGGATATCATATTCTGCTGGAAAAGCCCATGAGCAACACGGAGGACGAGTGCCGAGCCATTTCTGAAGCCGCGGAACGGACGCAGCGCACCCTGGCAGTTTGCCATGTTTTGCGCTATACCCCATTTTACATGACGATTAAAGCGTTGCTTGATAAAGGGGAAATCGGCAAGGTAACCACCATCAATCAGATCGAAAATGTGGGCTATTGGCATCAGGCGCACAGTTTTGTTCGCGGAAACTGGCGCACTACCCGGGAAACAAGCCCCATGATCCTGCAAAAATCCTGCCACGATATGGATATCCTTGTGTGGCTCATGGGCAAGAAGTGCCTGCAGGTTCAGAGTTTTGGTTCGCTTCGCCACTTCACAGCGGAAAATGCGCCTGCCGGCGCGCCTGCACGCTGTCTGGAGGGCTGTCCCCATGCGGATACTTGCCCGTATTACGCGCCCAAGCTTTACATGGATATGAGCCGTACCGGTTGGCCGGTGGATGTTATTACCACAGACATGAGCCTGGAGGGACGCCGGAAAGCCCTGGAGGAAGGGCCTTATGGCCGGTGCGTTTATCACTGTGACAACGATGTGGTGGACCGCCAGGTGGTCAATCTGGCGTTTGAAAATGGCGCTGTGGCTACATTTACCATGACCGGTCTTTCTGCGGATTTCTCCCGTCAAATTAAGATTTTTGGTACTCGTGGGCAAATTCAGGCGGATATGGCAACAAAGGAGATTGTGCTGCATCGCTTCGGAGAAGAAAAGCGGGTCATCCCCCTGGATATGGGTGGCGAAACCAGCGGTCATGGCGGCGGTGATTTTGGAATCATGCGGGATTTCCTGAATGTCTTGCGTGCCGGTGGCGAAAGCCGTACCAATGCATCGGTTTCTCTGGAAAGTCATCTGATCTGCTTTGCGGCAGAGCGTTCCAGAAAAGAAAATTCGGTTGTAATGCTTTGATGCGCCGTGTGCATCCGTCGGACTGCAGAAAGCTGTCCTGTTTGCATAAATGGATTTTTCTGGTGGTCCGCTGCTTGTTTTGCATACATTCCATAAAACCGCCATTCCACTGGAAAGGCGGTTTTGTCGGTTCTCAATGGTGTCAGATTCTGTCGGGTTGGCATAGATTGACATACCGGAGCCTGTGCTCCGGAAAAATGACAGGAGGTTTCTTATGGCAATCTTTTCCAACCAGGCAACCCTGCGCTACAACGGCAATACCACCAACTCCAACATCGCCTACGGCGAAATTCTGGATGTGCTGGCTGCCACCAAAACCGCAGTGGAGGGAACCTATACGCCCGGACAGCTGGTCACTTATGTGGTGACTCTGCGCAACACCGGCACTTCGCCCCTTGTGCGTCTGACCGTTACGGACGATTTAGGAGGCTATGTCTTCGACGGGGAAACCGTATATCCGTTGACCTACGAAATGGGTTCAGCCGCCGTATTTGTCGACGGCGTACCCCAGGAGGCACCTTCCGTAACCGGGGGACCGCCTCTGGTGATCTCCGGAATCGCCGTGCCCGCCGGCGGAGACGTGGTTCTGGTTTACCAGGCCAGGGCGAACGAATTCGCTGATCCCCAGGCAGACGGCACCATTGTCAACACCGTGACGGTCACCGGTGATTGCATCAGTTCCCCCGTCACAGCCAGCGAAACAGTGAATGCGACCTCTGAACCGATGCTTAGCATTTCCAAATCCATTTCGCCGTCCCAGGTGGTGGACAATGACCGGGTCACCTACACCTTTATCATCCAGAATTCCGGAAATGAAGCGGTTGTTGCCACGGATGACGCAATCATCACCGACACGTTTGATCCGATTCTGACTGACTTGCGTGTCACATTTAACGCAACGGCCTGGACGCAAGGGGTTCAGTACACCTATCAGGAAACTACCGGACAGTTCGCCACGGCACCCGGCCAGATCACAGTACCGGCAGCCACATTTGCAAGAGACCCCGACACTGGCGCCTATGTGCTGACTCCGGGGATGGCGACCCTGGTGGTAACCGGAACCATCTAAAAAGAAGGCGGCTGCAGAAGTGGCCACTGAGAATTTGCCGGTCTTGACAAAGATTTGTGAGGGTGCTATGATGAAAACAAGAAGAGGAGTGAAACCGATGCGGAATATGTGCCGTGTTGCTGCGTTGCAAATTAGCGGAAGTTTGGCTCTGAATGCGTTCACCCGGTAAAACGGGATCGGAGTATGCTATGGCGCAGGCTTCAGCCTGCGCCGTTTTTGTATTGGAAAGGATGTGTGGATGTGAAGTTTGTATGGATCATAGGGGATGGGGCCGTGGGAAAAATGACCGTGGGCCAGGAGTTGGCAAAATGTACCGGGCTGAGCCTCTTTCACAATCACATGACCATTGAGCCGGTGCTGGAAATCTTTCATTGCTTCCACGCGGAGACCATCATTAAGCTCCGGGAGGTCATTTTTCAGGAATTTGCCAAGACGGACAACTATGGCATGATTCACACCGTTATGTGGGCCTTTGATATGCCTTCGGATTGGGCTTATGTCAACCATGTTACGGACATTTTTCGACAGCAGGGCGCCGAGATCTACTGCGTGGAGTTGGTAGCGCCGCTGGAGGTGCGCCTGCAGCGCAATGAAACGGAAAACCGTCTGCGTCACAAGGCTTCCAAGCGGGATCTGGAAGCATCCCGGGCCCGGGTGATTCGGGACAGCGCCAATCACCGGCTGGAGAGCCTGCCGGGGGAGATTCCCTTTGAAAACTACATGAAAATTGATAATTCCAACCTGCTGCCGGAGACTGTGGCGGCTATGATCAAGGAGCGGTTTGCCCTTTGAATACAGGCAATCCGGGGTTGCAAAAAAGG
>JAZUOF010000097.1:0-6116 GCA_045604565.1 Faecousia sp.
TATGCATGGGTTTAACAGCATTATGCTAAAGGATGAAAACGGAGACCCTGCCCCGGTTTACTCGGTAGCAAGCGGCCTGGATTATCCCTCCTCCGGTCCGGAACACGCATTTTTACGGGATGTGGGCAGAGTGAAATACGATGCCATTTCCGACGACGAGACCATTGAGGCGTTCTTCGCCTTGTCCCGCCTGGAGGGCATTATTCCTGCCATTGAAAGCGCCCACGCAGTGGCTTTTGCTATGAAGCTGGCCAAAAAGATGGGCAGAGGCTCTGTGCTGATTAACCTTTCCGGCAGAGGCGATAAGGATATGGATTTTATTCTGGAAAACTACGGAATTCCGGATAAATTATGATACGATAACACCAGTTAATGAAACTTGAATTTATCTAATAGTTTGCGCCGCACCAAAGCCTCCCTCTGATGAGGGAGGTGGCTCGAAGAGCCGGAGGGAGAGAATACTACCCCTCAGTCAGCCTGCTCGGCTGACAGCTCACCGCGGTGAGCCCGGTCGGCGGCTCTGACAGTCCGCCGGACTGTCATTCACTACCGCCGACTGCGCTTCGCTTACCCCTGACAAGGGGAGCCTTGGGTGCTGTAAGCGCCAGTTAAACAAACTGGAATTTGTCTAACAGACGCCAGGGCGCTATATTCCTTGCCTCTCCCTTTGGGAGAGGTGGCCGAGCCCAGCGAGGACGGAGAGGGTAAACAATGACCATACCAAAGGACAACACCCAATTAGAGAATGCCCGGCGGCTTCGCAGGGAAAAGGGTACAAGACCCTCTCAGTCACCTGCGGTGACAGCTCTCCCAAAGGGAGAGCCAAGGGGTTGCACCTCTTTATATCGTATATTGGCATAAGAAACGGAGCGTATCGGTACCGATACGCCCCGTTAACTGTTTTACGGACACCCACCTAAGACCGCCCGTTCTTTTTGTTAAAGGAAAGATGCCCTTTGGGGTCAGAGGGAGACTTGACCAGCAAGCCGAATCCCCGGGATGTTATTCCTCCGTGATTCCGTACAGCGCAAGGGTAAAATTGCGCAGCGCTCTGTCCCGGCGGCGGTAGACACTGGACTGTTCAATGCCCAAATCGCCGCAAAGGCGGTCCACCGCGCCCCGTTCCGGGTAAATAAACAGCCGGGTTAAAATCATTTTTTCTTCCGGTGTCAGGGCGCTTAATGCCTGATTTGTGGTCTTTAACCAACTTTTCGCCCCTTCCAACGCCCATCGCAGCTCCTGCCGGTGGGTGATATTGGACAGCAGCCGCTCTTCCCGGTGGGGATCGGCGCTTTTGGCATGGGGTGTTTGGGTATTGGCGCTGCGGATGGCGCGCGCCTCCAGCTCCAGGCGTTGCATTTCCTCGGGAATATTTTGTACCGCCAGGCGCATGGCATCGTATTTCCGAAGCTTCTCTATGGCTTCATTTTTCCAATTCACAGAAATTCCTCTCCTTTCGCTTCCAACCACGCCCGTTTCAGTCGGCATGGGGTTGTGCATAGGTCCTTCGGGCAAAGGCAGTCACGGCAAGGGTCCTTGGCAAGGTAACTGCGTACCCGGTGGGGCGCAGCGTATTTTCTGCCGCCGACGTTAACGCCTTCCGTTTGCAAATCGTCCTTTTCCATTTGGGCGCGGGGGTAATTATGTATCAGCTCCCACCGTCCCAAAAACCACTGCCGCCAGGGTTTGCACTGTTTGTTTTCACATTGCCGGGGATCTTTTACCCGGGTGCAGCGCAGACAAGGACTGGGCGTTTTTTGATTTCTCACAGGCAGTACGCCTCCTTCCTGCGCAATCTGCGCATTGGGTAAAGCGGGGCTCGTAAACCTCCCGCCCGCACCGACTGCACCAACCGTAAGGCAGATGCTGCTGCTCGTCCCCTATAAAAATTCTCTCTGCCAAACGCACAGGCCTGCGGCGTTTCGGGCGTAAATACACAGCCTTTTGAATTGTCCACACAAACTCACTCCTTTTCTTTTCGTTGCCCTTTCAATAGGTGTTGTGGACTTATAATAGTACTTGTTCGAGTACTTGTCAAGGGATAAATAAACATTTGTTCGATATTTATGTACATACACAAGTACAAGCGTAAAATTTTAGCGAATCTTCACAAACCTTATAAAATGGGAAAAAATCGGGAAAAAGAGCCGAAAAACTCCCCACAAACCGGCAAGCGGTCTGTGGGGAGTTTCTGTTTCCAAAAAGCGTTAAAATGATAAACACCGGTGGTCTTACACAAAAAGATTTGGCGTGACACGCTTTCCGGCGTGTCACGCCAAATATGCAGGTACGTTTTCAGATCTCTTTGTACATTGCGCCGGCATCGTCTTTCCGGACGTTGTCGGCAACCTGAATAACCTCCACAGATACTGTCCGTGCACCCATACTCAGGGTAATCTGATCTCCGGGTTTGACTTCGTAGCTGGCTTTCACCACGCGTCCGTTAACGGAAATACGGCCATTGTCGCAGGCTTCGTTGGCTACGGTCCGACGTTTGATCAGGCGGGAGACCTTCAGGTATTTATCCAGCCGCATTTCTTATTTTGCGACGGAATCCTTCAGAGCCTTGCTGGCCTTGAAAGCAGGCAGACGGGTTGCGGGGATCTGAATGGTTTCCTTGGTGCGGGGGTTGCGGCCGATGCGAGCCTCGCGGTTCTTAACTTCAAAGATGCCGAAGCCGGAAACATTAACCTTCTCGCCCTTTACCAGAGCTTCGGTGATGCTTTCCACAGCAGCATTGACGACGCGCTCAGCGTCCTTCTTGGTCAGACCGGCCTTAGCGGCGACGGAAGCGATGAGTTCGGTTTTGTTCATTGGATATTACCTCTTTTCCAAAGATTTGTACTTTACCCTAACATATATCTTACAAAAAAGCAAGTCTTTTTCGTAAATTAGGCAATTTTTTTACAATTTTAGTACTTTTGCGATCTTTTCGCCCTTCGGCAGCAGCAGACAATCCTCTCTGGTAACGGTTTTCAACAAAATCATACTGATAAAATAGACCAGCACGCCCAATACCAGAGGAACTCCGCACAAAATCAAGTTACTTTGAACAGTCAGGACGTTTTTCAGCAAATACAGACAGCCGTATACTGCCGCGCCCATCAGCGCCGACGGCAGAAGCGGCCGCATCAGATTGCGCACCAGCTTGGGCTTTTGGGGAACCAGCCGCCACAGCGCAAACAGGTTCAGCACCGCAATGCACAGGTAGCACAGTATCGCCCCGATGGGAACGCCCAAAATACCGATTTGGGGGTTTCCTGACAGAATATATACCGCCGCCAGCTTCAATGCGCCGCACAGAAGCATGTGGATGACCGGCACGTGGGCATACCCGTGGGCCTGCAGGAGCACATTGGTAAACATGACCACAGAATAGAAGAAAACGGCAACGCCCAACAGGGCCATAAGCTGTTCGGCAATCACCAGCCGCTCGCCTTCGTAGCCACCCAAAAGACCCATGATAGGGCCTGCCAGCACGAACAGTCCCACAGCGCAGGGCAGGGACAGCAGGCCGGTAATCCGGGAAGCGGATTCCTCGGTAGACCGGACAGAATCGTGTTCATTCCGGGTCAAAAGCGCCGTGACAGCGGGCAGGACACTGGTGTTGATGGTGATAATAAAGGCGCAGGGCAGATTAAAAATAGTCTGCCCAAAATTGTAAATACCTTTCAGGCTGGACGCGATCAGGGAGTAAAGATTTTCGCCGGTGTAGTCGGCAGAGGCCATAACTTCTTCCTGCAAAGCGGGAATGGCGGCGTTGTCATACTGCCCGGTGGACAAAATAGTTTCGATTCTTTCCATATAAATGCCGATTTCCAGCACATTGAGAAGCTGCAAACCGGCGGCGCCGATGGTAATGGGAACGGCGATACTCAGCAGTTTTTTGGAGGTTTTCTGAAAGCTTTCCACCTGTTCTGCGGAGACGGGCAGTTCCCGGTATGCCGGGCGGAACCGGGCATTTAAATAAATGGCCGATACCAGACAACTGACGGTTACGCCCAAAATCGCACCGCCTGCGGCCAGGGAAACACTGCCCCACAGGTACATACAAAGCAGAGCGGCGGTCAATCCCACGATTAGCTTGCAAACCGCCTCCAAAATCTGACTGGCAGAGGTGGGCGCCATATTCCCCTGCCCCTGAAAAAATCCGCGATAGGTGGACAGAAAACCCATTAAGGTTGCGCAGGGGGCAAGGCACAAAATCGCTATCCAGGCATCCGGCTGTACCATTTTATCGGCCAGAATCTGACAAAATCCCATCATCAGCAGCGTACAGACGATACCCAAAGACAGGTAAATGACTCTGGCGGTGCGGTACACCTGACGCACCCGATTGTATTCTCCCAAAGAGTACGCCTGACTGATCAGGCGGCTCATCGCCACCGGAAGACCGGCGGTGGTAATCAGCATCAGGAGGGTGTAGATATCGTAGGCGGTATTAAAGTAGCTGTAACCCACATCGCCGATAATGGAGCGCAGGGGAATTTTATAGACTGCGCCGATAATCTTGACGATGGCGGTGGCAAAGGCCAGCAGAGCTGCGCCCTGCAAGAAGTTTTGCTTTTTTCCGGTTTCGGCCATAACTTACTCCTTTGATTCAAACAGACGGGGGATGGCGTAGCCGGTCAGCTCTTCCACCGCAGCCTTCAGGTCGATGGTGGGAAATTGACCGTTTTGGTAGAGAATCCTGCCCCGAACCATAGTCATGGCAACGTCGCCGCCCTTGGCGCCGAATACCAAACCGTTGATGACATTATGACAGGGAATCAGGTGCGGGGCGGAGAAATCCACCAGCACAATATCCGCGTCCAGACCTTCTTTCAACATACCGCAGTTGGTTCTTTGCTGGGCTCTTGCGCCGCAGGAGGTGGCCATCATCAACGGGGCGGAAGCAGGCATTGCGGTGCTGTCACCGCCGGAAAGGCGCGCATCCATTGCCGCCGCGCGCATTACTTCAAACATATCCAAATTGCCGCATTCCACCGCGCCGCCGGTACCCAGAGCCACATTCATACCGGCCTTGACACAGGAGGCAATAGGCGCGCAGGGCAGTCCGGATTTTAGGTTCGCAAGGGGGGTGGAAACGGCGGAAGCCTTGTATTTTCCCAGAATTTTCTGCTCTGCTTCCGTCAGCGCTCCGCAGCCGGCGGCAGTGACGGGCACAGAAAATACCCGGTGGCAGGACAGCAGTTCCGCCGGAGTCAGTCCGGTGCGTTCTACGCAGGAATCGGATTCCTCACGGGTTTCTGACAGGTGGAGCTGGAAGCCCAGTCCTTTCTCCCCGGCAAAGTCCGCCAGGCTTTCCCACAGGGGATGATTGCTGATATATTCGGCATAAATGCCCGCATCCACTTTGATGCGGCCGTTGTCGTAATTGTGCCATTTTTCCGCAACCCGGCGCAGCTCCGAGCACTGGGGGTCGGTTTCAAAATCAAATTCCTCGCTGCTGTGGATAAACCGGTAAGCAGAAAGGGCCACGTTGCCCTTCATTCCCGATTCTGCCAGCGCTTCGGCGGTGGCATCGGGATAATAGTACAGGTCGGAAACGGATGTGATGCCGAATCTCAGACATTCCGCCAGGCCCAGCAGTACCGATGCCTTGGCGCTGCGCGCATCCATACGCGCCTCTTTTTGCAGCAAAACTTCCAGCGCTTCCCGGCGTCCGGAATCATCCAGCAGACCCCGCAGGGCGGTAGTTGCCAAATGGGTGTGGCAGTTCACAAGACCGGGAATGGCCACCATTCCCGTACCGTCCACGATGGTTTCGGGCGTATGCTCCGGGGGCTGCGTGGAAATGGCGGCGATTTTGCCGTCCACAATATGCAAATACGCGCCGAACAGCACGTCCATACGTTCGTTCATGGTCACGGCGGTCACATTGGAAATCAGAATATCCACTTAAACGCTTCCTTTCATCAACGCAAACAGCGCTTCCTTTTGGGACAGAACGCTGACTACCTGACGGATATATTCCTCGGGAAATTTGGGATTGTGAAACCGCTGAAGTTTCCCGTCGGGTAAATTCACTTTATTCATTCCCCCGCCTGCCAGGGAGACGATGGAGTGCAATTCTTCCATCATATAGATGTTATAAAGACAGTCCTTGCCGTCCT
>JAZUOF010000098.1:0-9612 GCA_045604565.1 Faecousia sp.
AAAGTTAAGCACAGAAGCAAGACAATCTACCATATTTAGTGGTTTCACATCACTTGATATAGTTTCATTTTCAAGTGAAACCAAATGAAACCTTTTGAAACCGTAGCATTATTATCAAACTAATTCAGAAAAGAACCCACATTTGTCTACGACAAGTGTGGGTTCTTTTCAACTAAATCCACCCTATCGGGTGGGTGAAATCATCTTCGATGATGAAATGCCGTACGGGGATGAAATACGCCTTGACGGCGGGCGGGTGGATTTAATTTCATCTGCGAAGCAGATTTCATCCGAGCGTTGCTCGGATTTCATCGCGCCCCGCGCGATTTCATTGAAAAATTAAGGAATTCATGGTATAATCAGTTAAACAAACTTGAAATTGACGAGGTGTATATAATGGACGATAAGAAAAAAGTGAGCATAGCAGTAGTGATTATAAATTGCTTTTGTGCAGTTGTATGGAACATCAATTTGTTTGTTGATTTAGCATATGGATATACAAACTCCGTATCTTTTGCGTTACATATTGTTTGTGCAATAGTATGGGATATATGTGCTGTGATTTGGCTTATTCGTTATCTAAAATCAAAAAAGAATAATGAGTAAATTCCAATTTGTCTAACAGATACTCTGCGTACCTTTTCGCTTTTTTTACCCTACTTTATGCACCGTTATACTGCTCTTAGGCAAAAAAGAGGACATCCGAATGCTCGGGGTTTCTAAGGACAGTTATCTTTAATAAAAACGGAATTTGGCACACAAATTCCCTGCTTGTGACGGTATAAGACAAAACTACCCGAAGAAGAGAAAAACATAACTCTTTTTCGGGTAGTAATTTTATATAGTGATATTCTGTGCGAAACGCACAGAGTGATATTTCCCTTTCGGGAAGTGATATTGAAATCTTACGATTTCAGTGATATTTTATTCGCCAAAAACTGCCGAAGGCAATATAACTCTTTGGGAAATATCTCGTCTTCGACGAGGTATTTCCCAAAGAATATCACTGCGAAGCAATATCGCTCGCCGCAAGGCGAATAAAACTGCCCAAGTGTCCTTAAGAACACTTGGGCAAAGGATGTCCTCTTTTTTGGTATGTGGTCGGAGCGGAAAGAGAATTTACCTTGGTTCGGGGAAAGTCCGTGGATTTCAGAATGCATTTCGATAGTTGTGGGAATGGGAAATGCAATCATTGACACATATGAAAAACAGATGTATAATTTCAGCATAACTTAAGAAAAAGAAGGTTGTTGTATGTCACTGATTACGATTTTTCAGAAAGTTCGCGATGGAATTCTGACCGCGCAGCGAAAGAAGGAACACTACGACCGTGTCCGGAAGATTGCTCCGAAATACGTTCTGACCAAGGAACAGACAAAACAGATCAAGGACTTCTACGGGCCTTATAAAAAGGTAGACCCATGGTATCATAATTTTTATTATCAGACCACAGGCAAATTCTGTGTTGATTATCTTCCCGAGGAATTGCACTATTGCTATATCGACCCCTACTTTAATAACTGGCGTGAAGCCATCATTATGGATGACAAGTGCTATTATCGCCGGATGTTTACCGGGGTGAAGCAGGCAGAAGAGGTAGCCAACCGGGTAGGCGGTATGTGGTTCAAGGGCGATTATGATCCCATCACCCGGCAGGAGCTGGACAGCCTTCTGGAAAACGAGCCGGAGATCGTTGTAAAGAAAGCGCAAGGCTCTGAGGGCGGCCGAGGCGTGTTCTTCGTAAAGGGTACGGATTTTGCCACAGTAGAAAAAAAGATCCGTGATGATATTGTCATTCAGAGACCCATCGTTCAGCATCCTCAACTGGCAGCGATCAACCCCAGCTCTGTCAATACCATCCGTCTGATGTCTTTGCTGACAGACGGCAAGGCAAAGGTGTATTCTGGTATTTTGCGCATTGGCGTAGGCGGCTCCCGGGTGGATAATGCCAGCAGCGGTGGCATTACCTGCGGAATTACCCCGGATGGCAAGCTGAAAAAATATGCCTACAATGTAAAGGGTAACACTTGGGAAAAGCACCCGGATACCGGCTTGGTATTTGAAGGACATACCATTCCTGCTTTTGAAAAATGTATGGATCTGGTACAGCATCTGCATGTGCAGATTCCCCATTTCCGCCTTGTATCCTGGGATTTTACCGTAAATGAAGCCGGCGAGCCTGTTTTGGTGGAAGCGAATCTTCACTACGGCCAGCTTGATTTCCACCAGCTCTGCAACGGCCCGATCTTTGGTGAAGACACCAAGAAGATCCTGGACGAAGTATTTGGCAAGAAATAATCAAGTGTATTTGAACAATCTGCAATAAGAAGCCAGCCAAAATATTTTGGCTGGCTTCTTTTTTGGTGTTAATATGTTATAATAAATCCAAAGTGAGGTATGGAAAATGTCAAAATTTGATTTGAGAACACCCGATATTGCTTGTTATTTCATTTTAAATCTTCTTGGAATCGACGGACAAACTTTTACAGAGGATTACCGGGGGAGCAAATCCCGATAATACGGGCAGTAGGGGAGAACCTTGACCTGCCGGTGAAAACGGTTGCAATTTCCCTTTTTGCGTGGTAATATGAAAAAAAGAGAGAAAAAGGGGGGAGCATTTATGGAAAAACCGATCAATCCGGATGCCCAGCTCAGCGAAAAGGACTTTTATGACAAAGCCTATTCTTACTTCCAGTACCATGCCGAGCAGCGCACCACAATGCTCAATTTCTACATCGGCCTTTTCGGCAGCGGTGTGGCGCTGTACGGTGGCTTGATTGCAACATCTGCCGTGGCCTGTATCCTGA
Source organism: Faecousia sp. (assembly GCA_045604565.1). Lineage (GTDB taxonomy): Bacteria > Bacillota > Clostridia > Oscillospirales > Oscillospiraceae > Faecousia. The sequence continues at coordinate 2,808 of JAZUOF010000098.1, forward strand.
TCGCAGGTTTTTTGCTGCTGATCTCGCTGATCTTTTACACCATTGATATCCGCACTAAGTTTGACGTCAAGCAGAGCCAGGAGGTCTTGTGTGAATTTGAGCAGACTTACCAGGCAAACATTGCCCACAATAACTGCGCTTACGGCGTGTTCAGCAATGAGGACAACACCTTCGAGCTGTACGATTATAAATTCCGCAAAAATCATCCGGACTATCAGCAGCTGCGCAAGCTGTATAAAAACGCAAAGACTCCGGAAGAACGGGAGCTTTTGACGCAAAAGATCAAGCAATTTCAGGAAAAGCATCCCACCCTTTCGGAAAAGAACATCCGGGACAGCCTGAAGCAGGGATGTATTCCCCATCTTTCCACAGCACTGCGGTATCTGTATTACATCTGCATGGCTGTCAGCGTGATCGGTCTGCTGGCCGCACTGCTTGCCTCCTTTGGCATTGTATAACGACCATATCACAAAAAGATTTTCGGCGGGAGTAAACCCTCACCCTACGCACGTATCCATAGTGATACCGTAGGGCTGGGGTTTGCTCCCGCCGTTTATTTGTGTTAGGAATGTGCAAACACGCGCTTGTGATGACGTTTACACATTAAACAGGAAGTTGACGATGTCGCCGTCCTTCATCACATATTCCTTACCTTCGCTTCGAACAAGGCCTTTTGCTTTGGCATTTGCCATTGTGCCGCAGGATTTCATATCTTCAAAGGCAATCACCTCAGCGCGGATAAAGCCGCGTTCAAAGTCGGTGTGAATTTTGCCGGCCGCCTGAGGTGCTTTGGTTCCTTTTTTAATGGTCCAGGCGCGGCATTCATCCGAGCCTGCAGTCAGGAAGGAGATCAGACCCAGCAGGGCATAGGAACTGCGAATCAGCTTGTCCAGACCGGATTCCTTTACACCCAGTTCTTCCATAAACATTGCTTTTTCTTCCGGGTCATCCAGCTCAGCGATGTCTGCTTCCAGCTTGGCGCAAATGGGGATCAGCTGACTGCCTTCTGCATCCGCAAGACCCTTCACCGCCATATAGTGCCGGTTTTCCTCGGGCGTATTGATTTCACTTTCCGCCAGATTTGCCACATAGATCGTCTTCTTCAGGGTCAGCAGGTCAGAGGTGGCGATCAGTGCCATATCTTCGTCCGTGCCGTCGAAGGTACGGGCCAATTTTCCCTGATTCAGATGGGCCAGAAGCTCTGTGAACAGCTCCGCCTCCCGCAGAAACTTCTTGTCGCCGCCCTTGGCAGACTTCTGCGCTTTGTCGATACGCCGCTCCACCATTTCAATGTCCGCCATTACCAGTTCCAGATTGATAATGTCAATATCCCGCAGAGGATCGGTGCTGCCTTCCACGTGGGTCACGTTGGAATCGTCAAAACAGCGGACCACGTGGACAATGGCATCTGTGGTACGGATGTTGCTGAGGAATTTATTTCCCAATCCTTCGCCTTTGGATGCGCCTTTTACAAGGCCGGCAATATCCACAAATTCAATCACAGCCGGTGTAGTCTTTTTTGGCTTATGGAAATCGGACAGCCAGTTCAACCGGTCGTCGGGCACAGAAACCACGCCCACATTAGGGTCAATGGTGCAAAAGGCATAGTTATCGGCGGGAACACCGGCATTGGTAATGGCATTAAACAATGTGGACTTGCCCACATTGGGCAGACCAACGATACCTAATTTCATATATGTGCAATCTCCTTTATCTGCAAGGGTTTTCACCATTATAGCATATTTTTTGCGTTCTGCAAGTTATATAAGAATATTTCTTGCGGACAGGAGCTTGCGAAAAAACAGTCCACAGGCAGTTGTGCCTGTGGACTGAGAGGTTTAACGACGTACTGCACCCTTTGCCAAATCACCATAAACAGGCGTTCCCAGTCCAAAACCGCCGGAGATGCTAAGCACCTGGCCGGTGGTATAGGCGGAAGCGTCGCTTGCAAAATAGCACACCGCCTCTGCAATTTCTTCCGGTTGACCCATGCGGCCCAATGGAATGTGCCGCAGGAACAGATTCCGAAATTCTTCTGTCAGGTTCTTTTCCACTGCTTCCGTTGCGGTCATACCGGGGAGGACAGCGTTGCAGCGGATATGGTGATTTGCCTCCTGCACAGCAATTAGTTTGGTCAGATAGTTGATGGCAGCCTTGCTGGTGCCGTAAGCAACCTGAGAGACATCCGGAATCTGACCGCCAACAGAGGAAATGTTGATAATACTTCCTCCGTCGCGAGCAGCCATGTGTTTTGCCGCAGCCTGGCTTGCCATAAAAGCGCTTCTCAGATTCAGCATGACAGTATCTAAAAAGACTTGCGGTTCGGTATTGGCAAAATCCAAATCCTTTCCGGGGTTGGAAGTTCCGAAATTGTTGACCAACACATCGATACGACCGGCATCCTGCACCACATCCTCTACCATGGAAAGAAAGGTTTGCGGCTCGGTAGCATCGTTATACACACATTTGACGCCCTGCAGAGTGTCCGCAATTTCCTGCGCCCGCGTTATGTTTCGGGCGGCCATATAAACCTGCGCGCCTTCCTGCGCGCATTTTTTTACAATCGCAAGACCGATTCCCCGGGTAGAGGCGGTTACCAGAACAACTTTATTCTTTAATCTCATTTCAGGTCTCCTTTTTCTTTTTTTGTTTTGGCAGGAAAGCAACTGCTGCAATTCCCAGCGCTACGCACAGAATTTCTGCCACAGCCAGGAAATGAATGGACGCAACCGCTGCAGCGGGTTCGGTCGCGCCTGCAGCAATTCTTTCAGTAATTTGATTGGTAAATAACGGGACAAAAACTGCCACGCCGAATGGCGCAGCCAGATCCCGGAACAGACCGTAGGCGCCGGTACCTGCGCCCGCTTCCTGAGGCGTTAATCCGGAGAGGACAACTTTCATAAAGATGGTGCCGTTTCCGCCCAATCCGAAGCCAAGCACACCAAGGGAAGCCATCAGCAGCAATACGGAAGTAACCTGCGTGAACAGCAGCAAAATCCCGCATCCGACCCCGGTCAGCAGGAAGGAACCTATCAGGAGTTTCTTTGGTTCAAACTTATCTGCCAGCGGTCCTAAAGCTACCGCGCCCAAAGACATACCCACATACATTACAGAGATGGCATAGCCGGAGATAGCGGTGTTCGCCGGCTGGGTGTAATTTACAAACACAATGGTGCTCGTCATATTGGCCTGCATCAATCCCTGGGTGAGAAACAAGGCAATGACACTCAGCACAAAAGAGCTCCTGCTGATAAAGCTGCCGGAAAGAATCGGATGGGCGCTTTTCCTTTCGGTAAGAATCAGTCCTCCAAGACTGACGACTGCAAAAACCAGCACAATAAAAAACGGCATAGATGTCCACCCGAAATTTTGCCCGAAAGAGGGAACACACAGCAACAGACTAAAGAAAATCAGAATTAGAACAGCGCCGGAAACATCAAAGTTCTGTGATACTTTCCTTGTGGAAACTTGATTGCGGGAGGTGAAGATACAGACGGCAAAGATGCTTGCGCAAATGGCAACACATACCCACAGCATCACACGCCACCCGTAAAAAGACACAATCAAGCCTCCAATCGTTGGTCCGATGATTACGGATGCGCTGGAAAGAAGCATATACAAAGAAAATCCCTTTGCGATTTTATCCTGGGGAAATTCTGTTGCAATGTATGCAAGAATCACGGGACCCATAGCGGCTGTGCCGACGCCAACAATAAACCGGGCAATCAGCATAAATCCCAGGGAGTTTGCCAGGGCAGACAGGACATTCCCCAAGGTGAATACCGCAATACCCAGAAGCAGTGTCTTTCCCCGTCCGATCACATCTCCTGCTTTGCCGAGAATGGGCGCGCAGGCAGCGGTGGACATGGCTTGGGCAAGCGCCGTCCAGGTGGTGTTGTTATAGGCAATGCCAATATCCTGCACAAAAGCAGGACCCAAGACGGTAGAAAAGCCGCCCACGAGACCAATTAAAAGTGCGGCTAATGCGTACGGAAGAAACCCGCGTTTATATGACATCATTTCACTTCCTTTTAGGGATAGTATGTCCAGACGTTTATGTATTATTGATTTTCAATTGGACACACTTTTTCATAAGGAGGGAGCTAATATGAAACAGAAATTTTTAGTTTGCAAACACTGCGGCAACATCGTAGCTATGGTCCGGGATAAGGGCGTTCCGGTGTACTGCTGCGGCGAAAAGATGCAGGAGCTGATTCCCGGCGCTTCAGAAGCATCCGGCGAGAAGCATATTCCTGTATACCGGGTGGAAGGAAACACCATTCATGTAACGGTTGGATCAGCCGAACATCCTATGACCCCGGAGCATTATATCCAATGGGTGTGCCTGGAAACGGAACACGGTATCCAGTATGCCCATCTGATCCCAAGCGATGAGCCGAAGGCAAAATTTTCCATCTGTGAGGGGGATGAAGTCCGGGCAGATTACGCATTTTGCATCCAACACGATTTATGGAGGAAGTAAGTATGTCAATGATCAACGAGGAGATTTCCGATTTTCGCACCTATGCCTATCATGGAAATGACTTTAAATTTGTAAGCAAAGAGGACATCCTCGGAAAGTGGAGCGTCTTTTTCTTCTATCCTGCAGACTTTACCTTTGTATGTCCTACGGAATTGGAGGATTTGGCGGACAAGTACGAGCAGTTCCGGGCAATCGGCTGTGAGGTCTATTCTGTGTCAACCGACACTCATTTTGTCCACAAGGCGTGGCACGATGCCTCTGACCGGATTAAAAAAATAAACTACCCTATGCTGGCTGACCCCACCCACAGCATCTCCAGAGATTTTGAAGTGCTGATCGAGGCGGATGGTCTTGCGGAGCGCGGTACGTTTATTATCAATCCCGAGGGTAAGATTGTGGGCTACGAGGTGACTGCCGGCAATGTCGGACGGAATGCAGAGGAGCTGCTTCGTAAGGTTCAGGCCTGCCAGTTTGTCCATGCCCACGGGGATCAGGTGTGTCCTGCCAACTGGAAGCCGGGCGGCGAAACGCTGAAACCCAGCTTGGATTTGGTGGGACAGCTTTGATGGAAAAGCTGTATGATGTGGTCATTGTCGGCGGCGGCCCTGCGGGGCTGACCGCTGCTCTGTATCTGGCCCGGGCGAAATACCGGGTGCTGGTACTGGAGAAGGAGCAGTTCGGCGGACAAATTTCCATTACCCACGAGGTGGTCAACTACCCCGGCATTGCCAAAACCAGCGGCAAAGCCCTGACGGATACCATACAACAGCAGGCGGAGCATTTCGGCGCAGAATTTATGCTTGCCGAAGCTACCGGCTTTGACCTGTCGGAGGATATCAAAACCGTTCATACCAGCAAGGGCGATTATGCTTGCTTCGGTATCCTGCTGGCTACCGGCGCGCACCCCAGAACGGTGGGATTTCAAGGGGAGGAAGAACACAAGGGGCGGGGCGTTGCCTACTGCGCCACCTGCGACGGGGAATTCTTCGCGGGAAAAGAGATTTTTGTGGTCGGCGGCGGATATGCGGCGGCAGAGGAGAGCGTATTTCTGACAAAATTCGCCAAGCACGTAACCATTCTCGTTCGTAAAGACGATTTTTCCTGCGCCGCATCTGTAGCGGAGCAGGCAAAGAATCACGAGAAAATCACCGTGCTGTCCAATACGGTGATGGAGGTAGTATCCGGTGGGAACGGGCTGACCTATGCCCGCTATAAAAATACCGCCACCGGAGAGGTGACGGAATATAAAAGCAAAGAATCCTTTGGCGTTTTTGTGTTTGCCGGATATACCCCGGCGACAGAAGCGGTCAAGGACCTTGTGGAGCTGAATGAGCAAGGGTATGTCATAACCGATGCTTCGCAGAAGACCAGCGCGGATGGGGTATATGCGGCAGGAGATGTGTGCATCAAGCCGCTTCGGCAGGTAGTGACTGCCACCGGCGACGGCGCGTTAGCCGCAACCGAATTGGAGAAGTATGTGGCCGCTATGCACAGAAAAACCGGCTTGCGGGCGGAGGTGCTTATCTCAACGCAGGACAATGCGACGGTTACGGGGAATACACAGGAAAAAGAGACGTCTGACGAGCTGTTCACGGAAACCATGCGGCAGCAGTTGGATGCCGTGTTTGCGCGGATGGAAAGTCCGCTGCTGCTGAAGCTATGTCTGGACAACCGCCCGGTATCCGTGGAATTGGAACAGTTTATCACTGCGCTGGCAGAGCTTTCGGACAAGCTTGCGGTTACCGTTTCGGAAAGAAATGCGTCTTCGCAGGACGCGCCCTGTGTTTTGGTATGTAAGGAAGATGGCTCACAAACCGGGTTGGCCTTTCACGGCGTTCCCAGCGGTCACGAGTTCACTTCCTTTGTTTTGGGACTTTACAATGCCGCAGGCCCCGGGCAGGCACTGGATGAAGACACAAAACAGGCCATCGGCAATATTGCAGATGCTGTGAATATAAAAATTTTGGTTACACTATCGTGTACTATGTGCCCCGACCTGGTTGTGGCAGCTCAGCGTATTGCGGCGGAAAATCCGCAGATTACAGCCCATGTATATGATATTCGCCACTTTGATAATCTTAAGAATCAATACAATGTGATGAGTGTACCCTGTCTGATTGTAAATGACAATAAAGTGCTTTTTGGGAAAAAGAATATAGCGCAGATTCTACCGTTGCTTTCCGGGTGAGTCACTGGCAAAGAAAATGGCGCGTTTATAAGCAAACACCCCGCCTTTGGAAAAGGCGGGGTGGTATTGCTGTTTGGGGTTTATTTCTTTCGCGTGTAGACACGGGCCAGACCGCCCTCACTGGTTTCCCGGAA
>JAZUOF010000099.1:0-7982 GCA_045604565.1 Faecousia sp.
GCAGGTTTCTCACGCGTTACTCACCCGTTCGCCACTAAGCTAATACCGAAGTAATAGCTCCGTTCGACTTGCATGTGTTAGGCACGCCGCCAGCGTTCGTCCTGAGCCAGGATCAAACTCTCAAAAAATTGTATCTAAAGCACTTCAAAAGCGCCTCAAATCAAGTTTCTGAATAATTTGTCTAGCAAATATACTCAAGAATTTTCGTTGGCTGTTATTCGTTCTTAAAACGCTTAAAACAATCCATTTAAATTGTCCAAGGTGTTCATTTCGTCTTTGCGTTATTCAATTTACAAGGTGCAATGCGCTCCCCGTTCGCACGGTTAGCTTGCTCATTCTAACACACCCATTTTCCCTTGTCAAGAACTATTTTCCCTTTTCTCAACATTTTTTTCATTGTCGGCTATGACAATTCTCGGAAGATTGATTTCAGGCGTGTATTCCCGCAGCTTTACGCCGATTTTATGGGCGTCCATATACTTTGCTCCGTCGGAAACGCTCCCCTGTCCATCCCACAGGCAGACCTTTACCGATTCCTTCAAAATCGACTTAATTTGCAAAAGGTATTCCTGCGCGCCGTCTGATACCAGCAGGTACTGGGCCGTATCCAGATAGACAATGCCCAGGCTTCTTTTTTTCATATCTTCCAGAGCCTCTGCCACCGTCGCTCCTGTTCCGCGGTCTTCTGTATCCGTCATCAAGGTAACGGTGTTCTCTTCCGACTGAATCCAAACTGCCTGAATCGGTTCCAGATCTGCCACATCTGCCCGTTCCAACGGCAGCAGCATCAGTCCCAAAACTGTCAGCGCATACAATATAATATTTTTCATCGCTGATTTCTCCTGTCCTCCGGTTTTAGCTTTGCAGAACGGTACACTTCCTTTTTTAAGGGCCTGCGAATAAAACTTCCCGTGTGGCTGAAATATCCCACGCCCAGGCACTTTAATCCCGCCAGGTGGAGGATCAAAAGCAAAAGTCCGGCGGCGGTTCCGTAAATACCGCCCACCGCCGACAAAATGGCAATTCCAAACCGCCATACACGCACCGCATTGGCCAAATCCCGGTTGGGAAGAACAAATCCGCAAATGCCGGCGATGGACACCATAATCAGCGCAACGGGAGAAATCAGGCCTGCCTCCACCGCCGCCGTACCTACCACAATACCGCCTACCACAGAGACAGACTGGCCGATAGCCTGAGGCAGATGAATGCCGGATTCCTGCAGAAGTTCAAACGCGATCAGCAGTCCCAGCACCTCTGTCATTGTGGAAAAGGGCACGGACTGTTTGCTTTCAATGATGGAGCGCAGCAGAGGCAACGGAATAACCGCCTGGTGATAGGTTGCCATCGCAATATACAGACCGGGCAGCAGCAGTCCGGCAAGCAGCGCCAGATACCGCAGAATTTTTACCGCAGAGGCGCCCACATAATCACGGCCCCGGTCCTCCGGACTTTCCATTAAATACATCAGATCCGCAGGCGCAAGGTAGCCAAGAGGCAGTCCATCCACCAACAGTCCTACCCGCCCGTCCAGTATCCCCTGGCAGAAACGGTCTGTGCGCTCTGTGTACTGCATCAGCGGAAAGGCCGTTGCCCGGGAGCCTGTCACATATTCTTCCACAGAGCTGGGGGACAAAAATCCGTCCACATCAATGCTGCTTAGTCTCTTTTTCATTTTCGCAACCAATTCGGGATTGGTGATTCCCTCCAGCCAGACCACTGTCACATTGGTCAGACTCCGTCTGCCCACCGTGGTTTCATACAGGCGCAAATCCGGCGAGCGCAGGTGCCGGCGAATCAGACTCGTATTGGAACGCACTGTTTCCACGAAGGCATCCTTTGGTCCTTTGACGGTATTCTCCACCTCCGGCGCAGACAGGCCGCGCTTTTCCGGCGTCTTTACCTCATAGGCAATCGCTCCGATGTTTGGAAACAGTACCACACAGAAGCCGTTTACCAGCAGCAGCGCTATATCATCCAAAGTATTCGCCGGTTTCGCCACCGCATTGTATACCGTCCCCCGGAGGGATTTTTCATACAGCAGCTCCATGGTATCTGCTTCCAGGATTTCGCTGATAGGCTTAAGAACATATTGGGACATATCCCCTCCGGAAATCAAGCCGTCAATGGCGTACGCATAGATGGTATGCTTGCCGCACTGCAACCGGCGGGCAAAAAAATCCCCTGCCTCCTTGAATATACTGCGGATATTCTCATCCGTTACCTTTCCAAAATACATCGCATTTTTCTTCTGCGCGGAGTTTTCCATCGTCTCACCTCAGAAATAGTATGTCCGGAAAAATCTCCAATATCAGGATACTGTTTGCAATTATGGAGGGTTGGTGATATACTGTTTTTATATTGTGAGAAATTCGGAGGAATTTCTATGTCTGATATCATTGCCGCCGTATCCACAGGAATGTGCGTCAGCGCAATCGGAGTTCTGCGGCTTAGCGGCGACGGTTGCGGAAAAGTGGCAGACAAGGTATTTACTTTCTGCAACGGTATGACCACAGCCGATGCGCCCAACCGAAAGCTTCTGCTGGGAAATCTTCACGACAAGCACGGCCGGGTCATTGACCAATGCATGGCTGTCTTTACCCGCGGCCCGCACAGCTATACCGGTGAAGATACGGTGGAATTTCACTGCCACGGTTCTCCCGCCGTTCTGTCTGCGGGGTTAGAGGCGCTCTGTCTGGCCGGAGCAAGACTTGCCGGCCGCGGTGAATTTACCAAGCGCGCATTTTTGAATGGGCAGCTGGATTTGACTCAGGCGGAGGCTGTCATCGACCTGATTGAAGCGGATACCGCCGATGCCGCCGCCAATGCCGCCGGGCAGGTAGGTGGACGCCTGCAGAAAATGCTTGCTCCCATTTATGATGGATTGACGGACTTATGCAGCCACTTCCACGCGGTTTTGGACTATCCCGATGAGGATATCGATGATTTTCGTTTGGAAAGCTATGCGGCCAACTTGCAGAATTACTCCCGATCCTTGCAGGCTTTGCTGGATACCTATGGGCAAGGGCGTATTCTGCGTCACGGTGTGCGCGCCGCCATTGTGGGCAAACCCAATGTGGGCAAGTCCAGCCTGTTAAATGCCATGGCGGGGTATGAACGGGTTATTGTAACAGAGATTGCCGGTACAACCAGAGATACTGTGGAAGAAACTGTAATGCTGGGAAAAACCCGGCTGCGGCTTATGGATACTGCCGGTATCCACTCTACCCAGGATAAAATTGAGGCTATGGGCGTAGAGCGCTCCCGGTCTGCTATAGAAAACGCTGACCTGATTCTGTTTGTCTGCGACGGCTCTACCCCGCTGTCAGAGGAGGACCGGGAGGTCATTCACGCCTGCTCCAATGGCAAGCGCGTCATCGGTTTGATTAACAAATCTGATTTGGACTGCGCCGTCACAACTTCCGACCTGCCTTTTGAAACGGTAATCCCCGTCTGCGCCAAAACCGGTAACGGTTTGCCCGATTTGGCAAAGGTGATAGACCGTCTGTTTGCCGGTGAAACTCCCTGCGATGGCTCTGTTCTGACCAACGCACGGCAATACGATGCCATTCGCCGCGCTCATCTGTCGATTATGTCCGGATTGCAGGGACTTGACGGCAGGCTGACCCCCGACGCAGTGCTGACGGACATAGAAGCGGCTATGGAAGCCATGGGGGAAGTTACCGGCGCGACTGTCCGCGAGGACATCACTGCCAGAATTTTTGAGCGGTTTTGCGTTGGCAAATAATGCGCAAAGCACAAGGATGGACTGATATGATTTATTTGGACAATTCCGCCACCACGAAACCCTGCCCGGAGGCAGTGGAAGCTACCGCCCGGGCATTGACGGAAAACTGGGGAAATCCCAGCGCTCTGTATGACTTTGGCATTGACACTGCTTACAGCCTGTCAGCCGCCCGAAGTGCCGTTGCAAAAGCAATGGGCGCAGAGCCGGATCGGGTATTTTTCACCTCCGGCGGTACAGAGGCAGATAACTGGGCCATTTTCAGCACGGTAAAGCGTTTCGGCAAGCGGGGCAATCACATTGTCACCACCGCAATAGAGCATCCTGCGGTGCTGAACTGCATGAAAGAGTTGGAAGCCCGAGGCTTTGAGGTAACTTACCTGGAACCGGATGCCGCGGGTAATATTGCGCCGGAAAGCCTCAAGGCAGCTTTGCGCAGCAACACAATCCTGGTCAGCATTATGATGGTCAATAACGAGACCGGTTGTGTTATGCCAATTTCCCAGTTGGCGCGGCTGACTCACAAAATATGCCCCGATGCGGTTTTTCACACCGATGCCATTCAGGGGTTTTTAAAAATTCCTTTCCAGGCCAAAGCCCTGGGCGCAGACCTGATTTCCGTTTCCTCCCACAAAATTCACGGGCCAAAGGGCGCCGGCGCTCTGTATATTGCGCCACGGCTAAGGTCCTTCCCTGCCCTGCTGCTGGGCGGCGGTCAGGAAAGCAACCTTCGCAGCGGCACAGAAGGTACGCCTGCGATCTTCGGTTTTGCCGCCGCCTGCACAGCCGTTTCCGCAACAATGGCTCAGGATGTTGCCCGCGAAAAAAGATTGTTAGATGGATTGGTAGAAAAGTTATGTAAACTAGATGGGGTTATTATCAACGGCGCTCACCAAGCGCCTCATATCCTTTCCCTATCTGTTCCCGGTGTGCCTACACAGAACTCCATTAACATTCTGCAGGAGCACGGAATCTGTGTTTCCGCCGGCTCGGCCTGCGCCAAAGGGCATCGCAGTCACGTAATGGTAGCTATGGGTTTGCGTCCGGAGGTAATTGACGGCGCATTCCGCATTTCTATCAGCCGGGAAACAACGGAAGAAGATCTTTGGCGTTTCCTTTCCATCCTGGAAACCGAGATTCTTTCCCGCAGATAACACCCGGGAATTCTATTCACAAAAAAACAGGGCTGCTCAGCAGCCCTGTTTTTCATTAATAAGCAATACCCCAAAGGATCATCTTTTTTGCAGCCTTGCCGCAGATGGGGCACACATCACTCAAATGCTCCTGCGCAAAGGGCATACAGCGGGAGGACATCCCCGCCTGCTCCTTCATTTTCAGTTCGCAGTCCAGTTCGCCGCACCACATAGTCTTGATGAAGCCGCCGTTTTCTTCCTGCAGCTTTTTGGCCTCTTCCAAAGAATAGGCCTCGTAAATATGGTCGGTCAGATTCTTCTTCGCCTTTTGGAACATACCCTGATGCACCAGCTCCAGCTGCTCGGCAACGGCCGTTTCCAGATCCTCGAGTTTGACAACGGTCTTTTCGCCGTCATTCCGGCGAACCAGAACCACCTGGCCGTTCTCCAGATCCCGGGGGCCGCACTCCACGCGCAGGGGTACGCCCTTCATTTCGTACTCGGCGCACTTCCATCCCATAGAGTTATCAGAATCGTCCAGCTTCACCCGGAAACCTGCCGTCTCAAGACGGTTCTTCAGGTCACCGGCCGCATCCAGAACGCCGGGCTTATGCTGAGCAATGGGCAGAACCACAACCTGAATGGGCGCAACCTTGGGAGGCAGTACCAGACCGTTGTTATCGCCGTGGGTCATAATGATGCCGCCAATCAGACGGGTAGATACGCCCCAAGAGGTTTGATGGGGGTTGACGCGCTGGTTATTCTGGTCGGTAAAGGTAATGTCAAAAGCCTTGGCAAATCCGTCGCCAAAATAGTGAGAAGTACCCGCCTGAAGCGCTTTGCGGTCATGCATCATACACTCAATGGTATAGGTGGCCTCCGCGCCGTTGAACTTCTCCTTGTCGGTCTTTTGACCGCGGGTGACCGGCATTGCCAGCACATTTTCACAGAAATCCGCGTACACGTTCAGCATACGCTCCGTCTCCTCCTGCGCTTCCTGGGCGGTAGCATGCATCGTATGGCCTTCCTGCCACAGGAATTCCCGATGACGCAGGAACGGGCGGCTGGTCTTCTCCCAGCGCAGAACACTGCACCACTGATTGAGCATCATAGGCAGATCACGGTGGGACTGAATGGCATTTTTAAAGTACTCGCAGAACAGGGTCTCAGAAGTGGGGCGGATGCAGTAACGCTCCTCCACCTCCTCGCTGCCGCCGTAGGTCACCCATGCGCACTCCGGCGCAAAGCCCTCTACGTGGTCCTTTTCCTTCTGCAAAAGGCTTTCCGGAATCAGCATAGGCATATAAACATTCTGGGCGCCGGTCTTTTTGAATTCGGCATCCATCAGATGCTGGATATTCTCCCAAATTGCATAGCCGTACGGACGGTAGATAAAAATTCCTTTGATGGAAGAATAGTCAATCAGCTGCGCCTTCTTGCACACATCCGTAAACCACTGGGCAAAGTCCACTTCCATATCGGTAATCTGCTCTACCTTTTTATCTTTTGCCATAGTTTTCATCCTCTCAAAAACCAAGTTGTTCGTATCTTATATTGTAGCACACCTGTCAAGGGTTCGCATAGGATGAAATACATTCTTATCGCCCCGGGAGGCGCTTATGACACAGGTAACTTTGCTCTTGGAGCCGTCTGTGGCTCTTTTCTATACCCATATCGCACAAACCGTCGGTCTGAGTCTGGAACAGGTTCTGTCCGATGCTCTGTTCAAGCTGGCAGGAGAATTGTCCCTGGAGGCAATTCAGACTCCCAAATGAAAATTTTCAGGAATGGTCATTGTATTTTTTACGGCCTTTTGCTATACTTGAGGATAGAATGTCACGAAATGGGGTGATTGGATGAAATCCATCCGGGAAATCTATAAAATCGGGAAAGGCCCCTCTTCTTCCCATACCATGGGCCCGGAACGCGCCGCAACCCATTTTAAGGCCCTGTACCCGGATGCAGACACCTTCCAGGTCATTCTTTACGGCTCTTTGAGCAAGACCGGTGTAGGGCACGGTACGGATCGGGTCATCCGTCAGGTGCTTGCTCCGGTTTCCACACAAATCCTGTTCTCTCAGGAATCTCTGCCCGACTCCCATCCCAATACTATGGATCTGATTGCGTTCCGTCAGGGAACGGAATTGGGCAGGCTGCGCGTGGAATCCATTGGCGGCGGAGATATTCGGGTAGTCGGACAACCTCATCTGAATTCTCCCGATATTTACCCGGAGAACTCTTTTGCGGAAATTGCGGACTTTTGTAAATGGCGGTATATCCACAAGCTGTCGGATTACGTGGAGCTGAATGAGGGCCCGGAAATCTGGGATTTCCTGCGGAACATTTGGCTGACGATGAAACAGTCCATCGCGGAGGGACTTTCCGCCACCGGAGTTTTGCCCGGCGGACTGCAGGTACAGCGCAAAGCAAAATTTCTGTATGAGCAGCGACCTGAGGAAGATGTTCCCGCTCTGAGGGAATTTCAGTATATTGCCGCCTACGCCTATGCAGTTGCAGAGCAAAATGCCGATAACGGTACCATCGTCACTGCCCCTACCTGCGGCGCCTGCGGTGTTGTGCCTGCTGTGCTGAAATACGCGCAGGATACCCGCGGCTACACAGACGAGCAAATTATACGCGGTCTAGCCACCGCCGGCATCATTGGAAGTCTGACAAAACGCAACGCCTCCATCTCCGGTGCGGAATGTGGCTGCCAGGCGGAAATCGGTACTGCCTGTTCCATGGCCGCCGCCGCGTTGGCGGAGCTGTACGGCCAGAATCTGGATCAGGTAGAATATGCCGCCGAAGTGGCTATGGAGCATCATCTGGGACTGACCTGCGACCCCATTTGCGGTCTGGTACAGATTCCCTGTATTGAACGCAATGCGGTTGCGGCTATGCGCGCTATGAACGCCTGTAACTTAAGTTATTTTCTCACCGGCTCCCGTAATATCAGCTACGATATGGTCTGCCGGGCCATGCATGAGACCGGCATTAACCTGAACCACCGCTTCCGTGAGACCAGCGAAGGCGGTCTGGCAAAGATCTACGCAAGAAGAAAATAATCAGCAAAAGGACGGGCAAATGCCCGTCCTGTCTTTTTC
>JAZUOF010000100.1:0-20127 GCA_045604565.1 Faecousia sp.
TGCGGCTTCAGTGATATTCTATTCGCCCATAAACTTGCGAAGCAAATATCACTCGGCGTAAGCCGAATAACACTGCGTAGCAATAGAACTCGCCGCAGGCGAATAGAACTGGCGTGATACTCCGTTAAGAGTATCACGCCAGGCTCCGTTTGCGTTTTTTGTGTGGATTTTTTTGCAAAATGTGTTATAATGTAGAAAGACTTTTTCTTTAAGGAGCATTTGCAATGACAAAGATTGATATTTATTCCGGTTTTTTGGGCGCCGGTAAAACTACCCTGATCAAGAAGATGATTCAGCAGGCCTATGCAGGACAAAAAATTGTTTTGATCGAGAATGAATTTGGTGAGATTGGCATTGACGGCGGGTTTTTGCAGGACGCAGGCATTAACATTACCGAAATGAACTCCGGCTGTATCTGTTGTTCTCTTGTGGGCGATTTCGGCAAAGCCCTAAACCAGGTTTTGCAGGAGTACCGGCCTGACCGGATTGTGATTGAGCCCTCCGGTGTAGGAAAACTTTCGGATGTGGTTGCCGCGGTGGAAAAGGTAATGAGCGATGAGGTCGCACTGGGATTCACCGTGGCGGTTGTGGATGCCGGCAAGGTGAAAGTGTATATGAAGAACTTTGGCGAGTTTTATAATAACCAGGTAGAAACTGCCGGCACGATTATCCTGTCCCGAACGGACAGCGTTCCCCAGCAAAAGCTGGATGACGCGGTTGCTATGCTCCGCGCCCATAATGCTCACGCGACAATCGTTACCACTGCCTGGGACGAACTGACCGGCGCGCAGCTACTGGAGGCAATGGAGGGAAAGGCTTCCCTGGAAAAGGAACTGGCGCAGCTCCACGAGCACGTGCATCACCACCATGAGCACGAGCATCATCATGAGGACGGTCACCACTGCTGTGGGCACAACCACGAGCACGAGCATCACCACGAGGACGGCCACCACTGCTGTGGGCACAACCACGAGCATGAGCATCATCATGAGGATGGCCACCACTGCTGTGAGCACCACCACGAGCACGAGCATCACCACGAGGACGGCCACCACTGCTGTGGGCACAACCACGAGCATGAGCATCATCATGAGGACGGCCACCACTGCTGTGAGCACCACCACGAGCACGAGCATCACCACGAGGACGGCCATTGCTGCTGTGGACATGATCACCATGAACATGGTCACCACGCAGACGAGGTGTTTACCTCCTGGGGTGTGGAAACGGCCGGAAAGTTTACAAAAACAGCCATTGAGGAAGCGCTGACGGCGCTGGATTCCGGAGCGTACGGAACAGTGCTGCGGGCAAAGGGCATTGTGCCTTGCTCGGAGGGAGGCTGGATTCATTTTGATTTTGTTCCCGGTGAAAAGGATGTGCGTATGGGTTCTGCGGCAGTAACCGGAAAGCTGTGTGTGATCGGCGCGCAGTTGAAAGAAAATGAAATTGCAGCGCTGTTTGGGGTGTAAGAAGATATTATGGTACAAATTCCTGTTTATGTATTTACGGGTTTTCTGGATGCGGGTAAAACCAAATTTATTCAGGAGACGCTGGAAGATCCCCGGTTCAACAGCGGCGAACGTACACTGCTGTTAGTATTTGAAGAGGGCGAGGAGGAATACGATTTTTCCACCTATCCCCATAAAAATGTGTACCTGGAGGTACTGGACCAACAGACCGTCACTACTAAGGAATTGCATAATTTAGCAAAAAAGCATAAGGCGCAAAGAGTGGTGGCAGAGCTGAACGGTATGCAAATGGTGGGCGATTTGTACAGCCGGTTTCCGGAAGACTGGGCGATTGCCCAAGAGGTCATGTTTGCCGATGCCAATACCTTCTTGACCTATAATGCCAATATGCGCAATTTGGTAATGGACAAGCTGGTAGGCGGCCAGATGGTCATCTTTAACCGTCTCACACCGGGCGCGGATACGATGCCCCTGCATAAGCTTGTGCGTGCGGCAAACCGCCGGATGGATATTCTCTATGATTATACGGACGGAAGTACGGTTTTTGACGAGATGGAAGACCCGCTTCCCTTCGATATCCAGGCGCCGGTGATTGTAGTCAAGGACGAGGACTATGCCCTTTGGTATCGGGATGTAACCGAGGAACCGGCAAAATACGCCGGTAAAACAGTCCAGTTTAAGGCCCAGGTTGCCAAACTGCGGCATAATAAAGAAAATATGTTTGCTCCCGGCCGATTCGTGATGACCTGCTGTGTAGAGGACATTCAGTTCTGCGGAATTCCCTGCAACTATGCAGGGGCGGCAGTCCTGGAGCCCCGGTCCTGGGTATGTGTGAAGGCTGCCATACAGGTGGAAAAACACAGCCTTTACGGCGGCGAAGCAGGCCCTGTTCTGACAGCGCTTTCTGTAAGTCCTGCAGAGCCTGCAAACCCGGATGTTGCAACCTTTTAATACAATGGGCGTGTTGCAGTTATTTGCAACACGCCCACTTATGTTTAGAACAGAAGCCTTACTGACCAGGCGGCTACCAAAAAACCGGTAAAGTCCGCAAGCAAAGCGGCGGGAAGCGTATATCGCGTTTTCCGGATGCCGGCCGCGCCAAAATACACACTGATTGCATAGAAAGTGGTTTCTGTGGAGCCAAGCATAACGGCGGCGGTCCGTCCGATTAGAGAATCCGGCCCGTGCTGCGCTATCAATTCCGCGCCCACTGCCAGGGCAGCACTTCCGGAAATGGGTCGAATCAGAACGAGCATTGCCAGTTCGTTGGGGATGCCGAAAAAAGAAAAAACAGGGCCTAAATAGCCGCCGATTACCTCCATTGCGCCGGATGCCCGGAGCATAGATACGGCGGTCAGCAAAAGAATCAATGTGGGAATCAAAGTGAGTAACAGTTGCAGCCCCTGACGAGCACCCTGAAGCATTAAATCATAACTGTTTTCTTTTTTTCTCAGGGCGAGAGCGGAAGCAAGCAGAAGGATTATCGGTACGATGTAGTCCATCATTTCCGCCAGATCCTCCCCAATATCCAGGCAAAGCTCAGACCAACAACTGCGGCACAAAGGCTGGTGAGCCATACGGCAGGAAGGATATCGAAGGGGGAACGGCTTCCCAAAGCGCTTCGCACAGCCGCAACATTGGCCGGAATCAGCTGAATGGAGGCTGTGTTCAGTACGATGAGCCGACACAGTTCATCGTTTGCCACATGACTGCTGCCGGCAAGGCGTTGAGCTGCCTGAATCCCCATAGGTGTGGCGGGATTTCCCAATCCCAAAATATTGGCGCATACATTGGCGCTTAAACTGCCGGCAAAGGAAGGGTCCTTGCGAAAAGTGGGGAACAGCCTGCCAAGCAACGGATTCAAGATGCGGGAAAGGAATGCGGTAATTCCGGCGTATTCCATCAGCTTCCCTAATCCGCACCAAAGACAAATAGACCCCGCTATGGAAATAACCAGGGTAATTCCTGCCTGCGCTCCCTCCACCACGGAGGCGGCCAGCTCACTACCCCGACCGGTCAAAACCGCGGCGATCAGGGAAAGCGCGACCATCCCTGTCCAAATCCAACTCATAACCACGTCCATCCCCTCCTGAAAAGACCTTATGCCGGAAGGGGAAGGGAATTGCAAAAAAGCATCCGGATTCTCTCAGAGAATCCGGATGCTTTTTATTCTTCGTTCAGAGCCGCGTCGTATACTGCGTTTTTCGGCAGATTCAAGGCTTGTGCAGTCTGGCGAACGGCATCCTTTCGACTCATACCGTTTTCCATCAACTGCGCCACCATACTGGCGGCATCCGAGGCGGCAGCCGTATTTTTCTGCGCCGGCACAGCTCCTGCAACGACCAGTACAAATTCTCCCTTGGGAGCCTGCTGCGCATACAGAGCCAGCGCTCCGGATAAGGTGGTGCGAATCACTTCTTCGTGAATCTTTGTCAGTTCTCGGCAGAGACTGATGGGGCGGTCGCCGCCAAATACCTCTGCCATACTCTCCAGAGTTGCTGTAAGCTTGTGGGGAGCTTCGTAGAAAATCATCGTGCGGTTTTCATCCCTCAAAGCTTCCAGATGCTCCCGCCTGCTTTTCTTAGCGGTGGACAGAAATCCCTCAAAACAAAATCTGCCGGTGCTTTGCCCAGAGATACTCAGGGCGGTAATCACAGCGCACGGACCGGGAATGGCACAGACAGTAACGCCGGCGCCGGCGCATTGCTTCACCAGATCTTCACCTGGATCGGAGATGGCAGGACTGCCTGCGTCGGATACCAGGGCGCAGGTTTCTCCGGCCAATATCCGGTCCAGAATCACATTTCCTTTTTGCGCCTTATTGTGTTCGTAGTAGCTGACAAGCGGCTTTTTAATGCCTAAGTGGTTGATTAGCTTCAGGGTCACCCGTGTATCCTCGGCGGCAATAAAGTCCACCTGCTCCAGAGTCTGACGGCAACGGATGGAGATATCGCCCAAATTACCGATGGGTGTGGGTACTAAATATAACATTCCTGCCATAGTACATTCTCCTAAAGATGAT
This sequence comes from Faecousia sp., assembly GCA_045604565.1. Classification (GTDB taxonomy): domain Bacteria; phylum Bacillota; class Clostridia; order Oscillospirales; family Oscillospiraceae; genus Faecousia. The sequence continues at coordinate 4,492 of JAZUOF010000100.1, forward strand.
ATAGCTTTCTGTAATAGTCGGTAGGCGTGCCGTCCGGACTGTGCAGGCTCTGTTCCTCTATGACAAGTCCGGGTTTTGCGCCCTTGCGGCATTGCACAAAAATCAGGCTGATTGGCCCACCGTCTTTGTGGCGCAGAAGCAGTAAGCGTTTGGGCTGCATTTGGTGATTGGCGGCGCAAATACAGATCTCTGCCAGACGTTCCGGCTTATGAACCAGGTAAAAATCGCCGCCCCAACGCACAGCCCAGGAGGCGGAGCGAAACAGCGCATCCAGCGGGCAGGTATCTTCATTTCGCGCAATAGGGGTACGTTGACTTTTTGGGCCGCCGGAAAAATACGGAGGGTTGGAAACACAGCAATGAAAGCTCCCCGGCTGTACCAGGTTGGGGATGTCAGACAGGTCAGCGCATATGCTTTTCAAACGGGTGGAAATGCGGTTGACGCTGGCATTATGCAGGGCCATCTCATGGGCGCAGCTATCCAGTTCTACGCCGGTGACGGTGCATCCGGAATCGTCGGCGCACAGCAGCATACCCAAGGTGCCGCACCCTGCACCCAAATCCAACACAGAGGCATTCTTTGGCAGCTTAACAAATCCGGCCAATGCGATGGAGTCTGTGCTTAAGGGAAATGCCCCTTCGCTCAGCTGAAGGGTAAAGCCGTTATACAGTTGTTCCGTAAAAATACCCCCTTATGAAAAAATAAGCCTGCGCCGCCGGTTGACCGGGACGCAGGCTGACAGCGAAATCGGAGAATCAGCCTTCCTCCATTGCTTCAACAGGGCAGTTGCTGGCGCAAGCGCCGCAGTCGACACACAGATCGGCGTCGATGACGAACTTGTCTTCACCCTCGGAGATTGCTTCCACAGGGCAGTTTTCAGCACAAGCGCCGCACTTGATGCAAGCATCGGTAATTTTGTAAGCCATTATTATCCCTCCAATAAGTATTATCTGACACGTCGTATGTAAGACGCACCTATATTCTAACATGGATTTCCCAAAAAGCAATCGTTTTTTCATAAAAAATACAGTATATTTTTTGGAGGCAGTGGCAAGAATCGGTTCATAAACTGCCGGCAAGGAGGAATGGTGTGTGCGATATGCACAGGATGCCCGTGTGGTGTTGCATTTGGCGGCAGACAGGGCGCGTACCTTTGGACATAGCTATGTAGGCACAGCGCATCTGCTGTTATCCCTGATGGAATCGGCAGGTGTGCCCGGACAACTGCTGCGCGGGGCAGGAATGGAGCTTGCTTTGGCAGAAAAAATCGTAACAGCGCTTTATGGCACTGGCTCATCGGAGGTGCCCTTATACCAAAGCTATTCCGTTCAGGCACGGCAGGTTTTGCGGGGGGCGCTAACAGAAGCTATGGTGCTGGGCGCAAAAGAAATTTCCGGAGCGCATATTCTTTTGTCACTATTACGGCAGGAAAAGACTGCGGCAGCGGATATGATGGTATTGTGTGACGTGGATCCCCGGGAGCTGTTCAGCCGGACGGTGGAGCATCTGCAGTGGGAGTACGGAACGGGGAATAAACCCAAAAAGGAGGCGGCATCTACGAAATTACTGGAACAATTCAGCGAGGATCTGATCCAAAAAGCCTCTGCAATGGAGCCGGTCATTGGAAGAGACCGGGAGATCGATACGGTCATTGGTATTCTAAGCCGAAAAAACAAGAACAACCCGGCTTTGATTGGAGAGCCTGGCGTGGGTAAAACGGCCATTGCCGAAGGTCTGGCGCAACGGATGGCGGCAGGCAACGTGCCGCCTCAGCTAAAGGATAAGCGGCTTGTAAGCCTGAATATGGCAAATCTGGTGGCGGGGACAAAATACAGAGGAGAATTTGAAGAGCGTCTTCGGGATGTGCTGGCGGAAATCCGCCGTTGCGGTGATGTAATTTTGTTTGTGGATGAGATGCACACCATCGTGGGAGCCGGCGCCGCGGAGGGCGCAATTGATGCTGCGAACATCTTTAAGCCGGCGCTGGGCAGAGGAGAACTGCAGATGCTGGGCGCCACCACATTAACGGAGTATCGCAAACACATTGAGAAAGACCCGGCATTGGAACGGCGATTTCGACCGGTACGGGTGGAAGAGCCGGACAAAGAGGCAACAATGGCTATTCTGCGGGCATTAAAACCCGGATTGGAACGGCATCATCATATACGTATCTCAGAAGAGGCGCTTCAGGAGGCAATCCGTCTTTCTGTGAGATACCTTCCGGACCTGTATCTTCCGGATAAGGCGATTGATCTGCTGGATGAGGGCGCATCTCACGCCCGCTTGGAGGAACTGTACGCATCCAAAAGCGGATTGCGGCAGGAATTGGAGGCTGAGCTAAATGAGGCTGTCCGGGAAAGCCGCTATGAAAAGGCGGCTTTTCTGCGGGATAAAATGCAAAAGATGGCGGCCAAGACAGGGGAGGGCCGTCGTGCGCGGGCGGTAACAGGCGGGGATGTTGCCTGGGCGGTATCCGCCAGAACAGGAATTCCCACAGGCCGGCTGACTGCGGATGAGCGGGAACGGCTGCTGAACCTGGAAGCGATTTTGTCCCGGGAGGTTATCGGCCAGAAAAGCGCATTGGAGCAGGTATGCAAGGCAGTACGTCGTGGCTTGTCCGGCATCCGGGATGAACAGCGCCCGGTCGCCAGCTTGCTCTTTACCGGGCCCACAGGCGTAGGTAAAACAGAGCTGTGCAGAGCGCTTGCCCGTGAGCTGTACGGCAGTCAGAATGCCATGATTCGTTTGGATATGACGGAATTTATGGAAAAGCAGTCTGTGGCGAGACTGATTGGCGCTCCGCCCGGATACGTGGGATACGAAGAGGGCGGCAAGCTGACCGAAGCGGTACGCCGCAGACCCTATTGCCTTGTGTTGCTGGATGAGCTGGAAAAGGCGCATCCGGACGTTTCAGGCGTGCTGCTGCAAATTATGGAAGAAGGCGTTTTGACAGATTCTGCTGGCCGGCGGGTGAGCTTTAAAAATGCCATAGTGGTTATGACATCCAATTTAGGCGGTGAAACAAAGTCGGAGGGACTGGGTTTTCAGCCTGCGGGCAGAGATGGGCAGATAAAGGAATCCCTGCGTCAGCGGTTTACCCCGGAATTTTTGGGAAGAATTGATGAAGTGGTGTGCTTTCGTCCTCTGGACAACGAATCTATGGAGGCGATTGCCCAAAAATTCTTAAGGCAACTGCAAAACAGGGCCGCAGCAAACGGGATGGTTCTGCAACTGCCGGAAACCCTTGCCGGAAACCTGGGGGCGGCATCACGCAAGCAGGGCGGGGCAAGACAGATTCGCAGACTGGTGCAGGAACAGGTGGAGGGCCCTCTTTCTGTATTCCTTTTGAAATGTACCAAAAAGCCTGCAAAGATCAAAGCCAGTGTGGAAGAAGACGGGATTCATTTTGTGGGATAGGCTGCAAGCAGGTGCTTTATTGGCACCTGCTTTTTCCTGTTTACGCAAGGGAAATCTTTGATTTTAGAACAACTGTTCTAAAATTGGAAATACCGGGTCAATTTCCTAAAATTTTTTGAAAAATTATGAAGAAAAATATTGATTTTTGATTTTGTATCAGTTATACTGTCAATGAATGGAGCAAAATGGTAGAAAAGTGGAGTAAAATGGAGTGGAGGTGAGCGGAAATGATCGGAAAATACCCGGCAAGATTGGACGATAAAAACCGTCTTTTCGTACCGGCCAAGCTGCGAGCGGAACTGGGCGATGATTTCTTTGTGACATTGGGCGTAAATTGCGGTCGCCGCTGCCTGACCATATATACTGCGCAGGACTGGCAAACCATCTCCGATAATTACAATGCTTTACCCCTGTCCCGCCGATCCGGTGAGACAAGCCTCATATTTATGAATGCTACCGAATGTAATCCCGACAAGCAATTTCGCTTTACCCTGACACCGTTTTTGTTGGAGTATGCGGGCATTGGCCGGGAAGTGATGGTGGTTGGCAGAGCAGGGCAGGCGGAGATATGGGATGCGGAAGAATTCCGACGCTTTGAACAGGAAAATCTTACTCCGGAGAAATTGCTTGCCTCGCTGGAGGCGATTGGTCTATGAGCCTGTTTCACCACGTATCCGTACTTCTTGAAGAGTGTTTGGAAGCGCTGCAAATTAAGCCGGACGGCATCTATGTAGACGGCACGTTGGGCGGCGCAGGACATTCCAGTCAAATCGCCGCGCGCCTGGCAAGCGGTCGGCTCATTGGCATTGACCGTGATCCGGTGGCGCTTCAGGCGGCAGGGGAGAGGCTTTCTCCCTATCGGGACCGCGTTACCCTGGTGCACTCCAATTTCTGCGATATGGCGCAGGTGCTTCGGGAACAGAACATCTCCGGTGTAGACGGAATTTTGCTGGATTTAGGCGTTTCCTCTCCTCAGCTGGATGACGGCGCGCGAGGATTTTCCTATATGGTGGATGCGCCTTTGGATATGCGCATGAACGGCGGTGACAGCCTGACGGCGAAGGTAGTGGTCAATCAGTGGCCCCAGGAAGAGCTGCGCCGGATTTTATACACCTACGGCGAGGAACGGTATGCGCCTCAGATTGCCGGCGCGATATGCCGGCGCAGGGCTGAGAAACCGATTGAGACCACCCTGGAGCTGGTCGATATTATTCGCGGAGCAATGCCCCCTGCGGCGCTGCGTGAAAAACAGCATCCAGCGAAAAGAACATTCCAGGCCATCCGCATTGCTGTCAACGACGAACTTGGCGCGGTGGAAAAAGTGATGGCTGAAGCATTTGACCTTTTGAATCCCGGCGGAAGACTTGCGGTCATTACGTTTCACTCCCTGGAGGACCGCATAGTGAAATTGGCTATGGCAGATGCGGCAAAGGGCTGCACTTGCCCGCCAACTTTCCCGGTATGTGTTTGCGGAAAGAAGCCTAAGGTAAAGCTTGTCAGCCGCAAACCCATTATCCCTTCGGAGGAAGAATTACAGGAGAACCCAAGATCCCGCAGCGCAAAGCTTCGGGTGTGCGAGAAAATATAGAAAGAAAGAAGGAAACACAGGTGGCAATCAAGCATGATATTGTATATGTGAATTACTACACCGACGGTACGGCTGCCCGCAAAATTGCCCCTGCATTCCCTGTCCGTGAAGATGTCCGTATGCCAAAACGCCGCGCGCAAAAGCGCAAGGTCCTGTATGTGGACCCTGTGGCGATTATGAGCATTGCGATTGCAATTCTTATGCTGATTATGATGGGCGTTGGACTTTCTCAGTTCCACACAGCCAGACAGCAGATGGAGCAGATGGAAAACTACGTGAACGAATTGCGTTTGGAGAATGATTTGCTGCAAATCCATTACGATGCGAATGTGGATTTGGAAAGCGTGGAGAAAACTGCGTTGGCTTTGGGAATGGTACCCAAGGAGCAGGTTCAGGTGACCAGTATCTATGTTTCCGTTCCCCAAAAGGCAGAAGTGGAATTGAGTCCTTGGAATCAATTTATGAATTTCCTTGTGGATCTGTTTGCATAATCCACAGCCTGACCAATAGACTGAAATAGCAGCTGCAGTGGGCGGCGAGGGGTTCCCTTGCCGTCCATTTTTACAAGATTGCGCTGGTATTCAGGAAAGGTCGGGATGAGATGTCAAAATCAAAACGGAAAAAGGAGTACGTACGCCTGAGAGGCGACAGCGGACAACACCGGAGGATTTTGATCATTGCGGCGGTGCTGGGACTTCTTGCATTTATTCCTGTCAGTCTGCGGCTTTTTGATTTGATGATACTCCAAAATGATTATTATACGGATTTGGCATTACGAAACCAGACCCGTACAACCCAGGTAACCGCGCACCGGGGCACAATTTATGATAGCAATATGAATATTCTTGCTATATCCAGAACGGTAGAAAATGTGTATCTGGACCCCCGGGAGCTAAAGCAATCCAAAGCGGATATGGAGCTTATAGCGAATACTTTAAGCCAAATTCTCGGGAAAGAATCCCAGTGGATTTTGCAGCAGGCCGCCGATACCTCTATGCGCTATAAGCAGATAGGCGCGCAGGTGGATCAGCAGACAGCCGACCGGATTCGAAGTTTTATCAATGAAAATCAAATCTCCGGTATCCACCTGGAACCCACAACCCAGCGCTACTATCCCTATGACACCTTGGCGGCGCAGGTGATTGGATTTGTGAATTCCTCCAATACAGGCTCAGAAGGCATCGAGGCGGCCTACAACAGCTATTTGGAAGGCGCGGCGGGAAAAGTGATTACCACGAAGGGCAATAACGAAATGGATATGCCCTTTTCTTATGAAAACTACGTGTCTTCCAGTTCCGGATGCGATGTGATACTGACCGTGGATGCTACGGTTCAGGCGTGCCTGGAAAAACAGATGGAGGCGGCGATTGGCCGTTATGACGTGCAAAACGGCGCTTTTGGACTGGTTATGAATGTAAATACCGGCGAGATACTGGCGATGGCAACGCTGGGCAGTTATAATCCCAATGCCTATCTGGAAATTACCGATGAGAAAATCGGTGAACAACTGGATGAGCTAAAAAATACTTATTTGCAGTACGGGGAAAATTCGGCGGAGTACATTTCCGGAAAAGAAGCCTACCAACAGGCTTTGAAGGAGGCCCAGTTAAAACAGTGGCGCAATCGTTGTATCTCTGACGGATATGAACCCGGCTCCACCTTTAAGGTTCTGACACTGGCGGCGGCGCTGGATACCGGCGCGGTGACGTTGGATAACAACTTTTACTGCAAAGGAACGGAGCAGATTCCCGGGCGTTCACAGCTTTTGCATTGCTGGCGCTCTACGGGTCACGGCGCGCAGGAAACTCCGCAGGCACTGCAGAACTCCTGCAACCTGGCCTTTGCCAACATTGCGCTGAAGCTTGGCGGCGAGCGGTTTTACGAATATGTGCAGAAGTTCGGCATATTGGAAAAGACGGGACTTGACCTGTCCGGGGAAAGCAAGGGTGTGTTTTTTGACCGGTCTTTCATTGTGGATACGGATAAATGGGGCACGTCGTCCCTGACCTCCGCGTCCTTCGGACAGACATTCAAGCTGACGCCCATACAGTTGGTACGGGCGATTGCCAGCGTAGTAAACGGCGGATATCTGCTGGAACCGTACATTGTGGCTGAAATTATGGATGAACAGGGCAACACGGTTCTGAAGCAGGAAAGAACTGTTTTGCGTCAGGTGATCCGTGAGGAAACCTCTGCAACGATGCGCCAGCTGCTTGCATCGGTGGTGTCGGAGGGTACGGCAAAAAATGCCCAGGTTTACGGGTTTAGCATTGGCGGAAAAACCGGAACAAGTGAAAAAATTGATGTGCGGGATGAAAGCGGAAACTTAACACTGGATAAAATTGTTTCCTTTGTAGGGGTTGCGCCTATGGACAATCCGGAGTATATTGTACTGGTAGCCCTGGATACTCCGTCCCGCTCTACCGGACTGTATATTTCCGGCGGTGTTATGGCAGCGCCAACAGTAGGCGCAGTTATGGCAGATATTCTGCCGTATCTGGGTGTGGAGCAATCCTATGCGGAGAGTGACCCGGCCGGAAAAGAAGTGGTAATGGAAGACCTGACCGGTATGAAGGCCGCGGAAGCAGAGGCGGTGCTGAAAAAAGCCGGTTTGACGGCGCAAATGCAGGGCTCGGAACTGACCGTTACATCCCAGATTCCCTCTGCAGGCAGTATCGTACCCGGTGGGAGTCAGGTGCTGCTGTATTTTGGGGAAGACCCTCAGACACCAATGACCAAAGTGCCGGATTTTTCCGGTATGAATCGATATCAGGCCAGTGTGGCGGCATCGCAGGCCGGACTGTATGTACTGGTCAGCGGAAATACGGAAGTCTCCACCACGGTGAGAGCGACCGCACAGGATATTCCCAAGGACACGGCGGTAAAGGTGGGAACAACCGTTCGGCTGGAATTTGCCGATACCACCGCAGCCGATTGACGGAGGATTACATACAAAGGAGAATCGTTATGAAATTAAGCCAACTTTTACAGGGTGTTGCAGTCAGCAAGTGTTCTGCGGACTTGAATATGGAAGTGACCGGGGTGGCCTATGATTCCCGAAAGGTACAGCCGGGCAATCTGTTTGTAGCGGTAGCTGGCTTTGCCACAGACGGAAACCGCTTTATCCCTTCCGCAATGGAAAAGGGAGCGGTTGTTGTGGTGACTGCGAAAGCGCCTGACCAGGATGTTCCCTGCGTGGTCGTGGAATCGGATCGGTTGGCGTTGGCGCAGATCGGCGCAAACTTCTACGGGCACCCTGCGAAAAATATGAAGGTAATTGGCATCACAGGTACAAACGGCAAAACTTCCGTTACATTGATGCTTAAGCACGTTTTGGAAAAGGTGAAGGGCGCAAAAGTAGGTTTGGTGGGCACGACCGGAAATATGATTGGGGATACTCTGGTGCCTTCGGAGCATACCACGCCGGAAAGCCTGGATTTACAGGCGCTCTTCGCAGCTATGCGGGATGCTGGCTGTGAATATGTGGTAATGGAGGTTTCATCCCATGCGCTGACGCTGGAACGTGTTGGGGGAATTCACTTTGATGTGGCGGCCTTTACCAACCTGACAGAGGACCACCTGGATTTCCATAAAACAATGCAGGCATACTGCCAGGCAAAGGCCTTGCTCTTTGCCAGATGCGACAGCGCGGTGGGAAACTGCGACGACGAATGGTTTAAACCGGTTACCGCAATGTCTGAGACACCTGTGCTGAAAATCTCCCTGCGCGCAGAGGAGGATTTGTTTGCCCGGGATATGGAGCTGCTTGCTGACGGCGTTCGCTTTACAGCGGTTCGCAACGGCAAAGAAATCCCGGTCCAACTGCCCATCCCCGGTAAGTTTACCGTATATAATGCGCTGACAGTGCTGGGTGTTGCAGAAAAACTTGGAATTTCTGCTGAAGATGCAGCTGCGGCTCTGGCAAGCGCTCACGGCGTGAAGGGTAGAGTGGAGGTTGTTCCCACCCCCGGTAAGGACTACACCGTGATGATCGATTTTGCCCATACTCCCGACGGACTGCTCAATGTCCTGAGTTCTGTAAAGGGTTTCTGTAAGGGCAGATTGATCGCCGTGTTTGGGTGCGGCGGAGACCGCGACCCGGTAAAGCGCCCAATTATGGGCAGAATCGGAACGGACATTGCAGATATTGCGGTGATTACCTCCGATAATCCCCGTACGGAAGACCCTGCGGCAATTATCCGGGATGTGGTTAAAGGGATTGCTCCGGAAAAAAAGAACTATACGGTGATAGAAAATCGCGTCCAGGCAATCGCATACGCTATGGACATTGCAGAAAAAAATGATATAATTGTGTTAGCCGGCAAGGGTCACGAAATGTACCAGGAAATCAACGGTATCAAGTATCCTATGGATGAGCGTGAAATTGTCCGTGACAAGCTGAAGGAAAAGAGGAACTGATATGGGCAGGATCACCTTACAGCAAGCCGCCCAATGGGTCGGCGGGCGTATCGATCCGAAATATAAGGACGTGACCTTTTTAGGCGCGGAATACGACTCCCGTAATCTTCAGAGCGGACAGCTGTTTGTGGCAATTAAGGCTGCCCGTGACGGACACGATTTTATTCCTGCGGCGCTGGAAAAGGGCGCAGCGGCAGTCCTGTGCAACCATTGCGATGGGGACTATCCTGCCATTATCGTGGAGGATACCCGGATTGCTTTGGGACAGCTGGCAAGGGAAGAATTGCGTCGAATGGGCGCTAAGGTGGTCGCGGTCACAGGCTCTGTGGGAAAAAGTACAACCAAGGAAATGATCGTGTCTGTGCTGGAAACCTCCTACCAGGTGGCAAAGACCCCCGCAAACCGGAATAATGATTTGGGAATGCCTGCGGCGATATTGGGTATGCCTGAAGGCACACAGGTGGCGGTACTGGAAATGGGTATGAGCCACTTTGGCGAAATTCGTTATCTGACGAAAATCGGATGCCCGGATGTGGCGGTGATTATCAATATTGGAACGATGCATATTGAGAATCTCGGATCCAGAGAGGGAATTCTGCAGGCAAAGATGGAGATTTTGGAAGGCCTGAAACCCGGCGGCACATTGCTTCTGAACGGCGATGACCGTATGCTTTGGGAAAGCCGGACGCGTTTGCAGGTACCGACCGTATATTTCGGCGCAGAGAATACCGCTTGTGGTATCAGCGGGGAAAATATCCGCCAGACACCGGAGGGTATCTTCTACGATGCGGTCTATGACGGCGGGATAATTCCTGTTTTTCTTGCGCTGGAGGGTCAGCATTATGTGGCAGACTCTTTGGCGGCTGTTGCGGCAGGAAAAGCGCTGCATATTGCCGATGAGAAAATTCAAAAGGGTCTGTCGGACTTTCGGACGATGGCAGGCCGCCAGGAAATTTTACAGCTTCACGGCTGCACAGTCATCAGTGATTGCTATAATGCAGGTCCGGAGTCTATGGCGGCGGCTCTCGCGGTGCTGGGGAACCGTACCGGGCGGCGGATTGCCGTGCTGGGCGATATGCTGGAGCTGGGCGAACACGCGCCGGCTGCCCATAAGGAAATAGGACAAATCGCAGCGCAAAAGGCAGATATCGTACTTGCCTTTGGACCGAACAGCCACTATGTCCTGGAGGGCGCGGTACAGTTTGGCCTGACCGGGGAAACGGTAAGAGCCTATACGGAACGGGATACCCTATCCCAATACCTGAACACAATCGCAAAACCGGGGGATGTGATTCTTTTCAAAGGCTCCCGCGGTATGCGAATGGAATTGATATTAGATAAGTTTGCACAAAAAGAAGTGTGATTGGAGGATATATCCATGACAAGAATCATCCTGACAGCCTTAGCCGGCGGTGTCATATCCGGCGTACTGGGACTGGTGCTGCTGCCCATCTTGAGAGCGTTGAAGGCCGGACAGTCCGTCCGCGAGATTGGTCCTACCTGGCATAACTATAAGGCAGGTACACCCCTGATGGGAGGACTGATGTTTATTGGCGCGGCGGTTATCTGCCTGGTGGTCAATTTGTTCACCATTACAGACTACACCGTGTTTTACGCATTGGCGCTGGCTTTATGTTTTGGCTTGGTTGGTTTTCTGGATGATTTTTGCAAGGTCAAATTTAAACGGGATTTGGGCCTGACTGCGTTGCAGAAGATTCTTTTGCAGTTGGCAGTTTCTGCTATCTACCTGTATGTTCTGTATAAGAACGGGACCCTCTGCAATGAAAACAATATGTGTAACCTGTACATACCGTTTTTCCATGTGAATTTTGAGATTCATCCCATTGTGTACATCTTCTTTGCTATGTTCGTGATGGTGGGAACGGTAAATGCGGTCAATCTGACCGACGGTGTGGACGGCCTGTCCAGCACGGTTACTTTACCGGTTATGGTATTCTTTGCGGTAGTGGCTTATACCAGAGGCTTTTTGGATTTGGCTCTTCTGCCTGCCTGCCTGTTTGCGGCATTGATTGCGTATCTGTTTTACAACTGGCATCCTGCCAAGGTGTTTATGGGGGATACCGGATCGCTGTTTTTGGGAGGTGTTGTCTGCGCGTTGGCGTTTGCGCTGGATATGCCTTTGATTCTGCCGCTGGTTGGCTTTGTGTATATGATGGAGGTTATTTCCGATATCATCCAAATCGGCTATTTCAAACTGACTCACGGCAAGCGTGTATTCAAAATGGCGCCGATCCATCACCACTTTGAGATGTGCGGGTGGAAGGAAGTCAAGATTGTATTGGTATTCTCGACAGTTTCTTTGGTAATGTGTGTTATCGCGTGGTTTAGTCTGTAAAACCCTGAAAGGAGACCTTTATGGCAGCAGTCAGAGCACTGTATGCCAAAGAGGAACGCCGCAGAAGGTTACCCTCTGCGGGTGAACGTGTGGATTATCCCTTCCTGATATTGCTGCTGCTGTTGCTGTGCATTGGACTTACGATGCTGTATTCAGCAAGTTATGCCCAAAGCCTGTACGATACAGGCTACGAAACCTCCACCCGCTATTTACAGCGTCAGGCGGTTTTTGCGGTAATCGGTCTTGCGGCAATGACAGTGATGAGCCGGCTGCCGGCAGAATTTTGGTTGAAGCTTGCCTGGCCGCTCTACATTGTCAGTATTGTGCTGCTTTTGATGGTACTGCTGTTTGGCGAGACAGTGAATGGCGCAAAACGTTGGATTAATATAGCAGGACTGCAGTTTCAGCCGTCAGAAGTTGCCAAATTCACCATGATTCTGCTATTCGCAAGGCTGACCAAGAATTATGGCGCAAATACCAAACAATTTCGCTATGGCGTACTGGGCTTTGGCGCGGCGATGCTGGGCATCCTTGTGCCCCTTGCGCTGGAACGGCATTTATCTGCCATTATGCTGCTGGGCATGGTGGGCGTGGTGATGATGTTTGTTGCCGGCACAAATCCCAAGTGGCTGCTGGCAGGTGCCGGCGCGGCGGTAGTATTTATGATTGTCTATGTCAGCCTGTTAGGTTATGCAGGAGACCGCATTACCGCATGGTTTCATCCGGAGCAGGATCCGGGGGATACAGGCTATCAAATCCTGCAATCACTTTACGCCATTGGTTCCGGCGGTTTGTTTGGACTGGGACTGGGAAAGAGCCGACAGAAATATCTGTACTTGCCCTTTCAGTATAACGATTATATTTTTGCTGTTGTCTGCGAGGAGCTGGGCTTGGTGGGAGCGGTGCTGATTGCGCTGCTGTTTGCGGCGCTGATTCTTCGCGGCTATTGGATAGCTCTGCGCGCTACGGACCGGTTTTCTACCGTTTTGGCGGCAGGCATCATTACACTTGTTGCAGTACAGACCATTCTCAATATGGGAGTGGTATCCAATTTGCTGCCCTCCACCGGTGTGGCATTGCCGTTTTTCTCCTATGGCGGAACGGCATTGGCGGTGCATCTGGGAGAGATGGGAATACTGCTGAGTATTTCCAGAGGCAGAAACAGGGCGGCAAAACAGGAGGGATCTCTATGAATGTGATATTTACCTGCGGCGGCACAGGAGGCCACATCAATCCTGCGATTGCCGTAGCCAATATATGGAAGGAACGTCACCCGGACAGCCGTATTCTGTTCATCGGCGGTGAAGAACCCCTGGAAAAAGAACTGATTCCCAAAGCCGGCTATCAGCTGATTTCCATCCCTTCCTACGGAATCAGCCGGGGAAAAAGCTGGAGAGCGCTGAAGTGGAATCTCCGCGCGGTGCGCAATATCTTCTCTGCTGTAAAGAAATGCAAAAAAATTTATCGGGATTTTCAACCGGATGTGATTGTGGGAACGGGCGGATATGCAAGCTTTCCGCCGCTGTTGGCAGGCAGTCAGATGGGGATTCCTACCTGCGTCCACGAAAGCAATGCTATGCCGGGTCTGACAACCCGTATGATTTCCGGCAAAGTCCAAAAAGTGATGGTCTGTTTTCCGCAAAGTGTTCAGTATTATAAGGACGCTTCCCGTGTGGAGATTGTGGGGATGCCGGTTCGGCGGGAGTTTATCTTTACACAGCGCGAAGCTGCCCGCAAGGAATTGGGCGTAGATGAAAGACCTGTTGTGGTTTCTGCCTTCGGTTCTCAGGGCGCAAAGGCGATGAACGAAACGATGGCAGAGCTGTTTCGCCTGGAAAAAGAGGCCGGATTTCCGTTCCAGCATATCCATGCGGTGGGCAGCTTCGGAATGGAGTGGATGCCGCAGTGTGTGCAGGATAAGGGAATTGACCTGACCGCAGACACCGCCATTCAAATGAAGGAATATATTTACGATATGCCCACCGTGATGGCGGCGGCAGACGTGGTGATTGCCCGCGCCGGCGCGTCTACCTGTAATGAGATCGCGGCCTCCGGTACGCCCTGTATTCTGATTCCGTCGCCTAATGTTACGGATAACCATCAAGAGAAAAACGCCCGTGCTCTCGGCGACAAGGGCGGCGCGGTAGTGGTTCTGGAGAAGGACTGTACAGCTTCAAAGCTGATGGATGAGATTCGTGGGATTTTGAAGGATCCTCAAAGGCGTCAGGCGATGGCCAAGGCCCTGCACGGTATGTCCGTGCCGGATTCTGCAGAACGTGTATGCGCCATTATGGAAAATATTGCCCTCAGGAGATAACCTATGGAAACAAAAGAAAGAAAAAAGAGAAACACCGCCGACACCGGACGGAAAAGGACGGCAGACAGCGATGTTGTATATACGCCGCCAAAACCCTTTCACCGGGGCAGATTTATTCTGCGGCTGGTTACAGTGGCAGCGGTAGTGCTTGCTGTGACGCTGAGCATTTCCATTTTCTTCAAGGTGGAAAATATTAAAGTGTCCGGTATGGATAAATATACTGCATGGGATGTCCGTGAGGCATCCGGTATTCAGGAGGGCGAAAACCTGCTGACCATCAGTAAGGCAAAAATCAGTGGGAATATTATTGCAAATCTTCCCTATGTTGCAACGGTACAGGTTGGAATAGAATTGCCCAATACGGTCAATATTCATATTACAGAGATTGAAATTGCCTATGCCATTGAAGCAGAGGATGAAAGCTGGTGGCTGATCAATTCTGACGGCCGCGTTGTGGAAAAAATCAACGCATCCGTTGCCGAAGACTATACCCGTGTACTGGGTGTCAAACTGGCGAATCCCGCGCAGGGAAGCGCAGCCGTTGCGGCGGAATTGCCTGTAGAGGAAGAAGAAAGTGCGTTTACGACACCGGTTACCGTTTACGGAAAAGATTATTTGGACGCGGCAATTTCTATCCTGCAGTATATGGAAATGAACGGCATTATTGGTCAGATGGCCATTGTGGATGTTACGGATTTGGGAAATATCACAATGTGGTACGGTAATCGATTCCAAATTCTGCTGGGAGATACCGGCGGACTGGATTACAAGGTATCTGCCGTTAAGCAGGCGATTGACAAGACCACAGACTACCAAACCGGTATTCTGGATGCCAGCTTTACCATTTGGCCGGACCAGGTGATTCTTTCACAATTCTCGTAATTTACTGTATTTTCCAAAAAATAATTGCAAAAAAGCCGAAATTTCTATTGACCAAATGTAATTTTAGGGATAGAATATAAAAGTAATATTCTAAATGGAGCAGTGTGACCGGAATTCCACTGCAAAACATACATAGGAGGAAGAAGAAATGGCAGATATGTTCCAGGATCGCGTCGTTAAGATTAAGGTAATCGGTGTAGGCGGCGCAGGTAACAATGTTATCAATCGTATGATCAATGCCGGCGTAGACGGTGTTGATTTTGTGGTTATTAATACGGATAAGCAGGATTTGAATAAATCCGTTTGTAAGAACAAGGTTCAGATTGGTGAAAAGCTCACCGGCGGTATGGGCGCAGGCTCTAAGCCTGAAGTTGGCCAGAAGTCCGCTGAGGAGTCCCGCGCTCAGATTGCCAAGATTCTGGAAGGCACCGATATGGTCTTTATCACTGCTGGTATGGGCGGCGGCACCGGCACCGGCGCTGCTCCTATTGTTGCAGATCTGGCTCACGAGGCCGGTATCCTGACGGTCGGTGTTGTGACCAAGCCCTTCAAGTTTGAAGGTGCAAACCGCATGCGTCAGGCCGAGTCTGGTATCAATGCCCTTTCCGGCAAGGTAGACTCTTTGGTTATTATTCCCAATGACCGCCTGAAGTACGT
>JAZUOF010000101.1:0-18540 GCA_045604565.1 Faecousia sp.
ATAAAAACAGGGCGCCCTACCGGGCGCCCGTCTTTATTTAGCAGCAACCGCAGTTGTTGTCGCAGCCACAGTTGTTGGTGTAGGTGCCACCGCACATATTGTTGCCACAGCCGCAGAACAGCAGAAGCAGGATGATGATCCACCAGCAGTTGTTACCACAGAAACCATTGTTATACATAATGAATACCTCCAAAATTTTGTGGCGGTTTAGCCGCTCATTCCAAGATATTCCGCCGCATATTTTTTGTGCGTAGCTCCGTCAGAAGGAAAACACCCTGCCGAAAGGCAGGGTGTTCATCATTTCATTTCCCAGGGCTTGATTTGGCTGGATTTTTCATACAGCCGCAGGTAGCTCTCATAGCGGCTCTTCTCAATTCTTCCCGATTCCACCGCTTCCCGGACAGCGCATCCCGGCTCTGTCCTGTGGGAGCAGTCGTGGAATTGGCAAGCGCCCAAATAAGGGGCAAAGTCGGAAAACGCATACTGCAGATTGTCCTTCAGAATGATGTCCATCTGCTCCGTATCAAAGGAGGCAAATCCCGGCGTATCTGCCACGTAGGTTTCGCCGCCCAAATGATACAGCTCCACATGGCGGGTAGTATGTCTGCCCCGTCCCAATTTTTCGGAAACCGCACCTGTGGCAAGCGCCAAACCCGGGCAAAGGCGGTTGAGCATACTGGATTTTCCCACGCCTGTATTGCCTGTAAATGCTGTGAGCTTTCCGTCAATCAGTTCCCGCAGCTGCTCTGCGCCTTCTCCTGTTTCGGCGCTGGCGCAAATTACCGGAAATCCGGCATTCCGGTAAATACGGCTTAAGTCCAACGCCGGGTCCAAATCGCATTTATTGATGCAGATATACACTTCCACACCCTGGTCGCCGGCTATGGCTGCCACCCGGTCGATGAGGAAAGGTTCTGTGACCGGATTTACATTGGCGGCAAATACCACCAACGCATCCACATTGGCCACCGCAGGGCGGATAAACCGATTGCGCCGGGGGAGGATTTTTTCTACCATTCCCCTACCGTTTTCCACGGTAATGTGTACCATATCGCCGGTCAATGGACATTCTTTGTCATAACGCAGGCTGCCGCGTCCCCGGCAGGTAAACACGCCGTCCGGCGTGCTCACATCGTAAAAGCCGCTTAAAGAACGTACTATGCGGCCGGTATATTTCTGCATCATCAACGAAATGCCACGCTTTCTGTGAAGGCAAGTTGGTCATCAATATATACAGAATAGACTACTGTGCCGCTTCCCTGCTGATTGGACAGGGTGATTTGCGTGGTTTCCGGGCCAACCGCCTGATTGAAAACCTCTACATCTCCCCGCTTGACCAGTACATAGGTGTTTTCTTCCGCAATCCGTCCGGACAAATCAATGACCACATTCTTTGTAACGATGGGTACGGTTGTTTCCGGGGGTTCTGTGGGCGCAGGGCCTTTGGAAACTTGCAGCTTAATCACCGTATCCACTTCCACCTTTGTGCTCTTGGGTACGGACTGGGTCAGAACGGTTCCGCTGGTTTCATTGCTGAACACATATTCCACATCCGGCTCGGGGAATCCGTAGGTGAGCAGGATATTGGTGACAATGTCCAGCTTCTGGGACACCAGATTGGGCATATTGACCGTCTTGGTTTCTTCGCCCTTGCTCACATAAAGGGTGACCTTCTGTTCGGCTGTCAATTCTGTATCGGCCGCAGGATCTGTGCGGATTACGTTGCCTGCCGCGACGGTATCGTCGCTCTGCTCTACCACGGTCACATCCAAATTCAGACTGTAACTGTCCAAAATTTCCATGGCCCGGGTCTGGGATAAACCTGCCAAATCCTGCATAAGGATCTCATCAGTCTGGCCAAGACTTACCACAATATAAACTTCTGTGCCCTTTGCCACCAGGGTACCGGCCTCCGGTTTTTGCTCAATGATGCGACCCGCCTCATAGGTATCGTGGTAAACCTCTTTGTCCAGTTTCACTTCCAACCCCGGATAGGCTTTCAGGGCATTTTGATATTTGCCCACAAGCTGAGGTACTTCCACAAGCTGCGTTCCGCTCAATCCGCCGTTCAGCAGCGTATACAAGAATATGCCAATGGCTACCAACGCTACCAGAGAGCAGATAATAATGGCTATCGTTGCCACACGGCTGCTGCTTTCTGCCCGTTCCTGATTGCGGCGTTTTGCCTGCTGTTTCTTTGCGGCCTCTGCGGCGCTGGCGGCGGCTGCCGCGGCGGAAGCCGCTTGCCGGGCGTTGCGCCGGGCCTGAGACTGCTCGGTCATCCGGTCAATCGGCGCCTTGGGTGCGGATGTTTGGATGGGCGTCGTGCTCTTGAGATGATAGAGATTTCCTTCCTCCACAGAAGGTACGGGATAGGCAAACTGCATGGCCGGGTCCTTCCGGAAATCATCCATATCCGCCAGCATTGCCGTAGCGGAGGAATATCGGTCGGTAATCTCGTGGGCCATCGCCTTCATGATGATTTGCTCCATACCGCCGGGAATATTGGGATTCAGCGCAGAGGGCATAACTGCGCCGCCGTTGATATGCTGGATGGCCACCGCCACAGGAGATTCCCCTTCATAGGGCGGTCTGCCTGCCATCATTTCGTACATAACAACGCCCAGGGAGTAGATATCGGAACGGTCGTCCACGCGGCCGCCCTTTGCCTGCTCCGGTGAAATGTAGTGCACAGAACCCAATGCCTCTTTGGTCAAGGTATCGCCTTTGGACATCAGGCGGGCAATGCCGAAATCCGTCACCTTCACAGAGCCGTTTTTCAGCACCATTACATTATGCGGTTTAATATCCCGGTGTACAATTCCCCGGCTGTGGGCGTGTTCCAGAGCTTTGGCAATCTGCATGGCAAAATGCAGCGTCTCTTTCCAATTCAGTACGCCCTTTTTTTCCATATACTGCTTCAGGGTGATACCCTCAATCAGCTCCATAACGATGTAATCCGCTTCCAGAGAAACCGAAGTAGACACGTCATACACAGAAACAATATTGGGATGACTGAGCATTGCGACTGCCTGGCTTTCCGCATGGAAACGGCGGCGGAAATCCTCGTCCTCCAAATAATCATTCTTCAAAATCTTGATTGCCACCAAACGGTTCAACCGGTGGCAACGGGCTTTATAAACAACTGCCATGCCGCCGGTACCGATCACTTCCAGGATCTCATACCGATTATCCAGCAGGCGGCCAATATACTTATCCATACCTGATAACTCCTTTCGCCACCGAATCAAATCTGGACCAGAACACAGGTCACATTATCCGGCGCGCCCCGATTCTTCGCGATGGCAAACAACTGCTCGCAGCATTTGCGTTTGTCTACTCCGTGGGCAACCTCAAATAAAATCTCCTGATCGTCCACCAGATTGGTCAGGCCGTCGCTGCACAGCAGTACGCAGTCTCCCCGTTCCAGTTTGCACTGAAACACATCGCATTGGGTTACCGGCTCTGTACCGATGGCTCGGGTTATGTAGTTTTTTCCGGGGTAGGTTCTGGCCTGTTCCTGGGTCAGCTCTCCCCTGTCTACCATCATCTGCACCAGGGAATGGTCAACGGTAATCTGGTGTATGCCATCCCGGTCAATTTTATAACCCCGGCTGTCACCCACGTTCACAAACGTGGCCTTTTTGCCCTGTATGAGGGCGGCAACCAACGTTGTACCCATTCCGGAAAATTCTTCAAACTGCTGGGATTGGTCAAATACCGTAAAATTCGCCAGCTTAACCGCACTGCGGAGCATCTGCTCCAACGTCTGCGCATCCATTGCCGCATTCCAGGTGCGTTTGACCTCCTGCGTAAACACATCCACCGCCAAAGTACTGGCAATATTTCCGGATTTTGCTCCGCCCATTCCGTCGCAAACCACGCACAAAACGGCATTTCTATTCAGTTCCTCAACCTGGTAGGCATCCTGATTATTGGCGCGGACACAGCCCAGGTCTGTCAGAGCCCAATACTGCATAGAGAGGTCTCCTTTCACTGATTTTTTTCTTTGGTATAGTTTCTGCGGAGCTGTCCGCAAGAGGCATCAATATCCCCGCCCAGACTGCGGCGGACGGTGGTGGGAAGTGACGCATCCTCCAGCATCTTTTGAAAACGGGCAACGGCCTGTCGGGTGCTGGGTTTGAGCGGACTTTCCTGCACATAATTCAACGGAATCAAATTCACGTGGGCGCCCATTCCTTTTAAGCGCCGTATCAGCAGTCTTGCGGCTTCTTCCGTATCGTTTACACCGTCAATCATAGCGTACTCAAAGGATATCCGCCGCCCGGTTGCTTCATAATACCGGCGGCATGCATCCAACAGCTGCTCTACCGGATACGCCTTATTTACTGGCATAATCTGCGAACGAATCTCATCGCTGGGAGCGTGCAAAGATACTGACAGGGTCAGCTGCAGCTTCTTCTGCGCCAGTTCGTCGATCCGGGGCACCAGGCCGCAGGTGGACAAGCTGATATGGCGCATGGAAATGTTCATTCCTTCGGGACTGTTCACCAGTTCCAAAAAACGCATTACATTGTCAAAATTATCCAGAGGTTCTCCAATTCCCATTAACACAATATGAGATATCGCACAACCGGAATCCACCTGCGTGAAAAGGACCTGATCCAGCATCTCGTGGGGCTCTAACCGGCGCACCAGGCCGCCTAAGGTAGACGCGCAGAAGGCGCAGCCCATCGGGCATCCCACTTCCGTGGAAATGCACACCGTATTGCCGTAATGATACCGCATCAGCACCGTTTCCACACAGTTTCCGTCGGAAAGCTGCCACAGGTACTTGATGGTACCGTCCTTTTGGGACTCCTGCTTACGCACTACCTGTGGCGCGTTAATGGGATACTGCTCGGCAAGTACCTGACGCAGGGCCTGAGGAATGTTGGTCATCTCCTCGTAAGATCGGACGCCCTTATGGAGCCAACTGTACACCTGACCGGCACGGAAAGCCGGTTGGCCAAGCTCTTTTAACAGCGCGCCGATTTGCATCAGCGTCATAGACTTGATATGGTTCATTTCATTTTCTCCGAAGTTTGCAAATAAAAAAGCCGTCTGTATCGTACTGCCCCGGAATTAAGGTGAGCATACCGCTCCGGTTTTCCGGAAATACCTCCGGCAAAGACAGGGGTTGTAGGGTGAAATCGCTGTTTTCCTTCAGAAATTCCGCCACAACCTCCTCATTCTCCCGGCGCAAAAGCGTACAAGTGGAATACAGCAGGATGCCGCCGGATTTGACGTATTTTGCCTGCGTGCGTAAAATTTCCAGCTGCAGGGCAGGAAGGTCTTCCATCTTTTTCGGGTCTTTGTACCGGATGTCCGGCTTCTTCCGAATAATGCCATAGCCGGAACAGGGAACATCCGCAATAACGGCATCCATTTTCTCCACCCATTCCTCCCGGCATGAAGAGGCATCCTGCACCTGGGTCAGAATGTTGGAAAAGCCCAGTCGCTGGGCGCCGCTGTCTATCAGTTTGATTTTGTGGGGGTGGATATCGCAGGAAACGATCGTTCCCCTGCCCTCCATCGCGATTGCGGCGGCAAAGCTTTTTCCGCCAGGCGCGGCGCAGCAGTCCAGCACCTGCGCTCCCTCCCGGGGAAGCTGCGCGCACAGAACGCTGAGCTTTGCGGCGGGGTCCTGCACATAAAACAGGCCCATTTGGAAGGCATTACATTGTTCCAGCGCTCCTGTGGCAGAAAGGACCAGGCAGTCTTTCATCCACGGGTGGGCTTCTGCGCCGATTCCCTCTTGGGCAAGCATTTCATAAAGCTGCCGGGTTGTTGTCCGCGTGGTATTCACCTGCACCACGGTCTGCGGCGCGCTGTTATTGGCCAGGAACATCTGTTCCAGACAGTCTTTGCCCAGGTCTTTTTTGAATAAATCCACCAATTCCTGTGGATGGCTGTATCGGTCCACATAGGATTTGGGAGGCTGCAGTTGTTCACGGTCCCGCGCCGCGCGGCGGAGCACTGCGTTGACCAGGCCCGGCGCGCTGCCTACCTTGCCGCAATACTTTTTCACCAACGCCACAGATTCATTGACTGCGGCGGATTCGGGAATTTTATCGGTTTCCAGCAGTTGGTACAGTCCCAAATGGAGAATATCCCGCACCGCAGGATGCAAGTCCTTCAATTTCCCCGTAAGCAACTGCTGTAAATAGAAGTCCAGTTTCAGCCGATTTTGCAGGACTCCGTAGCAAAGGCGGGTTGCCAGTGCTGCCTCCCGGCGGTCCAGGCGGTCACGGACGATATACTCCTTCAGAATACCGTTTGACCAGGCGCCCTCCTTACGGCAGGCAATCAGCACATTCAGGGCAGTCTCTCTGGCGCTCATATCACAGCTCCAAGGGGTGACCCCGGAAGTAGTCCGGCGACGCCATCCGTTTACCGCCCTCTGCCTGCAAAACACGGATTTCCACCGCGCCCTGACTGCAGGCCACCTTCAGACCGGTTTTGGTTAATGCAAGAATCGTTCCCGGCTGATTGCGGGAGGTTTCATCCACAACGGCGGTTTCGTATATTTTGAAACGCTGTCCCTGAATTTCTGCCGTAGCCACAGGCCAGGGATTCATACCACGCACGTGGTCGTGAACCTGCCGGGCAGTCCGGTTCCAGTCAATGGGACACATTGTTTTATCCAGCATAGGGGCAAAGGTTGCTTTGCTGTGGTCCTGGGGCTGGGCAGATACGGTTTTGTCCTGCACAGCCTTCAAGGTTTTACTCAGCAGTTCGGCGCCGATCACCGCCAGTCTGTCCAACAGCTGACCGGCTGTCTCGTCCGGTCCGATGGGGGTCGCCACCTTCTCAATCATATCGCCGGCATCCATTTCCCGGCACAAAAACATTGCCGTAACGCCCGTTTCCTTTTGGCCGTCCAGCACTGCCCACTGATAAGGCGCAGAGCCGCGGTAGGCAGGCAGCAGACTGGCGTGGATATTGATAAAACCCTCAGGGGCAATATCCAGAACTCTTTGGGGCAAAATCCGTCCGTAGGCAACCACCGCCACCACGTCCGGGCGCAGCTGACGCAGCTGCTCTACCGTTTCGTCCTCCCGGAAATGTTCCGGCTGGTATACGGCAATCCCCTGCTCCAGCGCCACTTCCTTAACCGGAGAATAGCTTAGCTTCATACCGCGGTTTTTGGGTCTGTCCGGCTGTGTATACACGCCCACCACTTCAAAGCCGTCTGCAATTATTTTTTTCAGGCAGGTGGCCGCAATGTCCGGCGTACCCATAAACACAACACGCATGGTGTTTCCTCCGATCAGCCTAAGTTTTCCAATTCCTCATCTGTGAGGAAGCGTTCCATCCGTTCGGTATAGACAATGCCGTCCAGATGGTCCAGTTCGTGGCAAAAGCACCGGGCAATCAGTTCCTCTCCCTCGTACTCATACCACTCGCCGTTGCGGTCCTGGGCCCGTACGGTGGCATACATCGGCCGGGTAACCAGGCCGTATTTTCCCGGTACGCTCAAACAGCCTTCCGCACCGGTCTGTTCGCCGGAGGTTTCCACCAGCACAGGATTTATCAGTTCCAGAATTTCCTCGCCGGTGTCTACAATCACCACCCGGCGTAAAATACCCACCTGCGGCGCAGCCAACCCCACGCCGTCAGCCTCCTGCAAAGTCTGGCGCATATCGTCCAGAAGCGTATGCAGCTTGCTGTTGAATTCTGTAACCGGTCTGCAGGTCTTATGCAGGGCGGCCTCTTCGGTGGTTAAAATCTTCCTCAATCCCATAGTTTACCTCATTAGTCATAACCGTTTACGTCGATAAAGGCAGAAACGGTCCTATTTTCTCTGTCCTGACTAAATTGCCGCAAAAGGTGTCCCAACAAGCGGCGCACCGGTCGGGTCAGACTGCAGCGCAATGTCAGGCGATAGCGGAAATTGTAATTGATTTTGGGCACAGGACAGGGCG
The DNA here is from genome assembly GCA_045604565.1 of Faecousia sp. Lineage (GTDB taxonomy): Bacteria > Bacillota > Clostridia > Oscillospirales > Oscillospiraceae > Faecousia. The sequence goes on from JAZUOF010000101.1 coordinate 7,929, forward strand.
CAGGGCCCAATAGCGTATAGCTTTGTCCGCCGTACTCCGGCAGTTTCATACAGTTGTTCAGACTTTCCCGGAATTTGGCGGCGCCACGAAGAACTTTCGCTTCGTCCGGGCCGGTAAATGTCACCACTGCCAGGTCCGCAAAGGGCGGGCAGTTTTGTATACGCCGCATTCCGATTTCCAGTTCGTAAAAGCTGTCATAATCCTGCTGCGCCGCAAGGGTGATGACCTTATGCTCCGGCACAAGAGTCTGTATCAGCGCGCGGCCGGCTGTATCGCCCCGTCCGGCTCTGCCCACCACCTGCGTAATCATATTGAAGGTGGATTCGTGCGCGCGGTAGCTGTCGGCGTAAAGGCCCAAATCCGCATCCAACACGCCAACCAATGTGACATTGTGCAGATTCAGTCCTTTGGCCACCATCTGCGTTCCCACCAGCACAGGAATATTCTCTGACTGGAACCGGTGGAGAATCTTTTCATGGCTGTTGGTCGCGTTGACAGTGTCCGTATCCATACGGTCTGTTTTCAGGTCCGGGAACAAAGCGTTCAATTCTTCCTGAATCTTCTGCGTACCCGTTCCCACCCGCTTCATCGGTCCGCCGCATACAGGGCACCGGTTGGGAACGGTCTGGGAATACCCACAGTGATGGCACATCAGCCGTTCGTTGGCACTATGGTATGTAAGCCTTGCGCTGCACCGGGGACATTCCGGCGCTTCCCGGCAGTCCACGCACACCAGCGCGCGGCTGTTTCCCCTTCGGTTCAGAAACAAAATGGTCTGCTTGCCCCCGTCGGCAGTTTGCCGAATGGCATCTGCCAGAGGATAGCTTAGGGAAAGGTCGTTGCCCTGCTTTACTTCCTCGCGCATATCCACAATTTCCACCTGGGGCAAAGGATTGCCGCCCCAGCGGTTTTGCAGAGTATACAGCCGGTAATTGCCGGCTTTTGCCTGGTACATCGTTTCCACCGAAGGTGTGGCAGAGCCAAACAGCACCAAGGCTTTTTCTTTATACCCGCGCCACAAAGCCACATCCCGGGCCTCGTAGCGGGGAGTATTGTCCGATTTATAAGAGTGCTCCTGTTCCTCATCCATAATGATAAGGCCAAGCTCTTTACAGGGCGCAAAAACCGCAGAACGGGTACCTACTACCACTTTTGCATCTGCAGAACGGATGCGCTTCCACTGGTCGTAACGTTCGCCTACCGGCAGGCTGCTGTGCAATACTGCCACCTGCTCTCCGAACCACGCCGCCATCAATCCCAAAAGCTGAGGCGTCAGCGCAATTTCCGGGACAAGGAGAACAGCCTGTTTTCCTTGCTCCAGGCACTGCTGAATCAGCTTGATATACACAGAAGTCTTTCCCGATCCGGTCACGCCGTATAAAAGCGCCGTTCCCGGCTCCGGCTGGCACAGTTGTTGGGAAAGTCCGTCAAAGGCCGTCTGCTGCTGTTCATTCAAAACCAGAGGCTTATCCACACGCACCGGTTGGATTTGACGGCATCGGAAAACTTCCCGGTCGGAAAGCTCCAGATAGCCAAGCTCTGCCAAGCGCCGTACCGTGGAAGGCTTCGCGCCGGTATAATAGCAAATCTCCTTGACCGAGGCGCTGCCCACAGCGCACATCAGTTCCAACACGCTTTTCTGCATCAGCGCAGATTTCGGGCGGCTGGCTGCGTACTCCATCGCTTCTTCTGCGGCAGAGGCCAATGTGGCAATTTGCTCGGTTTTGTCCGTTACCTTCCGGGCATAATCCCGCTGCGCCAGAATCCACTTCTTGCGAACCAGGTATGCAACCGCCTTTTCAAAGGCTTCCTCGTCGGCAACGGCATCACGCAGGGTTTTACCGTCTGCGCAGCCACCGCAATCCTGCAAAATCTGCAGAATCGTCCGCGCATCCTTCTGGCGCACAGCCATTTCCTGCCAGGAGATATCTTCAGTCAGGCAGTAGTTCTCCTTTGTCTGAAACCACAGGCCCGCCGGCAGCATCGCCCGAATCACATCGTAAAAGCTGCAATAGCACCGCTCCCGCAAAAATGCCGCCAGGCGCAGCATGGTATCGGAAAGAACCGGGGTGTCGTCCAGCACGGATTCCACCGTTTTCAGGCCGGTATTCTCCCCTTCCTCCACAGAAAGCACCACGCCCTCCGCGCGCCGGTTGCCCCGGCCGAAAGGAACGGTTACCCGGACTCCGGGCGCAAGAGACATTTCCTGGGGAATAAAATAGGAATAGGGCTTATCAATGGCAAAATTAGCCGCGCTCACAGCAATTTTTGCAATCATAAAGCCCCTCCTTTTGTTCGTTTATTCCCGATTAGTGCGTATATTCCTCTTTCAATGTGGCAGAAAGCTTGCCCTCAGCCACTTCCCGAATTGCCAAAGTAACAGGCTTATCCGGCAGTTCCTCCTGGAGCTGCTCTGCCTGATCGGCAATCTGTCTTGCTCTGCTTGCTACCACATTGACCAGCAGGTAACGGCTGTCAACGTGCTTGATTAAATCTGCTACGGGGGGGTATAACATTTCGGTTTCCTCCAATTTCAATCCGCCGCATGGGCGATAATATTCAGTATTTCATCGGCACAGGCTTCCACCCGGTCGTTGATCACAATGTAGTCATACACTTTGCTCTGTTCCATTTCCCACGCGGCCCGTTCCGTGCGAAGGGCGATCTGTTCTTCCGAAGTATCGCCCCGGCCCCGCAGGCGGGCGTTGAGCTCCTGCAAAGAGGGCGGCGCAATAAAAATCAGCACCGCATCCGGGCAGGTCTTACGCACATTGAACGCGCCTACCGGCTCAATATCCAAAATCACGTGGCCTCCAAGGAGTTTTTCCTCCACCTGGCCCCTGGGCGTGCCGTAGTAATTGCCCATGTGCTCGTCATATTCCAGGAATTCCTCCCGGGCAATCATATCCAGAAAGGTATCTTTGGACACAAAGTAATAATTCACGCCGTCCTGTTCTCCCGGACGGGGAGGACGGGTGGTGGCAGAGACAGAAAACCGCAGGTCATCCCGGGATGCCATCACCTTGGCAAGAACCGTGCTTTTTCCCACTCCGGATGCGCCGGATATCACAAAAAGTTTCCCTTTGTTCACAGCGTTTCCTCCTTGCTTTCCAGGCGGGCCGCCAGCACCTCCGGCGTGAGGGAGGACAGAACCACGTGGTCTGTATCCATCAGCAGCACGGACTTGGTTTTGCGCCCATAAGAGGCATCTATCAACATTCCCCGGTCCTTTGCTTCCTGCATCATACGCTTAATAGGCGCGGACTCCGGCTCCAACACGGAAATTACCCGTCCGGCCGCTATCAAGCTCCCAAAGCCAATGTTAATCAGTTTCATACTGCCCTCTTACTCTATGTTTTGGGTTTGCTCACGAATCTTTTCCAATTCGGCCTTAATATCCACCACAATTCTCGCCAGCGCTACATCCGTGCACTTGGAACCGATGGTATTGGTCTCCCGGTTCATTTCCTGCAGAAGAAAATCCAGCTTTCTGCCCACGGCGCCGCCGGCAGAGAGCATTGCGTCCATCTGCCGCAGATGACTGCGAAGCCGAACGGTTTCTTCGTCCACAGCAACCTTATCCGCAAAAATCGCGGCCTCTGTGAGAATACGGCTTTCGTCAATGGCGGTGTTATCCAGCACCTCTTTGATTTTTGCCTCCAGCCTTGCCCGATAATCCGACACGGTCTGGGCATTGCCGGTTTCCACTTGACTGACCATTGATAAAATAGTCTGTCCACGGCTTCGCAGGTCGTCCTCCATTGCCTTGCCTTCCGCGCACCGCATGGCATCGTAGCCTTCCAGCGCTCCATTGACCACCTGCATCAGGTCCTTGAGCAGATGCTCCTCGTCCACCTGGGGCTTTTCCACCAGAAACACTTCCGGAAGCCGGGAGACGGTGGATACCTGAATGTCATCTTTCACACCGTACTCGTCTACCATCTGGCGCATTGCCGCCAGGTACCCCTCCAGCACAGCCTTGTTCAGGCTGATTTGCGCTTCTTCTCCGCCCTCGCTGCGCACAGAAATGTATACATCCACTTTACCGCGGGATACAGAAGCCTTGACCGCCTGCTTCACCGCCTCCTCGCCAAAGCTGAGCATACGGGGCAGCCGGACAGAACAATCCAGATACCGGTTGTTGACAGAGCGAATCTCTACTGTGAATTCCCGTCCGTTGACGGTCTGTACTGCGCGGCCGTAGCCGGTCATACTCTTAATCAATGCGATTATCCCCTTTTCCTTTATAACTCAGTCAACTTAGCTGATTTCCGTCAAAATCGCCAATACCGTGTAGCGGCCCATAACCCCCACATTGGGGAATCGGTTACTGACAGTTACTGTGGCATCATAGCGGTTTGTACCGGCCTGTCCTGCGCTAAGGTCTACAGTCACGGTCAAAGCGCTTTCGTCAATGGCCTCAATCTGCGCCTGAGGACCCCGGAGCGTAATTTCGATTTCCTGCGTAGAGACCGAAGGGAGCATTCCCGCAGGCGTATGGATGGGCGTAATGGAAATCACCTTCAGGGTTTTGGTTGCCAGATTTGGCAGGTTGACCGTTGCCCGCACTTCGGAAATGCCGCTTTCATTGCCAATTCCCTCCGGCAATTCGATGGGGAACGTCAGCACGGCATCTTCATACTGGGTTGTCAGGTCTACCGTTCCGATGACCAGCTCGTCAAAACCTTCCAGCTGATGCTCACTGCCGGAAATCAGAACGGAAGTATGGTCCAGAGTGACCGTGGTATTCTGCGCGGTGACAGCATTATCATAAATCACATTCAGCTTCAGGCTGATTTCCTTGAGCTTCTTGATGGGCAGCGTCATATTTACGCTGTCCAGGTTGGTCTGAATATGCTTGGCATCCACAGGCTCGCCGGCCTCGTCGCACAGCGTATAGGTATATTTCTCAGTGATTGTCTCGGTAGCGCCGTCCAGAGCTACCTCAATCCGGGCGCCGGCAATCTGCTCCAGGGTGGCTTTTGGTCCTTTCGCCTGAATGGTGGCATAATCCAGCTCCGGCTTTTCCTTAATGTAGTTTTCAGGCAGTGTGCCTGTGTAAACCACTTCCACGGGAATGTCTTTGGTTGCCCGCTCCACAATCTCCAGCTGGATACCTTCCGGCGAACGGTTCAGAATCGTCACGGCGTTGTTAGGCACATTGCCGGGGTAGGATACGGTGTAGTTCAGCTCCGGAGTACCGGCTTCGTATACCTTGGAAAGGTCTACGGTCACGGTGATATTGGAAGAGCTCAGTTTTGTCAGGTCGGAACGGTTTCCGGAAAGCTGCAGGGTAACCGTCGGGGTTTCCTCACAAATCAGCATCAGGTTCCGGTCCTCCTGCAACACCGATTCGCCCTGAAAGATAACCGGAATCCCCCGGAAGGTTTCCTCATATTCGGGGCTGACTACGGTAACCACATAAACCCACAGGCTAAAAGCCGCCACAGCAGACAAAAGGGCAGTCAAAATTTTACGCTTCACGGTTATTTGCCTCCTTTGTCCTTTTTATAAAACCGCTGAATCAGCTTGATGACAGAACCTTCCTGCTCCTTGCTGTTTTCGTGGCACAGTTCGTTACGAAGCAAGCGTTCCAGCGTCTGGGGCGCCAGGTGGCGCTTAAGCATACCGCCAACGGCTACGGAAATTACGCCGGTTTCCTCGGACACAATGACGACCACCGCGTCGCTGACCTCACTCATACCGATACCGGCACGGTGACGGGTGCCCAAATCGGAACTAAGGCGGTTGCTCTCGGACAGGGGCAGCACACAGCCTGCGGCTGTAACTCTTCCCTCCCGGATAATCATCGCGCCGTCATGTAAAGCTGCCTTGGGGAAAAATATGTTGCGGATCAGCTGTTCGGAAACCTGGGCATCCAAAATGGTGCCAGTCTTGAAATACTCGTCCAGGCGATTGTCCCGCTGGAACACAATCAGCGCGCCGACCCGTTCCCGGCTCATTTGCTCACAGGCCATAACCGTCTGGCGAATCACCGGCAGATACTGGTCGTCCGGCTCTTCGTTGGTAAGTAACTTCTTCAGCTTCATACTGCTCAGATGGTCAATCATCCGGCGAAGTTCCGGTTGGAACAGCACCACAACCGCTATCAGACCGACAGCCAGAAACTGATTCAAAATGAAGTTCATGGTATGCAGGTTCAGCAGGTCCGTCAGCCAGGTAATGACCAGCACGGCGATAATCACCTTGGCGATGCGCGCAGAACCGGTAGACCGGAATAAGGGCAAAAGCCAATAAATCACACAGGCTACTGCAATAATATCCAAATAGTCAGACCACTGCATATTGGCAACGGTTTGGAAAAACGACTGCAAACTATCCATAATCGCCTGATTCTCCTTCTGGTATCGCGGTATATTTTCCCGCAAATTTATCTCACGGTATAACAATCCTATTATCCAATTCATTATAGCGGATTATGCCGGTTATGGCAATAGGAAATCACAAAAAAACTTCACTTTTCCCCATACAATTTCCTCCTTTTTTCTGCCGTATTCAAAAAAGAATCCCTGCCTGGCTGTTCCAAAAACGGCCGGCAGGGATAGAAAAGATAATTCTGTTGGTTGTTATTGTATATTTATCCAATTCTGCGTAAGGCATCCAAAAACAAATCTGTTTGCCTGTCGCAGGCATCATGTCCAAAGCTGACCCGGACAGTACCGGTGTCCAGTGTGCCCGCGCTGTCATGGGCCAAGGGCGCGCAGTGCAGTCCTGCCCGCACGGCAATGCCCGCTTCGGAAAGCTTAAATGCCATCTCTTCACCGTCCATCGCAGGCACGAAGGAGACAGTGCCTGCTTGATTTGCTCCGGAAAACACATTGACGTTAAAGCTTTGCAATTCTTTCACCAAACGGCGTGTCTGCCGTTGTTCTGTACGGAAAATTTTGTCAATTCCTACTTTTTGCAAATAGGCAATTCCCGCGCCCAGGCCTGCGATTCCCGGCACGTTAACCGTTCCCGCCTCTAACGCATCCGGCAAAATGTCCGGCATATTCTGCTGCTTGGATGCGCTCCCCGTTCCTCCCTGAATCAGAGGAATCGGATCCTTGCCGCACAGCAGGATTCCCGTACCCTGCGGGCCAAGCAGTCCTTTATGCCCTGGCATGGCAATAAAGTCAGCGCCCAGATTTTTCAGGCTGATTGACAGTATTCCTGCCGATTGTGCTCCGTCAATAATGAATGGTACTGCGTATTTTTTGCATAAATATGCCATCTCGTCCACCGGCAGAATATAGCCAAACACATTGGAGCAATGGGTAAAGACCGCTGCACTTACGCCCTGTTTCAATGCATCCTCAAAACGGCTCAGCGTATCCGGCCAGTCAAACAAACGCCGCCCTGCCACCACCGTTTCACAGCCTCGGGCGAACAGGGGTCTGGTGACCGCATTGTGCTCAAATCCGGTCACTGCGACCCGGCTGCCCGGTTTGACCAGACTGTGAATGGCGATATTGAGTCCGTGGGTACAGTTGGACGTAAATGTTACTTGTTCCGGCTCGCAGTCAAAGAGCTTTGCGGCCTGCAGCCGTGTCTGCAAAACCGTCCTGGCACCATTCATAGCCGGCACGTGTCCTCCCCTTCCTGGGTTGGCGCACCGGCGCATTGCCCGGAGCATTGCATCGGCAACGGTGGGCGGCTTGTGAAAGGAGGTCGCGCCGTTATCCAGATAGATCATACGTGCAGTTCCTCCAAAGCGCCGTTATCCCGGTGCAGGTATACCTTTTTGAAGGAAATGCCCCCTTCCCGCAGCAGTTCCACCGCCGCCATAGCATCCCGTTGGTTCAGGCGCAGACTGTATCCGCAGCCTTGCTCTTCCATCCAGCGGGGCGTTCTCTGCAAGTTACACAGCAACCCTGCCCGGCGCAACATTCCCTCACCCCGCTGGGCGAAGGTTACCGAGCGAAAGGTTATCATACAATATTTCATAAAAACCCCTCCTGAGCCAAAGTATGCTCAGAAGGGGGGTTTTGTTATTTCCGGTCAGGCATCCTCCAACAGGCAGACTGCATGACAGGCCATTCCGGAGCCGTCTCCGGTGAAGCCTAAATGCTCCTCTGTTGTGGCTTTGATATTGATTCTATCTAAGGAGATTCCCAATACACGGGCGAGATTTTCCCGCATCTGGGGCAAATACCCTGCAATCTTGGGCTTTTGGGCAATCATTGTCACATCCAGATTTTCTACCCGGTATCCTGCGTCGGCAATTTTCCCGGCTACCACGCCAAGAAGCTTCAGGGAACTTGCGCCCTTGTAGGCAGGATCGGAATCAGGAAAATGCAGGCCGATATCCCCCAGGCACGCCGCGCCCAGCAGCGCATCCATCACAGCGTGGGTCAGAACATCTGCGTCAGAATGTCCCAGCAGACCCCTTTCAAAAGGAATTTGTACGCCGCCAAGGATCAGATCCCGACATTCCACCAGGCGGTGTACATCATATCCGTGTCCGATTCTCATGGTTCTTCCTCCAGCAAAGTAAGGGCAATTTTCAAATCCAACGGTGTGGTAATCTTAATGTTTTTCTCATCGCCCTGAATGATTTTTACGGTAAATCCCATTTGTTCCACGGCAGAACAGTCATCGGTGATTGGCGTTTGTAATTGATTAGCCCGGGCCAGCGCGCCCTTCAGCAGGTCAATATCGAACACCTGCGGAGTCTGAACCGCCTGAAGTCTGCTTCTGTCCGGTGTAGCAATCACAACGCCGCCCTGCACTTCCTTCACGGTATCTTTCACCGGAACAGCCGGGGCGGCCGCGCCGTAGGTGTTGGCCGCGCGAACCGCAGCATCAATCAGGCGCCAGGTTACCAGAGGTCTTGCGCCGTCCTGAATGGCGGCAAGCTTTACCTTGGCAGACAGCGCGTTCAGTCCATTGGTCACAGACTGCTGACGATTCTCACCGCCTACCACCACTGCCGTCACCTTGTCAAAGCCGTGGCACAGGTCCATGACAGGCACAAGGAGCTCCTGCCGGGTGACAATCACAATCTCCCGAATCGCATCACATTCCTGAAAGTCCCGCACCGTGCGAACGATTACCGGCTCGCCCTTCAACGGTGCCATAATCTTGTCCACGCCCTGCATTCGGGATGCGTTCCCAGCCGCCACAATTACGGCGCCGCAATATTTCAGCTTCAAAAGCCGTCTTGCCGGCTTTGTAACCTTGGTAATGTCCATATTACAGCTCCTTTACAAGCTTCTTATAATACCTTCCCCGATATTCAAAGTTCTTAAACTGGTCAAATGCCGCGCTGGCAGGACTCATCGTCACGACATCTCCAGGCTGCGCTGCGGCAGCCGCTCTGTGAACAGCATCCGTAAAGTCTTCACACATAACAATTTCCGGATGTCCTATCTGGTATTCCGGTGCATTTTCCACCGCCTGACGGATCTGCTCAGCTGTTGCGCCGTTGAGGAACAGCTTCTTTACGTGCCGGCAGATATGAGGGCCAAGCACATCGTAAGGAATCTTCTTGTCGTAGCCGCCCGCTATCAAAATCACCTTTTCCGAAAAGCTTTTCAGTCCGGCAATGGTACGGGTAGGCGACGATGCAATGGAGTCATTATAGAATCGGACGCCGTCTTTTTCCCGCACAAATTCAATGCGATGCTCCACGCCTCCAAAGGTGCGCGCCACCTGACGAATCGTATCGTCCTCCACCAATCCGTCAACGGCCGCAATGGCTGTCATAAAATTCTCCACATTATGCTCGCCGGGAATGGCAATCTGCTTCTTATCCAGCACAGGCGTACCGTCCCGATAAATCATATCTCCCACCAGGTATGTTCCATTCTGAACGGTATTGGCGTAAGAGAAGTAACGGGTCTTACCGTTGCCCACAAAAGGCGCTGTAATGGGATTATCCCCATTCACAATCAGGATATCCTGTTTTGTCTGGAAACGGAACAGATTTACCTTTGCCTGAATATACTCATCCATATCCTTATGTACGTCCAGGTGATTGGGCGCAATATTGGTGACAACCGCCACGTGCGGACTGCAGTGCATATCCATCAGCTGGAAGGAGCTTAGCTCCACCACCGCGTAATCTGTTTCCCGCATCCGGTCAATCAGTGGAAGCAAAGGTGTGCCGATATTGCCGCCCAGCCATACGGTTTTCCCGGAGGCCTTCAGCATTTCGGAAATCAAGGTGGTGGTAGTGGTTTTTCCGTCAGAGCCTGTCACCGCCAGAATGGTGCACGGACACAGCCGGAAAAACACATCCATCTCGCTGGTCACTTCCGCGCCCTTCTCCCGCAAAGCCTGCAACGCTGGAATATTGGGGTGCATTCCGGGAGTCCGGAAAACCAAATCCGCGGAGAGTCCATCCAGGTAATCTTCGCCGACTTTCAGTTTACATCCCATCCGTTCCAGTTCCAGAAGTTCTTCGTCCAACTGTTGTCTGGGTGTTTTATCGCAGCCGGTGACCGTACAGCCATACTGCAAAAGCATCCGCACCAACGGACGGTTGCTCACGCCGAGACCCATTACCAGTATGTTCTTTCCCCGCAGGGATGAAAAATATTGCGCATAATTGGTTTGCATAGTATTCCCTCGTTCCATTTTAAGCGCTGTCGGGCAGTTATCAGCCGCC
>JAZUOF010000102.1:0-5302 GCA_045604565.1 Faecousia sp.
AAAAGTAAGGACGAAAAATTAAAAAAACACGCGCGCTTAGGTAGCTTTTGGCGCTACCGAAGGCCTATTTCTTATTCTTCCGGGTCAATGGGGCGTTTATAGCGGCCCCGGGGCGCCCACTCCGGCAGGGGAAGGCGCTGCATAGCGCCGAAAATACGTTCCCGCAGGTCCGGGTAAGTGGCGCTTAATTGGTAAATCAGCTGCTTGATTTCCTCCCGTTTGGTCTGCTTGTCCACAGGGCAGCGATTGGTAATAACGGGAAGCTCCTGCCGGGACACAAAGCTGTCAATGGTCTTTTCGTGCAGATAGAGCATAGGGCGGATTTGTACAATACCGGTCCTGTCCAAATCCGTGACCGGCTGGAAACAGCTGATGCGCCCTTCGTAAATCAAGGACATCATAAAGGTCTCCACGGCGTCGTCGTAGTGGTGCCCCAGCGCCAGCTTGGACAGGCCTCTGTCCAAAAGAGCTTGATTCAATGCGCCCCGGCGCATTTTCGCGCACATGGAGCAGGGGTTTTTCTCTTTGCGGTAGTCAAAAATAATCGGACCGATTTCCGTTTTTACCAGGGTGTAGGGAACGTCCAGCTTTTCGCACAGGGCGCGGATTTCGGAATAGTCCATCCCCAGGCCCATATCCACGGTAATGGCCTCCAGAACAAAGGGTTGGGGGTAGTATTTCCGCAGCTCAGCCAGAAACACCAGAAGCGCCACGGAATCCTTGCCGCCGGATACGCCGACCCCTACCTTGTCCCCGGGGGCAATCATCTGATAGTCCTCTACGCACCGCCGCACCAAACCCATTAGCTTTTGCATGGCAATCTCCTCCGAAACAGGAAAAATAGAAAGTGAGAATACAAGAGAAAACAAGAGCAAAAAAGAGAATTGACGAGTTTACTCCGCATTTCACAAAAATCTTTTCAAAAGCGGTTGACAATCCAATTTATGTATGGTATAAAAATCAAGCGCCATAAAGGTATTGTACCTTTTGCGCCTGAAAATGTCAAAATATTTTAACCTAATTGGAGGAAAGCATAATGTCCACTACTCTGGCTAAGACCGAGACCGTAGCCCGCAAGTGGTATGTGATCGATGCCGCCGGTAAGCCCCTGGGCCGTCCCGCCGTCACCGTCGCCAATCTGCTGCGTGGTAAGCATAAGGTCGATTTCACCCCCAACGTTGATTGCGGCGACTATGTAATCGTTATCAACACCGACAAGGCCGTCCTGACCGGCAACAAGGCTGAGCAGAAGACCTACTACCGCGTATCCGGCTGGATCGGCGGTCTGAAGGAAACCAAGGCTCGTATTATGATGCAGAACCGCTCCGACTACGCTATGGAGCTGGCTGTTAAGGGAATGCTGCCCAAGAACACTCTGGGCCGTCACTGCCTGGGCCGTCTGCACCTGTACAAGGGCAATGAGCATCCCCACGAAGCTCAGAAGCCGGAAGCTTGGACTCTGTGATTTGGAGGTAATGGATTATGTACGAAAGCAAGAAGAAGTATAACTACGGCACTGGTCGCCGTAAGTCCTCCGTTGCCCGTGTTCGCGTTTATGAGAACGGCACCGGTTCCATCATCATTAACGGTCGCGATATCGACGATTACTTCGGCCTGGACACCCTGAAGCTGGTTGTCCGTCAGCCCCTGGTCAGCACTGACCTGGTGGGCAAGGTCGACGTGGTTGTTACGGTTGCCGGCGGCGGTGTATCCGGTCAGGCCGGTGCAATCCGTCATGGCATCTCCCGCGCCCTGCTGACACTGAATCCCGAATACCGCAGCACTCTGAAGGCCGCAGGTTTCCTGACCCGTGACCCCAGAATGAAGGAAAGAAAGAAGTACGGTCTGAAGGCCGCACGTCGGGCTCCTCAGTTCTCCAAGAGATAATTTTTGGACCTGTGATGTTAAGGGCCCCCAGCATTTGGGGGCCTCTTCCCTTTTTTGTTCGCATGTAAAATCAGACGTTTTCTGGAGGATATGGAATGGAAACTCTGTTTGAAAATTTTGCCAACATTGATCTGCCTCACGTAGCGATGTGGATTATTGGCGCGGTTTTGATTTACCTGGCGATTGTCAAGGAAATGGAACCCACCTTGCTGATGCCTATGGGTTTTGGCGCGATTTTGGTGAACCTGCCGCTGATGGAACCCGGCACCGGCGTTCAGCACGTTATTGGCTCTTTGTTTGAAATGGGCATTGAGGGCGCAGAACTGTTCCCCCTGCTCCTGTTTATCGGCATTGGCGCAATGATTGATTTTGAGCCGCTGCTGACGAACCCTAAATTGATGATTTTCGGCGCAGCTGCCCAGTTTGGTATTTTCTTTACCTTATTCATGGCGACGCTGTGCGGTTTTGAATTGAAGGATGCTGCCTCCATTGCCATTATTGGCGCGGCCGACGGCCCCACCTCCATCTTCGTTGCCAAGGAATTGGGATCTTCCTACTTTGGCGCGATTTCCGTGGCAGCCTATTCTTATATGGCGCTGGTACCGTTGGTGCAGCCGCCTATTATCAAGCTGTGCACCACACAGAAGGAACGGCAAATCAAGATGGTATACAGAGGCCGGAAGGTTTCCAAGCTTACCAAGATTGTTTTCCCCATTGCGGTTACGATGATTGTTTCCTGCTTTGCGCCGGATGCGGCTGCGCTGATTGGTTTCCTGATGTTCGGCAACCTGCTGCGTGAGTGCGGCGTAACCAACTCCCTGTCGGAAACGGCCCAGAATGTACTGGCAAACCTGATTACCATTCTGCTGGGTCTGACCATTTCCTTCAGTATGAAGGCAGAGGATTTCCTGAAGGTAGAGACGCTGCTGATTATGGGTCTGGGTCTGATTGCCTTTATCGTGGATACATTCGGCGGCATTATGATTGCCAAGCTGATGAATCTGTTTGCCAAGACCAAAATCAACCCGATGATTGGCGCGGCCGGCATTTCCGCGTTCCCCATGTCTGCCCGTGTGGTACATAAAATGGGTTTGAAAGAGGACAATTCCAACTTCCTGCTGATGCACGCCATCGGTGTCAACGTGTCCGGCCAGGTGGCATCGGTGATTGCCGGCGGCTTGGTTCTTGCCCTTGTCAAGAATATGTTGGGCATTTGATAAGGAGGTACTTGGAATGTTTGAAGCCATTCATAACTGGGTTATGGGCATTGGCCAGGCCATTGCCAACTTTTTCATGAACGTGAGCGGTCAGAACCTGATGGACGCGCTGGAAGTTATGGGCGTGGGTTATCTGGGTATCTTTATCGTGATTGGTATTATCATTATCGCGGTATACCTGATTAATTTTCTGTTCCGGGAACGGTAAAAACAGTATTATACAGGCCAGGTTGTCATAAGGATAACCTGGCCTGTTTTTTTCTGAAAATTTTTGAAAAAAACTATTGACAGAGGGAATTGGCTGTGATATATTTTAATTGTAAATAAGAATTATTCTCATTTAGGAGGTGACATCAATGACATCCGGAACCAAACAGTTCCGCAAACGAAATGCCATTCTTGCCTATCTTCGATCCACCGGCACACACCCCTCAGCCGAGATGGTGTACGCCCAGCTGAAGCCGGAAATTCCGGATTTGTCCATGGGTACTGTGTACCGCAATTTATCCATGTTCCGTCAGCAGGGTGACATTGTGAGCATTGGTACTGTTCGCGGCGTAGAGAGGTTTGACGGCAATACGCAGCCGCACGTGCACTTTATCTGTAACGAATGCGGCCAGGTAGTTGACCTGCCCCAGATGCAGATTCCCTCTGGATTGACTGCTACGGCAGAATCCCTGGTGGGCGGTCGGGTGGATACCTGTCAACTGTCCTTTATCGGCGCGTGCGGCGCTTGTATCACACAAGAAAAAGGTGGTGAATCAGCATGAAGAAGTTTGTATGTACCGTTTGCGGTTACGTCTATGAGGGCGAAGAGCTGCCCGAAGACTACGTTTGCCCTCTGTGCGGCGTAGGACCTGAACTGTTTGAGGAAGTTCAGGAGTAATCCCGTTGTGGATGGGGAGCCGGATCCCCAATATAAACAATATAAAGTAAAAACAATAAATTTTTGGAGGAAATGATTTATGAAGAAGTTTGTATGTTCTGTTTGTGGTTACGTTCACACCGCCGAGGAATAGGCTGCTGACTTTACCTGCCCCGTTTGCAAGGTGCCCGCATCCAAGTTTGTGGAGCAGAAGGGCGATCTGAAGCTGGCCGCAGAGCACGAGTTTGGCATTTATGAGAAGACGGTGGCTAACAACCCCGACATCTCTGCCGAGGATAAGGCGTACATTCTGGAGCAGCTGCTGGCTAACTTTAACGGCGAGTGCAGCGAAGTGGGTATGTACCTGTGCATGGCACGGATTGCGCACCGCGAGGGTTATCCCGAAATCGGGCTGTACTGGGAAAAGGCCGCTTACGAAGAGGCTGAGCACGCAGCTAAGTTCGCAGAACTGCTGGGCAGCACTCTGGAGCCCAATATGAAGGCTTCCACCAAGGAAAATCTGGCCTGGCGCGTAGACTGCGAGTTCGGCGCAACCCAGGGCAAGACGGATTTGGCCATCTGCGCCAAGAAGAACGGCCTGGATGCCATCCACGATACCGTCCATGAGATGGCCCGCGACGAGGCCCGCCACGGCAAGGCTCTGAAGGGTCTGCTGGAGCGCTACTTTCGCTGAGCAGGAGATACCTGCTGAAGATCCCACGGCGCTGTGGAACCTGACTTACGGTCTGTTTGTTCTGACTGCCAGGGACGAAAAGGATAATGGCTGTATTGTCAATACCGCGGTGCAGGTGGGCAGTGATCCTACCCGGCTGGCCGTATCGGTGCAGATGGGCAATTACACCCGGGAGCTGATAGAAAAAACCGGCGTGTTCAATGTGAGTGTGCTGACGGAAGATGTTCCCTTTGAGACCATCCGTCACTTTGGTATGCAGTCCGGGTGGGACACGGATAAATTTGCGGATATTCCTGCCGTTAAGAGGAGTCATAACGGACTTTTATACCTTACGGAAAATACCAACGCGATGTTCAGCTGTGAGGTCAAGGAGAAAATTGATCTGGGCAGCCATATGATGTTCATCGGTGAGGTAACGGAATCCAGAAATCTGGGCAAGAACGCATCTTGCACCTATGCGCACTATCATAAGGCAATTAAGCCGAAGTTTTAAGTTATGAAAAAATCCCGACAGACTTATGTCTGCCGGGATTTTGATTGTATAAAGAAAACCACCGGCAGTGTGTGCCGGTGGTTCCAAAAAGCTTTAGCTATGCCCAGTCCCGCCGCAGCGGCCAGCCTCCCTCTGATGAGGGAGGT
>JAZUOF010000103.1:0-24387 GCA_045604565.1 Faecousia sp.
CCGTCTCTGCTGAGGCGAACGTTCGTGGTATTTTGTGCCACGAAAACTATGGCACGATTTCTCAGGTAAAACTGGAAAATGTGTCCATCGCCAACACCGGCAACTATACCGGCTGTGTTACCGGACGGAATTACGGCACCATTTCCTATGTGAATGTTGTCAATGCTAATATGACCGGCACAACCGGAGAAAACGAAGGCGGTATTGCCGGCAGAGTCGAAGATGATGCCTCCATTTCTTACTGCACAGTCAGCGGCACTGTAACCGGTAAAAATCACGTGGGTGGCATTGTCGGTTATGCAGCTACAGGTTCGACGATTACCGGATGCGTTAACTATGCCAATACTACTGCTTCCGGCGGTCGTGTGGCAGGCATTGCAGGTACTCTGCAGACCGGCACATCTTTGACCTACTGCGCCAATTACGGTACGATTCGTGCTACCCCCAGCACTGCGACAAGACTGGCAGGCGGCATTGCTACAGTAAATGCGGTTTGGACCACCGGACCCATCGTTTCTTACTGCTTGAATGCAGGTAAGGTCGTGGTCTATGAAGCGAATACCGACTATGCCGGCGCTATTCTGGGCGGCAATAATGAAATGACCGGACTGTCTGTCTCTAAGTGCTATGCCCTGAGCAACAGTGTTGATATTATTGCGACAGATAATTCCGCAACCACAGGTAAGGTTATTACCTCCGACGATTCTACAGCCACAGTTATGGTGTTTAACGGCACTGTGGTAGATTCCCTGACTGCTTCCCTTGTGGATGGGGAGCACCTGACAAATGCCTTTACATACGGCAGCGGCTCTTACCCCATTAAGGTTAAAATCAGCCATACCCATACAACAGAATCTGTACCGGCTGCGACCGCTAGCTGCACAGAAGACGGCAACATTGCATATTGGCGCTGCACAGTTTGTGGCAAGTACTATTCTGATGCTGCTTATACTACAGAGATTACCCTGGCGGATACGGTGATTGCGGCGGGGCATAGTTGGGTGGATGCAAGCTGTACTGAGGCTAAGCACTGCTCTGTGTGCTTCCTGCCGGAAGGCAATTCCCTGGGACACAGTCTGACCCATAAAACCGCCGCTGAGGCGCAGTGCGTTGTAGACGGCAATCTGGAGTATTGGTATTGCTCCCGCTGCGACAAATACTTTAAGGATGAGGATTGCGGCGAAGAATATCCCGTAAATGGTTGGCTGATTCCCGCTCCGGGTCATCAATGGAATGATGAAACTCCCAAATCCTGCGACGTTTGCGGAGCGTCTTCCTGTGAGGAAACGGGCCACAACCCCACTCATAAAACCGCAACTACTGCCAGCTGCACAGATGACGGCAATCTGGAATACTGGTATTGCTCCGGCTGTGGCAAGTATTTTAAAGAGGAATCCTGCCAGAACGAATATGCCACCGATGAATGGAAACTTCCTGCCTCTCATAACCCTGCCAAAACTTCGGCCAACGATGCAAGCTGTACCTCCGATGGTAATTTGGAGTATTGGTATTGTTCTTCCTGCGACAAATATTATAAAGAAGAAGCGTGTGTTACGGAATACGAGGCAAATGGCTGGTTCATTCCCGGCGGCCATTCCACAACGCATATGGAGCCCGCAACTGCCACTTGCGCGCAACCGGGCAACCTGGAATATTGGTACTGCTCTGTATGTGATAAGTACTTTAAGGACGAGAATTGCCTTGCGGCATATGGTGACAATGAGTGGATCATCGAGGTGCCCCATAGCTTGAGCAAGGTTACCGCTAAGGGTGCTACCTATACTACCGACGGCAATATTGAGTATTGGAGCTGCACCGCTTGCGGCAATGGATTCGCCGATGAAAGTGCCACCCAGAAGTTGGCTGACGGCAGTTGGATTATTCCGGCTACACCTATTACTGGCAAAGGAAATACCAACACCGCAGGCTGCGACGAAGCTACTGACGGAGCAGGCGCTATTAGCTCTGAGGCGGACCTGCTGAATATGATTGCGGCGGTTACCGCTGATAAGAAGGGTGTCGGTCTGTCTAAGGGATACTGGTACCTGACCAACGACATTACCGTATCCTCCTGGGCACAGATCCCCTACTTCAACGGCAAACTGGACGGCAATGGTTACACGATCACCTTTGCGGACAGCTTGACTACCGGTGATGCGCTGATCCTGAAGACCGGTAAAAAAGCGATCATTATGGACTTAACGATTAAAAATCTGACCATGGCAGCTTCTGGTGAAAAGAAGGCCGCTGTGATCAACGAGAACAACGGTATTATTTACTGTGTCACTGTAAAAGACCTCTCGGTTACCACTTCCAGCAATAATGTTGCAGGTATCGTTTATCTTAATAAAGGCCAAATGGGCGACATTATGGTGGACGGTATTACCGTGGCAGGAACCAAGGACGTGGGCGGTGTTTGCTACGAGAATAAGGGCACAATCAGCGACGTGACAGTCTTTGATGCCGATGTTTCCGGTAACAGCGATCGCGCTGCCATTATCGCCTGTATTAATAACGGTGGTAAGGTGAAGTACTGTGTGACCCACGGTAAGGTTACCTCCAAGTATCATGTAGGCGGCATTGTGGCCAGAGGCAAGGGTACCATTCAGCAGTGTATCAACTATGCAGATGTTACCGCAACCCACTCCCGTGTAGCCGGTATTGTGGCCTCCGCAATGAAGGGCTGCACAATCTCCAACTGCGGCAACTATGGCACAATTGTTTCCAAGACCGCGGGCGGCAAGGTGGCAGGTATTGCCAATCTGCTGGATAAGGATGCCACCGGCGTTACGATTTCCAATTCCTTTAATAAAGGCAAGATTCAGGTTAAAAATGCCTCTGCCACGGGAGTTGGCGCTATTGTAGGCAATATGTTGGCAAAGGTGAAGGTATCCAACTGCTATGCGGTTGAAAACAACATCTTCTGCGCCGATAGCAACACGCAGTATCCTGACTCTGCAGTCACAGACGCTCAAAACGGCACTCTGATTAGCAAAGAAGCGTTCTACGACGAGGCTATGCCCGCCAAACTGAACGCCAAAGCATTCATTCGTTTGACTGAAACTGTTCGTTCTGTTGCGTTGGGAGCCAACCCCAATTCCGCGATCAGTACCAATCCCGATACCGGTGATAACTTCCCGATATTGGCGCTGACAGTACTGATGCTTTGCTCCGGCGCTGCTATTGTGTTCTTTAGCCGGAAGCGCTTGAGCGTATAAATCCTCTTATAAAAACCACCCCCTGGAATCCACAGGGGGTGGTCAATAGTATGTTTTGGAGGTTATCAATTATGGAAGTACCTGCTTGGATGAAACCCGTATTCTTTAAGAGAAACCGGGTATTCCGGGTCTACCTTGGCGGAAAACTGTATTACGATTTTTTAGGTGATGCACCTGTTGACAGTAACGAACCGGAGGAATGGGTCTGTTCGGCTGTACGTGCTATCAATCCGGGACATACTGACCCGTTGGAAGGGTTAAGCCTGCGGGAAGAGGACGGTATGCCGTTTGACCGTATTCTTGCAGATAATCCCCGGGAATATTTAGGCGACCGGAAGGATCTGGGCGTGCTGGTGAAATACTTGGACAGCGCAATTCGCCTGCCTATGCAAGTTCACCCGACCAGAGCCTTCTCTCAGAAAAACTTTGGCAGTCCCTATGGCAAGGCAGAGGCATGGCTTATTTTGGCTACCAGACCGGATGCTTGCATCTACTTTGGTTTTAACCGCGAAGTCAGCAGAGAAGAATTTGCCGAGGCTGTGGCGCAAAGCAAAACGGATAAGGATGCTATGACGGCCTTTGTTAATCGTGTACCGGTTAAGACAGGCGATGTATTTTTTGTGGATGCCGGTGTGATTCACGCCATTGGAGCCGGCTGCATGATTCTGGAAATTCAGGAACCTACAGATTTTACCATTCAGCCTGAGCATTGGTGCGGCGATTACCGGTTAAATGACCAGGAAATGTACCTGGGTCTGGACCCGGAGCTGGCGCTGGATTGTTTCCATTTTCATTATTACGGACAGAAGGTGGTAGATGCCGGCAGAAAGATCCCTAAGATTGTTCTGAAAACCGACACACTGCTGCACGAGTCCCTGATTGGCCCGGACGACACGATGTGCTTTGCGATGGACAGATACACCCTCACCGGGGGAAATATAACCCTGAATACGCCTGCATCCATTTGGATTTGCGTAGAGGGTGAAGGCGTAGTAACAGCGCCTGATTACAGCCGTCGCATTAAAATGGGCGAGTACTTTTTCCTGCCTGCCGCTGCGGCTGGTCAGGTCCATGCGGAAACAGACGGAAAACTGAAGCTGGTCTGCTGTGTTGGCGGAAAATAACGGACTCAGAAATGTGTTACATAATAAAGATGCCCCTCCGGTTTGTAACCGGAAGGGCATCTTTTGCTTTATATTAGTTTGTGATGGCGATTTGCACAACAACAGCGTTATGGTCGGAAAGGTATTCGCCGTAATCACACAGATTGGAAGAAGTATGCAGCATGTTGAACGTTATAGCAGAAACGTTTTCCTGGCTGAGGAATACGTGGTCAATGCGGTGACCGTTTGTCACATAGGCATCTTCTGAAGCGCGGTAATACAGTCCAGGAGCGGTAGAGATGTCTTCTTCAAAGGGATTGCTGGCTGCGACGGAAAACGAATCTAAAAGGGAAGAAGTAAGCTTTTTATAGGGGGCAGAACCGGGGGTGGCGTTCATATCGCCCACCAGAACTACAGGGCAATCTTCAACACCGTAATCTTTTTCAAATTTAGCACGCAGGAGATCCATTTGCTCTATAATCAGCGCGGCGCCGTAGGTTCGGGCCAATGCGCCCTGATGATCCAAGTGGGTATCCATAAACAGCAGATATTCTTCGGTTTCCTTTACTTGAAACAGTCCCCAGGTGCAGATGCGGTCATACTTTCCGTCCCAACCTACTTCGCTGGAAGAAGGCGCACCGTCAGCAAGCCAAAAAACGCCGTTCTTGATAGGGGTAAGCTTATCCTTGCGGTAGACAATATATCCGCCCTCGCCGGTCTTGGCGGTATGGGTACCCAAATAATCATAGGATTTGTCAAGCCCAACTTTTAACCAATTCTGCCATCCTGCATTGGCTTCCTGCAGTCCTGCGATATCAATCTGTTCACCCAACAGAATGTCATTGAGAGAGGGGGCGCGGCGGGAAACGCGCATATCGATGGGGGTGCCACTGGAATTGTTTTCGGATTCCTTGTTACTGCTGTATACATTGAAGGACATTACATTCAGCCTTGTGCCGGAAGCACTGTCGGAGCCACAGGCGCAAAGTCCCAGACAAAAGGCAATCACAAGCAAAAAGGGAATAAGACGTTTCATAAAGGATCCTCCTTAAAATAATCAAGTAAACGTGTAGCGAAGTATGGATGTATGGGTCGTACCGGGCATTAAGGATAACAAGGAAGGCTGGGACGCCAAATCCTCTACAATATCCTTCCGGGAGGGCAGGGAGTGCCATGGCTCAATACACACATATTGTGCTTCTGTAAAGGGCATATGCCACAATGAGAGATATGGGATTCCCGGATAATCCACGGTAACGCTATGGGAATCCAGAGCGGAGCGCAGGCAAATACTGCTGCCCGGTTGCCGCATAATCACAGCATCCTGATCAAAAAGATCGTGGCGAAGAGGAATCGTGTTGTTCTTAATCGTGAAAGGCATATCCTTTTCGGTATAGAAGCAATCCGGAGAAAAGTCCAGTCGAATGGGCTGAGCATCCGGAGCGAACACCAGAGAATAGTCCTCAAAAGAAAGACCGGGAGTTAGCGGCACATTAAAGCCGGGGTGGGAACCGATGCCAAAATACTGAATTTCTGAGCCGGTATTGGCAACAGTATAGGTTTGAATTAAGGTGTTATTTTCCAGTTGGAAGGAAACGGTGAAATGAAAATGAAAGGGATACTGCTGTAATGTTTCTGGGGAACTGCGCAAATGAAAGCGCATTTGTGTCGGACTGACCAGTTCTGCCTGAAAATCCATCACGGAGGCAAAACCGTGAATGCTCATATTGTAAACATTTCCATTGTAGGTATAATGCCCGTCAGTCAGCCTGCCAACATAGGGAAACAAAACCGGCGCGCGGTCATTCCACACGGCCTCATCGCCCAGCCATAGGTACTCAGTTCCGTCAGCGCCGCGAATGCGGCTTAGCTGCGCACCCAGCGATTCAGCCTCAACGCACAGATACGCATTTTGAATGGTCAGTTTCATAAGTCAGCTCCTTGGAGAGTCAGTCAATGCAATCTTCTTCAGAATGGGGCTCTTCTGCGGGAGGGTCAAGGGCAGAAAAAACAAACATACAGATTTTGCTGTTTATTTTGGCGGCAAGGGAGAATCCGACAAACTGCCAAAGAACAAAAAGATAGATAAAAATCTGCAAATCAATGAAAAAAACAATCAGAGGCAACAAGTTAATGGCTCCCATAAGTAAACCCGGGATCAGTGTGCGGATGCCCAGCACTACGGCGTTGCGGATAGTGGTTCTTGGGGGATTTTCGTATCTGGCTTGCAAGGGAAACACGAAAGACTCTACAGTCATATATATGGCCAGACAGATGAAAGCCAGAATCAACATAATATTGCTGCCCGGGAAGGTGTATACCAGACATAAATAAATGCTGACACATAAAGGCACCAGCGGTATCAGGAAGATGAGCCAAATTTTCGTGGCCTGAGAGAAGTTGCTGCGAAAAGCGGCAAAAAATTTTCGAAAACAGCCTGTTTCATCCGAGGAGGGAAGTGTTACCGCATAGAGGGCGGCAGTAGCTGCACCGATGGTTACTACAGGCAAACAGCAGATGACATAAATTGCATTTAAAAGGAAGTAACGCCAAAAGGCCCGCACGGCGCGGTCTAAGGGACCGTCATAAGCAAAAAATCTCATAGCGATTCTCCGAGTGTAAAGGATAAAAATAACACGTATTATGGCGTTATTATATCATTCGGACTGTAAAATGTCAATGAAATGACATATAAAAGGAGGGGCAATGTGCTAAATGGTATAACAAAAGAACATTTGATATATTCTTTTCGCTATCAAACCATCAGATAACGGTCAAAGGCGATATCTGCGGCGGCAAAGATATGGGTGTTGGGGCCGGAGGATGCGGGGAGAACCCGCAAAGGCAAAATATTACGGCGCAGGATTCTGCTGTTCACTGTGGCCTCCAGCAAAGGAGCGATATGTTCCACACCGTAAAGCAGATCGCCAGCCAACAGCACAGTATCAATACTTATGGTATTGGTTGCGGTAACGATACCCGAAGTCAGGTATTCCACTTCCTGCTCCAATAGTTTTTGCGCGGCAGGGTCGGGGAGACTGTCAATAAGTGATTTCCAGGTGGTGAAAGGAGAATCTTGCAACAGCTTGGGGATCGCCGCATAGGCTTCCAGACAGCCGATGTTGCCACACTCGCAAAGCCGGCCGTGAAAATCAATACTGGTGTGCCCAAGCTCGGCCGTAAAATAACCTGCGCCCTTAAGAAGCTTACCGCCGGAAATAATTCCGGAACCTACGCCGCTGTCCACCAGAAGCAACAAAAAATTTTGACTACCTTCGGTGATGGATCTGCTTTGATTGTAGCGGGCCAGACTGGAAGCGTTATTCTCCAGATAAACCGGAACCCGCAGCTGGGCGCTCAGAAAGGAACCAATATCCGTATTGTGCCACAGGTTAAACCGCGGAGGGTTCAAAATTCGTCCGTTTTCTCCGTCCAGAGGTCCGGGGGCAGATACGCCAATACCTACAACTTTATCCCAGGAAATTCCCACAGTATTTACCATACGGCGAATAGAATCCGCCAATGGCATAAGCTTTTCCGCGCTGCTGATGCCGGTCAGATGCAGTCTGGTTTGAAGCAACAGGATGCCGTTCATACTGATGATTCCTGCGGTACAACCATCGCGGTTTAAGTACACACCAATAGCATAGCTTGCAGCCGGATGAAGCATCAAAGGAACCGGAGTGCGTCCTACTTTGGTACCTGTGGCAATGGTTTCGGTAATCAGCCCCTCGTGCAGAAGCTCGTCGGCAATCAGAGAGGTTGCCGCCCGCGTCAAGCCGGTTTGCCGGGCAAGGTCCGCGCGGGACATAGGGGCAAAGCGCAGCAGCCGCAGCAGCATTTTGCGGTTGTACTCCTTTGTATACTCTGCGTTTCGGGGGTTTCGACTCATAGGTATTCTCCTTAAGAATAACTTACAATAAAAATATTATATACACAAAACAATTAATTTGTCAAGTGAGTTGACAAAATGAAATAGAACTGATATAGTACAATATGGAAAAAGGGGGGCGGTTCGGTGACGATACGCATTTTTCAGAAAGGATTTAATTTTTCCCAGGACGGACCGGGAAACCGACTGGTCTACCACTTGCAAGGCTGCAATTTGCGATGTCCCTGGTGCTCTAACCCGGAAGGATTGGCATTAACAGGGGGAACAGAATATTCCGTGGAAGAGCTGGCGGAAGAAGTTATGCGGAGCAGCCTGATGTTTTTTGACGGTGGAGGAGTAACACTTACCGGCGGCGAGATAACAGTACAATTTGAAGCGGTGAAGGAATTTCTGACGATGCTTCACGAAGCCGGCATCCACACCTGTATTGAAACAAACGGTATTTGCAAGCGATTGCCGGAATTGTTTCCGGTGTTGGACCTTTTGATTATGGATATCAAGCACCACAACCCTGAAGTCCACAGCGCTGTTACCGGCTGTCCGAACCAACTTACAGTTGACAATATCACAGCTGCAGTGCAAGCCGGACAATCCCTGGCTTTGCGGATTCCCTTGATCAACGGATTCAATGCCTCTGACGACGATGCCCGCGCATTTGGGACCTTGCTTACCCGGTTGGGTGTATCCGAGAAGGCTACGGTGGAGCTGTTGCCCTACCACGAATACGGAAAAAGCAAATACTCCGGGCTCGGTATGGCATACTCCATGACAGAAGACGCCAAGGTCAGCCGGCAGCAGACGGAGCGATATACAAAAATACTGGAGGCCGCAGGCCTCAAACTTATAAAAACATAACAGTGGAAAGGATATGGCATTATGGAACTTTTTACCACAGTTACCCCTGACACCTTAACAGAAAAAGCGAAAAAACTCTATCGGGAAGAACGGGAGACCCACAAGATTCTGAATGGTTGGTTTTTATCCCGGGAGATTGCCGCAGATGCCAGCGAAACTACGGCTGAGACTCATCCGGAGCTGCGGGCGGTTGCCGAGTTGGAGGCAATTATTGAAAAGCTGCCTCTTGAGATTAGTGAGTATGCCATTTTGGCCGGCTCTCAGAGAGATGCTTTTGCCGCCAGTTATGCGCTGATTAACCCCGCTTTTCGGGTGGAAACATTCCGGGGATATTGCGATCCTCTGGAGGTTTACGACTACGCGACACCCACCGATGAGGTGTCTGCGGAGCGCATTGCCGCGATGCGCGGCCGCTATGCCAAGACTCCTTACGTCAAGGCGTTGAATCAGGTATACGGTGCCAATGGCGAGTATACCGATGAGGTGGCGTTCTTCATTGAGCAGGTCACCGGTCACATGATTCCCGATTTTAAGCCAGCATTGAAGTATGGCGTACAGGCTTTGATGGAAGGTGTGGACAAGAAACTGGCTTCCGGAGGCTTGACGGAAAAGCAGGTGGGCAATCTGACCGCTATGAAACGCAGCCTGAATTGTGCCGTAAAATTGGCGCATCGTTATGCCGATCTGGCTCAGACTCAGATGGAAAACGCAACGCCTCAACGTAAAAAAGAACTGGAGCTGATGATTAAGACTCTGCATAAAGTGCCCCAGTTCGGTGCGGAAAATCTGCAGGAGGCTATGCAGGCGTATGTGTTGCTGTGGCAGATTATGTGCATTGAGCAGGCACCCAATCCCTTCGCATTTTCTGTTGGCAATGCCGACCGAATTTTTGAGCCTTATCGGGCTATGGACGGCCTGAGCAGGGAAGAAGCGGCGGCTCTGTTTAAGCATTTCCTGGTATTTTTCAATGTTGGCGAGCGGAGTTGGGCCATCTCCCAAAATGTGCTGATTAGCGGCAAGGATGTGGACGGCACTGACCTGACGAATGAAATGAGCTATGCCATTTTGGATGCTTACTACGATATGAATCTGCCTCAGCCGATTCTGTCTGTGAAGTTGCATAGCGGCACGCCCACCAAGCTATATGAGGAGCTTGGCAGATTCTTCTTTACACCCGGTGTGCTGACACCCTCCCTCTTCAACGATGACTCTCTGTTCCAGACACTCCGGGAAAGCGGCGTGGAAGAGCAGGATCTTCCGAATTATTCTGTGGCCGGCTGTCAGGAGCCTTTGATTATGGGCAAGGACAACGCCAATACCACCAACAGCTGGTTAAATATGGCCAAGGTACTGGAACTGACCCTGAGTGGAGGAAAATCTGCTATCACAGGCGCGCCTATCGGACCTCAGACTACATACGACGCCAAGTATATTTTAGAGAACCTGAGACCGCTGTTCTATGAGAAACTGCAGTATTTCTGCGAAAAAATGCGGGATGCGGCAAACGGTGCTTCCCGAGCTCTGTCTTTACTCCCGGTGCCGTTCCTGAGCTGCTTTGAGGGCGGTCTGGAGTCTGGTTACGATGTTCGCGATACGGTGGATCAGGGCACAAAGTACAACGGCAGCGGATGCTTAATTCACGGCCTTTCCGTAGTGGCGGACTCCTTTGTAGCAGTGGATCACCTTCTGAAGGACCGGCCCGAGGATGCTGAGAAACTGATTGCCGCCTGCAAGTGCAATTTTGAGGGTTATGAGGAACTGCGGGATTATCTGAAGGCCTGTCCCAAGTACGGCAATAACATTCCTGAAGCAGATCGGGAGACCGCAGAGGTGGCAAGCCGTGTATCCGATATGGTGGCTAATCTGAAGAATTATCTTGGCAACCCCTTCCGTCCCGACTGGAGTTCCCCCTCCACACACCTGACCTATGGCTACTGGGTGGGAGCAACGCCCGATGGCCGTAGCGCGAGAGAAATGATGGGCTATGGAATTGATCCGCTGTTCAGCCATGCTGATTCCGGTTTGGGTTTCCGTACGCTGTCTGTTATGCAGCTTCCCTTTGAGAAGATGAATGGCGGCTGTGCTTCCCATTTCGGCATTGATCCCAAGTATTTTACTGCCGAGACCTATGAGGGCAAGGGCGTTCAGTTTAGCCAACGTGTACTCAACCCGCTGTTCTTTAACCCTGGCAATTCCAAGCGCGCCCCCTTCTACCTGTATGTGAATGTAACAACCGCGGAAACGCTTCGCAAGGTGTTGGCCGATCCGGCTAAGTATGCTCCCAGTGGCGTGTACATTATGCGTATCCACGGCACATTTGTCAATTTCCTGGACTTGAGCCCTGCGATACAGGAGGATATCATTCTTCGCCTGGATCCCAATTCTACTGCGTGCTGAGGTAATATTATGAAATTGCTTGGCCTTGATATTGGCACCACCACGGTCAGCGCCGTGGTGGTGGAAGAAGGAAAAGTTTTGTCGGCCCTGACACTGAAAAACGGATCGTTTCTGCCGACTGCTTATGCTTGGGAAAAAATCCAGGATCCTACCTATATTTGTACAACTGCCTGCGAGGCGATACGGACGCTGTTGGAAAAGTATCCGGATGTGTCCCGTATTGGTATTACCGGCCAAATGCACGGCATAGTGTATTTAAATTCTGCCGGTCAGCCGGTAAGCCCTCTTTATACATGGCAGGATGGCCGCGGCGACCAAAAGACGGAAACCGGTGAAACATACACAGCCGCATTGAGCCGTATTACCGGGTATCCTACGGCCACCGGTTACGGTCTCGTGACCCATTATTACAATCTGAAAAACGGCATCGTTCCTGATACTGCGGTGGTATTTTCTACCATCCATGACTATATTGCGATGCACCTGGCAGGGCAGACTACGCCTGTTACAGAGGCTGGTGATGCTGCAAGTCTTGGCCTTTTCAATGTACAAGAGGGATGCTTCGATGCGGTTGCGCTGGAAAAAGCGGGAATCCCCGCAGATATGCTGCCCAGATTAGTAACGGAGCCTTGCATCGGCTATTATAACGGACAAATTCCCGTATATGTAGCCATCGGTGATAATCAGGCAAGTTTTCTGGGTGCTGCCGGCGGCAACCTGAATACGATGCTTGTAAATGTGGGAACCGGTAGCCAGTTTTCTGTGTATACCCGACGGTATATGTCGTGCCCCGGCCTGGAAACCAGACCTTTCCCCGGCGGCGGATACCTGTTGGTCGGAGCTTCTCTTTGTGGCGGCCGAGCCTATGCGCTGTTGGAGAGCTTTTTCCGGGAAACTGTGAAGGCAATGACCGGAACGGCCCCTGAAAGCTGCTATGATGCAATGGCTGCGCTGTTAAATCAGGGCCGTTTGGAAGATATGCCTGCTATTACCCCGCTGTTTCAGGGAACCCGGACAAATCCCGGTTTACGCGGCTCGATTACCGGTCTGAGCACAGAGAATTTTACGCCTGCTCATCTGACCTTTGCAATGTTGGAAGGAATGACCGGCGAGTTGTATGAACTGTACCGTAGCTATCGGGATGCCGGCGGCGAGGATGCGGTTCTTGTCGGTTCCGGAAACGGTCTTCGGAAAAATATGCATTTGCAGAATTGCTTTACTCAGGCGTTTGGGCAGCCTCTCGTGATGTCCGAGTGCACGGAGGAAGCGGCTACCGGCGCGGCGCTATTTGCCGGTCAATAACGCTGTAATAAAGGAGATAAACACAATGGCAAAATACAGCGATGTATTAATTACCACCGACTATGACCGCACCTTAACTGCGCCGGATGCTTCTATTCCCCCGCGGAATCTGGAAGCTATCAACTACTTTATAGAGCAGGGCGGTGCCTTTACCGTCAACACCGGCCGGACCATCCCTACCTTCGGGCACCTGATGAATAAAGTGCCTATTAATGCCCCGGTTCTTTTATATAACGGTTCAGCCGCTTATGATAAGGATGCAGGAAAATTTTTGTTTTTGCACGAAATCCAGCTGGACTGGCTGGAGGTCCGCCGAAAGATTTTGGAGAAATTCCCTGATGTTTGGGTAGAGTTCCAGGGCGCCAAGGCCCATTATCTGCTGCGAAAGCATCCTATGTGGGAAGCATTTTGCCAGCAAAACGGATATATTTGGGACTATGCCACGGAAGAGGATGACTTAGGCCCGTTTTTGAAGTTTTGTGTTTACGGTAAAATAACAGAACCCAATGTTGACCATTTCTTCCGGGCAACGCCGGAGGAAACGGCTGCGATGGATGAGGTGGAGGCTTGGCTTAATCAGGAATTCGGCCATGCTTGTGAGGTTATGCGCGGCGCAGGACTGTATATTGATGTGCAGCCCATTGGTGTCAGCAAGGGCCGCAGTGCTTGCGAATTGAAGGAAAAGCTGGGCAAAAAGGTTCTGGTCTGTATAGGGGATGCAGAAAACGATCTGTCGATGCTGGACGCAGCGGACTATGGTTTTTGCCCCCGCGATGCAATCGTCAAGGACCGTTATCCCAATGTTTGCGACTGCGCTGAGGGCGCTGTGGCAGACCTGATTTATAATGTGATTCCTACTCTGTAATAAGAAAAGAGGAAATTAGATGATTCGAGTATTCAGTCAGAATCTCTGCTCCTGGGGCGATGGCGAGAATGCCATTGCAGAACGTACCGCGCGAGTCAGCAAACTGGTAGAGATGTATGCGCCGGATGTTTTTGCCGTACAGGAGGCTACGCCGGCATGGCGGGACTACCTTTACGCCAATATGCCCGGGTATGACCATATTGGCCTGCCCCGTCAGGAGGGTCCAAAAGGAGAAAGTTGTGATATTTTCTGGAACGTTGAGCGTTATGCACTGCTTAGCGGAGGTACCCGATGGCTGTCTGACACGCCAAATATCATTTCCAAACTGGTCGACTCCAAGCATTACCGTGTGTTTACATGGGCAGTGCTGAAGGATAAGGAGGAAGGCAAACAGTTTTTGGTATGTAATGTGCATACGGATTTCATCACGCAGGAAGTATGCTTGGAGCAGTTAAAGCGAATGGTGGAATTTGCAAAGGAATTTTGTCTTCCTACGGTTTTCCTGGGCGATATGAATATGGAGCGCCACCACATCGGTTACGAGTGGATGTGCAGCGAGTTGGCGGATGTGTATTTGTGCGCTGAAGTGAAGGAATTTGCTGAGGTCAAGACTTCCCACGATTTTGGCATCAAAGCTAAGGACTGTGACTATATTTTCGTTAACAGCGGCCTTCGCTCCTGCAAATACCGGGTTGCCACAGAAAAAATTGATGGAAAATTTGTGTCCGATCATTACGGTGTAATGGCTGAGGTGGATTTCTCAAACCAGTAACCGATTCCGGTTTTTGCTTTTCTGCCAGTAGACGGCTTGCCCGGGGAAGGCTTTGGTTACTTCACAAGTCATAGCAGGAAGGGCATAAGTGAAAACGGCAGCTTGGGCAAAACAGTCCAATGCGGTTTGACGACAAAAAAGGGCGTGTTGCAGTTAATCAGCAACACGCCCTGAATTTATCTATATGTCTGCATCCTGCGGATTCTCACGGACATTTCGCCATTTCTCATTTCTCCAAATAATCCTTGATGGCGGCAAAAGAACAGTCGCTGATGACGTGTTCAATCTTACAGGCATCTTCGGTGGCGATGGCTCTGTCCACTCCCAGACGCATCAACATCTCGGACAAAATGGTGTGGCGCTCAAAAATTTTCTCTGCCACCGCGATTCCGGACTCGGTCAGCGTAAGCAGGCCTTCTTTGTCCACGGTCAAATAGCCGCCCTGCTTCAGAAGGCTGACTGCCCGGCTGACACTGGGTTTGGAGTACCCCATATGCTCAGCAACATCAATGCTTCGCACCGCGCCGATTTCCCTGCGAAGGACATATATGGTTTCCAAATACATTTCCCCGGACTCCTGTAAATGCATCACAACACACCCTTGTTCTTTGATGATACTACAATATCATAGTCAATAAAAAATTGCAAGTGTTGTAGTTTTTCGGGAAGGAGCAGGAAAATTTATACAAAATAAGTGTTGACATTTGGATGACAGGGGACTATAATAAGCAACGGTTAGCAGATGCTAATCATTGTTTTTGCGCACCGGTTGGCGATGACTAACCCATGATAAAGATTTTACAAGGGAATTGACAAATATTGCTGACGGTGGTATATTGTATTCAAAATTAGCAGGTGCTAACCACGAATTTTGAATCGGGTGATACATATGAATTTAACGAAGGCAGTGGAAGGAAAGGAATATATCATTCAGCACATCGACACAGATGATGAAGAGCTGAATGGGTTTCTGTTTTCCTTAGGCTGTTACAGCGGAGAGCCCATCACGGTAGTGTCTCGCCGCAGAGGCAGCTGTACAGTGTCCATTAAAGACGGACGTTACAATATTGACGAACAACTGGCGGAAGCAATCGTAGTGGCGTAAAGCCCAAGACGATCCGCCATCGTCTTTTGCCATTCGGTTAGCAGAGGGTAACCGTACGAGAAAAAGGAGGATTCAGGAAATGAGAATTGCGTTTGCGGGTAATCCGAACAGTGGCAAGACCACGATGTACAACGCTGTTACCGGCAGAAATGAAAAGGTAGGTAACTGGGCGGGCGTTACGGTTTCCCGGAAAGAAGCGCCCATTAAAAAAAGCATTTACCACGGTGATGAAGAGCTGATTGCTGTGGATTTGCCCGGCGCGTACTCTATGTCACCGTTTACGTCTGAGGAGAGTATTACCAGCTCCTACATCAAGAATGAAAATCCCGATGTGATTGTCAACATTGTGGATGCGACCAACCTGAGCCGCAGTCTGTTTTTTACTACCCAGCTTTTGGAGCTGGCCATCCCTGTGGTGGTGGCGCTCAACAAAGCGGATATCAATGAAAAAAAGCATACTGTAATCGATACTGCCGCGCTGTCTCAGAAGCTTGGCGCTCCCGTGGTGGAGACGGTATCTGTAGATTCCGAACATTCCGACCTGACAGAGGTGATCAAAGCGGCTGTTGCGGTTTGCGGACAGCATCAAAAGGCTCCTTATCATCAGCAGGAAGCGGACCTGACCAGTAAGGCCGCAGTGGAGAAAGCGGACCGGGAGCGGTTTGTCTTTGTGAATAAAGTGGTCGGGGAGGTAGAAACCCGAAAAGTTTTCACCAAGGACAAAAATTTCCAGGATAAGATTGACAGTATTCTCACATTCCCTGTGGTGGGACTTTTGATTTTTGCGGCCGTTATGTTCCTGGTGTTCCAGATTTCCCAAAGCTGGCTTGGCCCATGGATTGCTGAGGGCCTCGAACTGGAAAACGGCGTGGTGATTCCCGGTCTGGTCACGCTCATTGATATGTTCAAGGATTGGGTTGCCGGACTTTTAGAGGGGGCCAATGCCAATACGTTCCTTGCCGCGCTGCTGACCGAAGGGATTATCGGCGGTGTCAGCGCTGTTGTGGGATTCCTGCCTCTGGTTATGGTGATGTATTTCCTGATTGCCCTGCTGGAGGATTGCGGCTATATGGCCCGCGCCACCGTTGTGCTGGATCCGATTTTCAAAAAAGTCGGTCTTTCCGGAAAATCCGTCATTCCCTTTATTATTGGCACGGGCTGCGCGATTCCCGGCGTTATGGCGGCCCGGACCATACGCAACGAACGGGAGCGCAACGCCACCGCGATGCTGACTCCTTTTATGCCCTGCGGCGCAAAACTGCCGGTGATTGCCTTGTTTGCCGGCGCGTTCTTTGAGGATGCGGCATGGGTAGGCACACTGATGTACTTTGTTGGCATCGTAATCATTTTGCTGGGAGCGTTGCTGGTCAATAAAATTGCCGGGCATAAGAATCGCAAGTCCTTCTTTATTATGGAGCTGCCGGAATATAAGCTGCCTTCTGTGAAGCGCGCTTGTCTTTCCATGCTCTCCCGCGGCTGGTCCTATATTGTCAAGGCCGGTACAATTATTCTGCTGTGCAATGCAGTGGTTTACATTATGCAGTCCTTTGACTGGAATCTGCAACTGGTAGAAGAGGGTGCAGAATCCACTTCCATTTTGGCATCCATCGCCAATCCCATTGCCGTGCTGCTGACACCCATTATTGGCTATAGCTGTTGGCAGATGGCCGCGGCGGCAGTTACCGGTTTTATTGCCAAGGAAAATGTAGTGGGTACATTGGCGGTGTGCTTCGGCATTTCCAACCTGATTGACCCCGAAGCGCTGGAGATGGCAGAAGGCGTGGGCGCAGATATCGCTACCGCTTTTGGCGGCGGTGTTGTACCGGAAATGACTTCCGTAGCCGCGCTGGCATACCTGATGTTCAACCTGTTCACACCTCCTTGCTTTGCGGCACTGGGCGCCATGAACGCGGAAATCAAGGACAAAAAATGGTTCTGGGGAGGAATTGCGCTGCAGTTGGCGGTGGGCTTCTCCATCGGCTATTTGGTCTATACCGTAGGTACGCTGCTGGTTGACAGCCAGGCGTTGCATATTGGCGGCGCGATTGGCGGATTGATTTTTGTACTGGCCTTTGCTGCCGTGCTGATTTTCCTGTGTGTCCGGTCGGAACGCAAGCTGAAGCAGGAAGTTTCGGTCAGTGGGAGAAAGTAACAAATGGGACCTGTAGATTATCTTCTTCTGGCGGTGCTGGCAGCCATTGTGGCGTTGGCGGGTTTTGCCATTTACAAGTCTAAAAAAAGTGGTAAAAAGTGCATAGGATGCCCGGAATCTGCCAAATGTGGCGGACAGTGCAATGCCTGTAACGGACAGTGTGGGCAGTGCAAATCCTGATGTGCTTTCCATAATGAAAGATACCCGTTCCGGGATGTGCTTTGCGGCAGATTTCGGGACGGGTAATTTTTTTGTTACAAAATGCTTTTTTCTTCGGACAGTATGGAACAGCTTTTTCTTGTCAACGGTCTGTTTCCGTGTTACAATCGTAAAAAAGGAGGGGGAGTATGCCAGAAATTCTGACAGGATTGCTTTGGATTGCTGTTGCCTTAGCCTTAGGCGCAGGCGTGGGCATTTATATCCGGTCGCGGACGTACCGCACCTGCGGTTTTTGCCTGATAATGCTGGGCAGTATGATGGCCGTCTACCGCCTGATTTTTCTTTTGAGGCCGCAGTATCCTTTGGCATCCGATGTGCTGATTTGGTGCGTGAGTATTCCTCTGGCGCTGTTTTTGCTGATGGCCGGAATCACAGGCTTTTGCATTATCCGCACAGCGGTGACCAAACCCCGGGCGGGTTACCCCTATCTGGTAGTACTGGGGTGCGTGGTAAAAGGGAAAACACCCACCAGCTCCCTAAGGGACAGAATCACGGGTGCGTATGAATACCTGCGGAAGAATCCTCAAACCCGGTGCATTGTGTCCGGTGCGCTGGGACCCAAAGCGCAGATTACCGAAGCGGAATGTATGTTTCGGGAGCTGATCGTTTTGGGGATTGAACCGGAGCGGATTGTGCTGGAGGAGCAGGCCAGAAATACTTGGCAGAATCTGCAGTTTTCCGCGGAAATCATTACCCGGGAAACCGGAAGCCGTCCCGGGGAAATTGCAGTGGTCACCAGCGAGTACCATCTGTTCCGTACGGGAATTATGGCCAGACGGCAAAACCTGCAGCTTTTGCCGGTCCCCGCGGCCACCGGAAGATTTATCCTGCGGCTCAATTATACCCTTCGGGAGATCGGCGCTGTGTGGCGTATGCTTTTGAAACGATAAAATATTTGACAACCAGAAATAATTTGTGTAATATGAATGTTGTTCATATTACTGAAAAGGAGGGGCAGTATGGTTGCCTGCTTTACGCCGGAACTGTGTCAGCGTATCCGGCAGGACCTTGCCTATATTCAACAGCGCAGTTCCGATACCATTGAGGGTACATTTTCCCTGCAGGTGCAGGCTTGTACCGACAGCCGGATTGTGTTCGTTGCACAGACGACGCCCTGGATGCAGAACGTGGGCGGTATTGTCCACGGCGGCGCATACGCGCTGATGCTGGACGAAGCGATGGGCTGTGTAGCCAATGGGATTCGGACCAGCCAGGAGATTGCCCCTACCATTCAGATGCAGATGAATTTGCACAGACCGATCCTTCCGGGGGAGCAGGTGCAGATTTCCGTAAGTGTACTCAGCGCCACGAAACACCTGATTCACGTTTCGGCGGAAATGGCAACCGCGACTGCGCCGGAACGGATTTGCATCAGTGCGAACGCTACATTTTACTGTCGATAAGGAGGTTTACTATGGATACGAACGTTGTCAATGCCCTGATTGAGATCCCTCTTGGCTCCAAAAACAAATACGAGCTGGACAAAAAGACCGGCCGGATTCGGTTGGACCGTGTGCTGTATTCTGCTATGAGCTACCCGGCGGAATACGGTATGATTGAAAACACGCTCGCGCCGGACGGAGATCCCCTGGACATTTTGGTAATCGGTTCTGAACCCACGTTCCCCGGTTGTACTGTGCCGGCGCGGATTTTGGGTTATCTGTCCACCCGCGATAACGGAAAAGAGGATTACAAGCTGATTTCCGTGGTGGAGTGCGACCCCCGTTTTTATCACGTACAGGTGCTGTCCGACCTGTCTCCCTTTGTGTTGCAGGAGATTGCGGACTTTTTCCGGAATTATAAAACCTTGCAGGGTGTCTGTGTGGAAGTAGGGGAGTACTACGGTCAGGTAGATGCGAAGCGGATTATTCAGGAATGCCGCAGCCGATATTTGGAGAACCAATAAAATAGACCGAGGCACACTTCGTTGGGAAGTGTGCCTCGGCTTCTTTATTTGAACAAACCCTTTTCCAGGACCGGTATGATAGCCTCGTCAATGGCTTTGTCGATTTCTTCCTGGGACATATTTTCAAAAATGGCCCGCAAGCCAAGGAAATTGGTAATTCCCATAAGCATATAAGCAAGGGTTGTCACATCGTCGGTACGCAGTTGCTCCTGAGCGCGTTCCAGCGCCCGGGCATAATCCTGGGCAAAGCTGGCGTAGTAGTCCACGAACATCTGCTGATCTACAGCCAGGGACCCCCATAGAATATTGTAGACACTGGGGTTTGCCACAGAATAACGTACGAAGGCCTTGATGCCTTCCCGTTCCATTTCCAGGCGGCTGGAGCAATTCCGGATGGCATCGGACAAAAGCTGCTTGATCCGACCCTTGTACCGCTCCACCAAATAGCGGTAAATATCGTTCTTGCTGTCAAAATAGATGTAGAATGTACCTACCGCAGTGTGTGCTTCTTTACAAATATCGGAAACGGAAACCTCGAAGAAACCTGCCTGGGTAAACAGCTTCTCAGCAGCCTCCAACAGGCTGTGAATTTTTGATAAACCCAGCTTGGTTTTTGGCGAGTGGACACCTTTCACATCCAGTACTTTTTTTTCTCCCATAGAAAGCTCCCTTTGTCAAAAAATTTACCAGGCAAGGTCATTGTATCCTATAGCCTAAAAAAATGCAAGAACAAATCGAAGGGCAGATTTTTGTGCGGTATTCACAAATTGTGGAAAAACGGCCATTCTACTATTGACAAAAAGGTCAGCTTATGGCATACTGGGAGTGAATATGAATATCATTCATATTATCTGAGAAGGAGGCATAAAAATATGAAATTTGAAGACTTGCAAATCGGCCAAAAGGCGAGCATCCAGAAGACCTTTACAGCCGCTGATGTCACTGCTTTTGCGGGAATCAGCCTGGATGTAAACCCCATTCACATGAGCGATGGATTTGCATCCGGAACGATGTTTGGTAAGCGGATTGTTCACGGAATTCTGACCTCCGGTCTGATTTCCGCGGTTTTGGCCAACAAGTTGCCCGGACCCGGCACCATTTACCTGGGTCAGGAACTGCGGTTTACAGCGCCTGTATTTCTGGGAGATGATATCACCGCAGAAGTAGAGATTGCAGAACTGCGCGCGGACAAGAAGATTGTGAAGCTGAATACTACCTGCTACAACCAGAACGGCAAGGCAGTTATCACGGGTATGGCGACGGTCAAGTTTGACGGCTAATGGAGGATATATGGCAGAATTTAAGACAACTCTGTTTGAACAGATGGTCCGCGATTTCGCGGAGAACGAAGTAAAGCCCCTGGCGCAGGAAGTGGATGAGCTGGAGCGATTCCCTTCTGAGACCGTGGAGAAAATGGCTAAGCTTGGCCTGCTGGGTATTATCATTCCCCGTGAATACGGCGGCGCAGGCGCAGGCTACCGCGAGTACATCTTTGCCGTGGAAGAGCTGTCCAAGCATTGCGCGACCACCGGCGTTATCCTTTCCGGACATACTTCTTTGTGCGCTGCTCCCATTTTGGAGTTTGGCACAGAGGCACAGAAGCAGAAATACCTGCCCGGCCTGGCTTCCGGTAAGACGCTGGGCGCTTTCGGTCTGACCGAGCCCAATGCCGGTACCGATGCGGGCAATCAGCAGACCGTTGCGGTGGAAATGGAAGACCATTACCTGCTCAACGGCACGAAGATTTTCATTACCAACGCCGGCGAGGCGGAAGTCTATGTGGTAATTGCGGTTACCGGCAAGACCCCCAAGGGCCCTGAAATGACCGCTTTCATTGTGGAAAAATCCTTCCCCGGCTTCACCTTCGGCAAGCACGAAAAGAAAATGGGTATCCGCGGCTCTGCTACCCGCGAGCTGATTTTTGAGAACGTGAAGGTTCCCAAGGAGAATATGCTGGGTAAGCGCGGCGAGGGCTTCAAGATTGCTATGAAGACGCTGGACGGCGGCCGTATCGGTATTGCCGCTCAGGCGCTGGGCATTGCAGAGGGTGCTTTGGATGCCACCGTTGCCTATGTTAAGAGCAGAAAGCAGTTCGGCCGCCCCATCTCTGCTTTCCAAAACACTCAGTTCCAGCTGGCCAATATGGCGACTAAGACTGCTGCGGCGCGCGCGCTGGTTTACATTGCTGCCGATGCCAAGCAGAACAAGCTGCCCACCCTGTCCGTCAATGCGGCGCAGGCAAAGCTCTTTGCCTCTGAAACGGCTATGGAAGTCACCACAAAGGCAGTTCAGCTCCACGGCGGCTATGGCTACACCCGCGAATACCCGGTTGAGCGGATGATGCGTGATGCCAAAATTACCGAGATTTATGAGGGCACGAGCGAAGTTCAGCGCATGGTCATTTCCGGCGCGCTGCTGAAGAAGTGAGGCTAAGTATGAAGATAATTGTATGTATTAAGCAGGTTCCCAATACCACTGAGATCAAGATTGATCCTGTAACCAACACCCTGAAGCGTGATGGCGTTCCCAGCATCATCAACCCCGATGACAAGGCCGCCATTGAAGCTGCTCTGCAGATGAAGGAAGCGCACGGCGCGCAGGTCACCGTGATTTCCATGGGCCCGTTCCAGGCGGAAAAGGCGCTGCGTGAGGCGCTGGCCATGGGCGCCGACGAAGCGTTCCTGCTGACGGACCGCGCATTCGGCGGCTCCGACACGCTGGCAACATCCACCATTATCGCTGCGGCAATCCGCAAGCTGGGCGCTGACGTTGTATTCTGCGGCCGCCAGGCGATTGACGGAGATACCGCGCAGGTCGGCCCGCAGATTGCTGAGCATCTGGGTATCCCTCAGATTACCTATGCTGCTGCCATCGACTACGATGCAGACAGAAATACGCTGATTGTCAAGCGTCAGTTTGAAGACCGTTATCAGACTCTGGAGATTTCCGGTCAATGCCTGATTACCGTTTTGTCCACTGCACTGAAGCCCCGTTATATGAACGTTTGGGATATCGTTGCTCAGGACGAGAAGGAAGTGGGCAAGATTACCTTCCAGGATTTGGATGTCAACAAAGAAAACATCGGTTTGGGCGGCTCGCCCACGAAGGTCAAGAGCACTGCCACCAAGCAGTTCGACAAGACCATCGAAACCCTGGAGCTGGATGCGGAAGAGGCTGCCAAGACGATCCTCGCCGCGCTGAACCAGCGTCATCTTATTTAAGGAGGCGGCAATATGAGCAAGAATATTTGGGTATTTTGCGAGCAGCGTGACGGCCAGTTGCAGAACGTTGCTTTGGAGCTGCTGGGCGTAGCCCGGGAGCTGGCCGCCAAGACCAACGAAAAGGTTGGCGCGCTGTTGCTGGGTCATAATGTGAAGGACCAGGCAAAGGAACTGATCGCCTACGGCGCAGACCAGGTATATGTGGTCGACGATGAGAATTTGGAGCACTACACCACCGAGCCTTATGCACAGGCTGTTTACAAGCTGACCAAAGAGGGCGACCCCTCTGTAATGCTCTTTGGCGCAACCTCCATCGGCAGAGACCTGGCGCCTCGGCTGTCCGCCCGGCTGCACACCGGTCTGACTGCAGACTGCACCAAGCTGGAAAATGATGAGCAGGGTAATCTGTTTATGACCCGTCCGGCCTTTGGCGGCAACCTGTTTGCTACCATTGTTTGCCCCGACCACCGTCCTCAGATGTCCACCGTCCGTCCCGGCGTTATGCAGAAGTGCGAGCCGGACTACAGCCGCAGCGGTGAAGTCATTCCCGTGACCGTAGACTGGGATACTTCCAAATTTGCCGTGAAGGTTATCGACGAAGTTAAGGAAACCCGTTCTGTGGAGAAGATTGAAGATGCCAAGCTGCTGGTTTCC
The DNA here is from genome assembly GCA_045604565.1 of Faecousia sp. Lineage (GTDB taxonomy): Bacteria > Bacillota > Clostridia > Oscillospirales > Oscillospiraceae > Faecousia. The sequence goes on from JAZUOF010000103.1 coordinate 23,662, forward strand.
TGCGGCAGAGGCGTCAAGAATCTGGAGCCGGCATTTGTGCTGGCAAAGAATCTGGGCGGTACCGTTTCCTCCTCCCGTACCCTGGTGGATACGGGCCTGATGGACCACGAGCGTCAGGTTGGACAGACCGGCAAGACCGTTCGTCCCCAGGCGTATTTGGCCTTTGGTATCAGCGGTGCCATTCAGCACCTGGCCGGTATGGAAGAGTCCGAATTCATTGTGGCGGTTAACACGGATAAGAGCGCTCCCATCTTCAAGGTTGCCAATCTGGGCATTGTTGCAGATGCCGGTGCTGTTATGAAGGAACTGAACAAGCTTCTGGAGAAATAATTTCACTATATTTTAGGAGGAATAAATTATGGCTAAAGTATATCTTGTCAGCGCTAAGAGAAGCGCAATCGGTTCGATGCTCGGCTCTTTGAAGGACGTAGAGGCCACTTGGTTGGGCGCTCAGGTCCTGAAGGCTGTCATAGACGATGCCGGCATTGACCCCAAAAATCTGGATGAAGTCATTGTTGGCAACGTTCTTCCTGCCGGCCTGAAGCAGGGCCCCGGCAGACAGGTAGCCATTGGTGCAGGCGTGCCGGTGGAAGTGCCTGCTTACTCCTTGAATATGGTTTGCGGCAGCGGTATGAAGGCCGTGATCAACGCAGCCACTGCTATCGCAGCCGGTAAGGCAGTCATTGATGACAAATTAACCGGAACCATTGTAAAAGAAATTTATGT
>JAZUOF010000104.1:0-11309 GCA_045604565.1 Faecousia sp.
TCGACTTTGTCGGTGCTTTTTTCAACTAAATCCACCCTTGCGGGTGGGTGAAATCGTCTTCGACGATGAAATCCAACTTCGTTGGGTGAAATCCGCCTCGACGGCGAGTGGGTGGATTTAATTTCACTTGATGCGATAGCATCAAATTTCACAATTTACGGAGGAAATTATTTCACCGTGAGCGTAAGCGAACGATTTCACTAAAAACCAACGGTTATGTAAGAGTTCGAATTCATACGCAAAACTGCCTAAAATATCTTTTTTTATCCAAGCCGCAGGCTTGGTATATCATCCATCGCCTTGCGATGGTATATCATCACGGCAAAGCCGTGTATAAATCCTCCTGCGGCTTGATGAGATGCAACACTTCGTGTTGATGATATGCAATTCCTTCGGAATTGATGAGATACAAGGCTTCGCCTTGATTACATTGCAAAATCATGGTATAATCTATTATACAAACTTGAATTTGTTTAACAGTTATGCACCGCACCAAAGGACCCCTCTGTCGAGGGGGCCGCGACCGAAGGTGACTGGGGGAGAGAAAATGAAAGAGTACAACAAAGAGAATATCCCCTTGGCCAAAACTCTTAGAAAAAATATGACACCATGGGAGCGTAAACTATGGTATGAATTTCTAAGAAGTTACCCAATAAGGTTTCAACGGCAAAAAGCAATTGGGAATTATATCGTTGATTTTTATTGTGCGAAGATTGGATTGGTCGTTGAACTAGATGGCGGTGGACACTATACCCCTGAGCAAGCAGAAAAGGATGATCTTCGTACTAAGGATTTAGAGAGCATGAAACTGACAGTGATCAGAATCTGTAATTTGGATATTGACCGCAATTTTCGCGGTGTGTGCGAATATATAGATTTGACTATTAAGAATCTCTCCCTCAGTCAGCTACGCTGACAGCTCCCTCATCAGAGGGAGCCTTGGGCGCTGCCGCGCCAGTACGACAAACTTGAATTTGTGGGGATTATGTTATGAATTTAATTGTTAGTTTTTCGGGTAGAGAGAACGGAAACTGTGATGGTATATCAGAATACATTGCTTCTAAAGGTGATACAATTATCCATTTGAGAAATCTAAATATTCACGATTGTAGCGGTTGTAAATATGAATGCTTTAACGGACATTGCAAGTATCGCAAGGATGATATATATAGCCTTTATGAAAGTATGCTTAGCTATGACAAAGTCTTTTTAATTGTACCTATGTATTGCGGAAATCCTTCGTCGCTCTATTATAAGTTTAATGAGCGATGCCAAGACTTCTTTATGCACAACGAGGATAGTTATGAGACGATTGTTTCCAAATTATACATCATAGGTATTTACGGTGATAGAACAAAAACACCTGATTTTATTCCGTGCCTTTCCAAATGGTTTGAATGTACTCAAATAAACAATCATGTATTGGGGATTGAAAGACATAGATTTAGCCAGAATATTGCAGATAACATACTGGATGTGGAAGAAGTAAGGAATATGATAACTTGTTTCATTCAACAGTAACAAATTCCAATTTATCTAACAGTATATCTGCGCACCTTTTCTTCGTTTTTACCTATGTTTACGCACCGTTATACTGCTCTTCCGCACAAAAGAACCCCCTTTTGTCTGCAGACAAAAGGTGGTTTCTTTTCAGCAATAAAAGTCTTTGATTTTCTTGGCGCGGCTGGGGTGACGCAGCTTACGAATAGCCTTATTCTCAATCTGACGGATACGCTCACGGGTAACGCCGAAGCTTTGACCCACTTCTTCCAGCGTGTGGGTACGTCCGTCGTACATACCAAACCGCATCCGCAGCACTTCCGCTTCCCGTTCCGTCAGGGTATCCAGAATTTCCTTCAGCGCTTCCGCCAGCAGGGCATTGGATGTGGCATCGGCGGGGCCGGGCGTGCGCTCATCTTCCACGAAAGAGCCGATGGAGGTATCTTCTTCGTCTCCCACAGGGGTGTCCAGGCTTAAGGTATCGGCGGCGGTGCGGTTGGCTTCGATGATTTTCTCCACAGGCAGTCCCAGCTCGGCGGCGATTTCTTCCACGGTGGGCTCACGGCCCAGCTCCTGCACCAGTTTGCGGTTGCAGCGGGTAGCCTTATTGATAACCTCGACCATATGCACCGGCACCCGAATGGTACGGGCCTGGTCGGCGATGGCGCGGGTAATGGCCTGCCGAATCCACCAGGTAGCATATGTAGAGAATTTATTTCCCTTTGTCCAATCGAATTTGTCTACGGCGCGAATCAAGCCGGTATTGCCTTCCTGAATCAGGTCAAGAATATGCAGACCTCTGCCGGAATACTTCTTGGCGATGCTGACCACCAACCGCAGGTTGGCCTCGGTAAGCATATCTTTTGCCCGTTGGTCTCCCTCGCTCACACGCTTGGCCAGCTCCACTTCTTCTTCCGCAGTCAGCAGCTTAATCTGTCCGATTTCCTTCAGGTACATTCTCACCGGGTCATCCAGATTGTACTCTGCCGCCAGTTCCACGGTGTCGACCAGTTCTTCATCCTCTACGCTGGACAGGTCCACATCTTCCGCCAAATCGTCCACCAAATCCAGGTCGTCCCCCAGATCCAGGTCCAGGTCCGCGCTGATGAGCTGAATATTCATACCCTCAAAGCGGTCATAGATCTCCTCGATTTTTTCCGCGGACAGATCCATTTTTTCCAGCAGAGCGTTCAGGTCGGCAGTGCGTACCATTCCGTCTTTGCGGCCCTGGGCAATCAGTTCCTGCAAAGCCGCCTGCAATTCTTCGGGGTTTTTGCTGTTCTTTTTTGTATTACTCATTCACAAATCCCTCTTTTTTTGTTTTTGCCGTAAGACTATATCCCGATTTTCTGTTTTTGACAAGGGTCTTTCCGAAAAATTTTTCAAAAAAGCGCCTTTGGACGATTTTTGTCATCGCAATAGACAGTATTCCCTCTATTTTGCGAAAACATACAGTTTACATTTTAGGGAAATTTCGCTATAATCATAGGAACAAACCTGAATAAATGAATCTTTTCTCTATCGGAAGGCACACTTCTTCCGTAACCGCTTATACTCTACACATGAGGTGCGTTATGACAGACCTTTCCAAAATTCGTAATTTTTCCATCATTGCCCATATTGACCACGGCAAGTCTACCCTGGCAGACCGGCTGTTGGAGGAGTGCAATGCCATCGACCAGCGTGTTCGCGCAGAGCAGATGCTGGATTCCATGGAACTGGAAAAAGAACGGGGTATCACCATCAAGGCGACCGCCGCAACCTTAAACTATACCGCCGATGACGGACAGTCTTATGTGCTGAATCTGATTGACACTCCCGGTCACGTGGACTTTACCTATGAAGTCAGCCGCAGTCTGGCCGCCTGTGAGGGCGCTGTCCTGGTGGTGGATGCTTCTCAGGGCGTGGAGGCTCAGACACTTGCCAACACCTACCCTGCCGTGGATGCAGGTTTGGAGGTTCTGCCGGTCATTAACAAAATCGACCTTCCCTCTGCCCGCCCGGCAGAAGTAAAGGCAGAAATTGAGGACATTATCGGCATTCCGGCTGAGGATGCTCCGGAAATTTCCGCCAAAAACGGCATTAATATCCACGCTGTTCTGGAAATGATTGTCAAGGACGTTCCTGCCCCCACCGGCAACCGGGAAGCGCCCTTGCAGGCATTGATTTTCGACAGCCAGTATGACCCTTACCGGGGTGTCATCGTCTACACACGCATTAAGGAAGGTACGGTCCGTCCCGGGCAGGATATTAAAATGATGGCCACCGGCGCGGTGTACAAGGTGGTGGAAGTGGGCACAATGAGGCCTTTGGGTCTTACACCCAAGGACGCCCTGGGCGCAGGCGAGGTTGGCTACATCACCGCCTCCATTAAGACTGTGGCAGATACTCAGGTGGGCGATACCATTACCACCGTAGATAACCCCGCCACAGAACCCCTGCCCGGCTACCGGCCGGTACAGCCTATGGTGTTTTCCGGCGTGTACCCGGCAGACGGCGCAAAATATCAGGATTTGCGGGATGCTCTGGAAAAGCTGAAGCTGAACGACGCTTCCATGAGCTATGAGCTGGAAAGCTCTATCGCTCTGGGTTTCGGTTTCCGTTGCGGCTTCCTGGGACTTCTGCATATGGAGATCATTCAGGAACGGTTGGAACGGGAATACAATCTGGACCTGATTACCACCGCGCCCAACGTGGTTTACCGCATTACCAAAAACACCGGGGAAGTGATGATGGTCTACACCCCCCTGGATTACCCAGACCCCATGGAAATTCAACTGGCGGAGGGGCCTTTTGTGCGGGCCAATCTGCTTGCCCCCCAGGAATACGTGGGCAATATTATGGAATTGGCCCAACAGCGCCGGGGAGAATTTAAGGATATGGTATACCTGGATTCCAACCGGGTGGAGCTGCACTATGATATTCCCCTGAACGAAATTATCTACGATTTCTTCGACGCTTTGAAATCCCGTACCCGCGGCTACGGCTCTTTGGACTATGAGTTCATCGGTTACCGGCCCAGCCGTCTGGTAAAGCTGGATATCCTGCTTAACGGAGATATTGTGGACGCTCTCAGTTTTATTCTCTTTGCAGACAACGCATACCCCCGCGCCCGTAAAATTTGCGAAAAACTGAAAGAAAATATTCCCAGAGCTCAATTTGAGATTCCGGTGCAGGCCGCTATCGGCGGCAAAATCAACGCCCGGGAGACCATTAAGGCTCTGCGGAAGGATGTCCTTGCCAAATGTTACGGCGGCGACATCACACGTAAGAAAAAGCTGCTGGAAAAGCAGAAGGAAGGCAAAAAACGGATGCGTACCTTCGGCACAGTTGCCGTTCCCAGCGAGGCCTTTATGGCCGTTTTGAAGCTGGACGAGGATTGATTTTAACTCCGGGAGGGAGATTATGGCGCCGAAAAAACATAAAATCCCTCTTGGGATCTATATTCACGTGCCTTTCTGTAAAAGCAAGTGCATCTACTGCGACTTTTACTCTCTGGCTGAACCGAAGGCCCACAATTTTGACAGCTATTTGAAAGCGGTCTGCGCCCATATCCGGGAGGCTGGGCCCCAGGCTCCGGATTATGTGGTGGATACTGTTTATTTCGGCGGCGGTACGCCCAGCTTTTTGGGCGGAGACGGCATGGCCCTGATTCTGAACACCGTCCGCAAAAGCTTCCACGTGGCAGAGGATGCAGAAATCACCTTCGAGGCTAATCCCGATTCTGTCACCGACCGGCTGTTGTGGCGGCTGCGGGGAGAGGGTTTTAACCGGGTGAGCCTGGGCGTTCAATGCGACAACGATGAGATTTTGAAGAAAATCGGCCGCCCCCACACCTACTCTCAGGCAGAACGGGCCATTCGTAAGCTGCGCCGATTCGGTTTCCGGAATATCTCTGTGGATTTGATGTACGGCCTGCCGGGACAGCGGCGTGTGGATTGGGAACGTACCCTGCAGCACGTGCTGAAGCACCGTCCGGAGCACATTAGCTGTTACGGTCTGAAAGTGGAGCCGGGCACGCCTTTGGCGGAATCCGAGAGCTTCTACAACCTTGCCGATGACGACACCCAGGCGGATATGTACTTGGCGGCGGTGGAAATTCTCCGTCAGCACGGCTACCGGCAGTATGAAATCTCCAATTTCTGCAAAAAGGGATTGGTTTCCCGGCACAATATGAAGTATTGGACCGGCGGCGAATATCTGGGCTTCGGCCCGGACGCCAGTTCCGATTTTGGCGGACGGCGTTTTGCGATGGTGCGGAGTCTGACGGACTATATCTCCGGTATCCAAAACGGCGGCACCGTCCTGCGGGAGATGCAGGAAATTGCCCCCAGGGAACGGGCGGGAGAATATTTGATGATGCGTCTGCGCACCACCAACGGAATCGACCCCGCCGACTACGAGAAGCGGTATCTGATGTCCTTTGCGCCTTTGGAAGAGGCCCTGCGCCGGTGCGAGAAAAATAATCTCGCAGAAAAAACCCGTGACGGCCGCTGGCGGCTGACCCCGGAAGGCTTTTTGGTTTCCAATTCCATTCTTTCCGACTTGCTTCTGATTCAGGAGCGCTCCGGAACCATCAATGTTCGCTACTGAGCAACAGCACGCAATCCGCCGGCGGGTTGCGTGCCTTTTTTCTGTTAAGAATCGGTTCAGCCTTGGAAAATTCACAGAATTGTCTATTATTTTTCGTTCAGGTGTGCTATAATGGTAAAAATATGTGCTTTTGTAAAGCACTGACGGGAGTGTACTATGGGACTGATTGCAAAATTATTTGGTACAAGGTCTGACCGGGAAATCAAACGGATTCAACCGATTGTGGATAAGATTCTTTCCCTGGAAGAGGAATATAAGGCTCTGTCCGAAGAAGAACTGAAGGGAAAGACTGCCCTGTTTCAAGAGCGTCTGGCCCAAGGGGAGTCTCTGGATGACCTGCTTCCCGAGGCTTTTGCCGCCATTCGGGAGGCTGCTGACCGGGTTTTGGGTATGCGGCCCTATCCCGTACAGCTTATTGGCGGTATTATTCTCCATCAGGGCCGGATTGCGGAAATGAAAACCGGCGAAGGCAAAACCCTGGTGGCTGTTCTTCCCTGCTATCTGAATGCCCTCACCGGTAAAGGTGTGCACGTGGTCACCGTCAACGATTACTTGGCCAAGCGCGACTCGGAATGGATGGGCAAGGTACACCGGTATATGGGTCTGACCGTAGGCCTGGTGATTCCCGGTATGAAAAGCAACGAACGGCGGGATGCCTATGCCGCCGATATTACCTACTGCACCAACAACGAGTTGGGTTTTGATTACCTGCGGGACAATATGGCGCTTTATAAATCCGAGCTTGTCCAGCGCGGCCACGCCTTTGCCATCGTGGATGAGGTGGACTCCATTCTGATTGACGAGGCCCGCACCCCTTTGATTATCTCCGGTAAGGGAGAGGATTCTTCCAAGCTGTATGAAATGGCGGACGCCTTTGTGGCTTCTCTGCGGAAAAAGGTCTTTGCCAAAACCGATGAAAAGGAAGTTCAGGACCATTACGACTGCGACTACTTTGTGGACGAAAAGTCCCGCACCGTTTCCCTGACGGCAGAGGGCATTGCCAAGGCAGAACGCCACTTTGGTGTGGAAAACCTGGCAGACCCGGAAAATACCACCCTTTCTCATCACCTGAATCAGGCTATGAAGGCCCGGGGTCTGATGAAAAAGGACATTGACTATGTGGTCAAAGACGGTCAGATTATCATTGTAGACGAATTTACCGGCCGTTTGATGTACGGACGGCGGTATAACGAGGGCCTGCACCAGGCCATTGAAGCCAAAGAGCACGTGGCCGTGGCAGGAGAGAGCAAAACCCTGGCCACCATCACCTTCCAGAATTTCTTCCGCCTGTACAGTAAGCTGTCCGGTATGACCGGTACCGCGCTGACAGAAGAAGAGGAATTCAACGCCATTTACCGGCTGGATGTGGTGGAAATCCCCACCAATAAGCCGGTCGCGCGTTTGGACCGGTCAGATGTGGTCTATAAAACGGAATTGGGAAAATTCCGCGCCATTATCCGGCAGGTACAGGAGTGCTACGCCAAAGGACAGCCTGTGCTGGTGGGCACGGTTTCCATTGAAAAGAGCGAGCTGCTGTCCAAAATTCTGAAAAAGGCCGGCATTCCCCATAACGTGCTCAACGCCAAAAACCACGAGCAGGAAGCGCAAATCGTTGCCCAAGCCGGTAAATATCACGCCGTTACCATCGCTACGAATATGGCAGGACGCGGTACGGATATTGTACTGGGCGGCAATGCAGAGTATATGGCTATGAGCGAGCTGCGCCGGCAGGATATTCCCGAGGAGCTGCTGCAGCAGGCCAATGCCTATTCCGAAACGGACGATCCGGAAATTCTGGCGATCCGGGAGAAATACAAGCAGCTATACAGCAAGTTCAAAGAGGAAATGGCTCAGGAGGCGGAAAAGGTGAAGGCCGCCGGCGGTCTTTTTATCATTGGTACCGAGCGCCACGAATCCCGCCGGATTGACAATCAGCTCCGCGGCCGTTCCGGCCGTCAGGGAGACCCGGGCGAAAGCCGGTTCTACCTGAGTCTGCAGGACGACCTGATGCGGCTGTTCTCTTCCGACCGGGTAATGACGATGATGGATGCCCTGGGCTTGGATGAGGATACCCCCATTGACGCAAAAATTCTCTCCGGCGCTGTGGAAAATGCCCAGAAGAGTGTGGAAAGCCGGAACTTCCGTTCCAGAAAGAACGTTCTGGAATATGACAATGTGATGAATACCCAGCGCGAGGTCATCTATGCCCAGCGGCAAAAGGTGCTGGACGGAAACGACCTGCGGGATAACATTTTGAGTATGCTCAGCGCCGTGGTGAATTCCACCGTTTCCGATATTTTGGGAGAAAACGGCGGCATATTGGATGAGACCGGCCGGAAGACCATTCTGTCTCGAATGGGTGGCATCTATTTCGCGCCCAATACCCAGCTTCCTGCCGACGGCACGTCCGCAGAAGCGCTTTGTCAGTATATTTATGACCTGGCTGTTGGTGTGTATGAGGCCAGAGAAGCCGCCTTTACTCCTGCGGTTATGCGGGAACTGGAGCGCGTTGTCATGCTCCGGGTGGTAGATGAATACTGGATGGACAATATTGACGCTATGGATGACCTGAAGCAGGGCATCGGTTTGCGCGCCTACGGTCGGCACGACCCGGTCATCGCCTATAAAGAAGAAGGCTATGAGATGTTCCAAGCTATGATCACCGCCATCCGGGAGGAAACCGTCCGCAGAATGTTCCTGGTGCGGCTGAAGCCTACCCAAGAGGTAAAACGGCAGAAGGTCGCCAAGGAAGTGACCACCAACAGCGACCAAACCGTAAAAAAACAGCCTGTCCGTTCTACCGGTAAGGTCGGACCCAACGATCCGTGTCCCTGCGGAAGCGGAAAAAAATACAAAAAATGCTGCCGCGATAAGGATATCGCCAAAGGTATGGAACAGTAATTTCCTCAAAAACAGAAAGGAGGTCGGGTATATGAAGCGCATGATCTGCATCGCGTTGTGTTTCGCTCTGATTGGCTCCGTCTTTTCCGGATGCAATCTGGCAGAAAAAGAACCCTACACCCCCACCGGTGACGGTTTGACCGATGAAAACGCGCCCCCTGTGCAGGACGAAGAAAACATTCAGGCGCTGACCCTGACCTATTATCCTGACAAAACCTTAAATCCCATCTATTCCACAGATTTGACCAACCGGACTCTGATTCCTCTGATGTATCAAAGCCTGTTTATCGTAGACAGAGAGTACCGCGTGGAGCCCATGCTGTGCGCCCATTACCGTATGAGCGCGGATATGAAAACCTACGTTTTCTATTTAGAGCCCGCCACCTTCTCCGATGGCAGAATGCTCTCGGCAGAGGATGTGGTCGCCTCTTTGCTGGCGGCAAAGGAGAGCACCTATTATAAGGGCCGTTTCCTGCATATCACCTCCATTTCCCTGTCTGAGGACGGGGGCGTGAAGGTGGTCACGGACACTTCTATGGAAAATCTTCCCCTTTTGCTGGATATTCCCATCATTCCCGCAGACCAGCTGGATAGCTCCCTGCCTTCCGGTACCGGTCCTTATGTTTTGGATACTTCCGGTTACGAGATTCGTCTGCGCCGGCGCTCTGATTGGTGGTGCAATCCCGAAATGGTAATCACCGCCCCATCCATTACCTTGATGGAAGCTCAGTCCGTGACACAAATTCGGGATAATTTCCAATTTTCCGGACTGGATCTGGTGCGCGCTGACCCGGGTACGGACCTGTATGCAGATTACCGCTGTGACTTTGAGCTCTGGAGCGCGGAAAGCGGTATTTTCCTGTACCTGGCCTGTTCCAAGGACAGCAAGGTTTTTTCCAACAGCCAAATGCGGATTGCCCTGACTTACGCCATTGACCGGGAGATGCTGGCAGAGCAGTACTACCGGGGCTTTGCCCGGGCGGCTTCCCTGCCTGCTTCTCCCCAGTTCCCTTACTATAACAACGCCTTGGCTCAGCAATACAGCTACGATGCCGTCAAATTTACCCAGGCAGTCAGCGATCAGGGGTTTGTGGGCGCAGAAGTAAAGCTTTTGGTCAACAAGGATGATTCCCTTCGTTTGCGTGTTGCCCGGGAAATTGCCGCGATGCTTACAGAATGCGGCCTGAAAGTGGTGATGAGCGAGCTGGGCGGCTCCCGCTATCAGTACGCGGTAAAAACCCGTCAATACGACCTGTATCTGGGCCAGACCATTCTCTCTCCCAATATGGACCTGTCCGCCTTCTTCTCCACCTACGGTGAGCTGAGCTGGGGCGGAGTGAATGATGTGACCGCTTATACCATGTGCACGGAGGCTCTTGCCAATTACGGCAACTACTATTCCCTGCATAAGACGGTTATGGAAAACGGTCTGCTGTGTCCGGTTCTTTTCCGCAACTACGCCGTCTATGCCACCCGTTCCCTTGTGACCGGTTTAACGCCCGCCCGGGACAACGTTTTCTACTACTCCCTGAAAAAGACTATGGAAAGCGCTCTGCTTCGGGATTGAAAACGGACGTTTCTTCCCCAATTTTGTTTACAAATTTTTCAAGAATAATCGCAAAAAAAGACTTGCATTTTCCCCGGTCTTGGTCTATGATATAGAAGAATTAGCACTCTATAGAAAAGAGTGCTAACAACCTTATGAATATTGCGGTTCTGCCGCATGAAAAACCAGGAGGCAATATTATGAAGCTAAACCCTTTGGCAGACAATATTCTGCTGAAAGCAACCGAAGCAGAGGAAACCACCTCTTCCGGAATCATTCTGGCCACCGCCAACAAGGAAAAACCTGCGATTTATGAAGTCGTGGCTGCCGGCCCCGGTACTAAGGATGTTTCCGTTACGGTAAAGCCCGGCGATCAGGTAATCGTGGGCAAATATACGGGCAGTGAAATCAAGCTGGACGGCGTGGAGTACAAGTTCGTCAAGCAGGATGATATCCTGGCTGTTGTCATGAATTGATTTTGGGAGGATAACGTATGGCAAAGATGATTGTTTACGGGGAAGAGGCCCGTAAAAAGCTGCAATCCGGTATCGACCAGCTGGCCAATACCGTGAAAGTTACCTTGGGTCCCAAGGGCCGCAACGTAGTTCTGGGCAAGAAGTACGGCGCGCCTCTGATTACCAATGACGGTGTGACCATTGCCAAGGAAGTGGAGCTGGAGGATGCCTTTGAGAATATGGGCGCTCAGCTCATCCGGGAAGTGGCTACCAAGACCAACGATGTTGCCGGTGACGGCACCACCACCGCCACT
>JAZUOF010000105.1:0-9967 GCA_045604565.1 Faecousia sp.
GTTGACTACGACAAGATCGTACTTGGTGAGACATTCCTTGTTTCTGAAGATTAAAATAAAGGCACATCGCGATTAGCGTGATACTCTTAACGGAGTATCACGCAACTCTATTCGCCTGACGGCGAGTGATATTGCTTCGCAGTGATATTATGCTACGCATAGTGATATTGTCCTACGGACAGTTTAGTGCGAATAGAATATCACGAAACCGATAGGTTTCATATCACTTTCGCAAAGCGAAAATATCACGCTGACTTTAGTCAGCATATCACTTAACAGACAAAAAGAAAGAGAAGACTCGTAATTAAAACGAATCTTCTCTTTTCTGTTGTTAGCGGGTTTAGGCTACCGCCCAAGTGCATTTGTATGTATAAATGCGATGCTGGTTCTTAACTGAAGTTGAAGGGTTTGTAAATTCTCCGTTAAGAACAACACTTATTGCGATGTGCCTTATTTATTACCAATCCGGACAAAGCGCGGGGCGCAGGGGAACGTTATGAAAAAACTCAGAAGTAATCGCCATAAAATCGTTCAGATCTGTTGTCTTCCGCAGACGTTTTGCCAGTTTTTCGTTCTCTTCAAACCGCCGAATCAGATACCGCCAATGCTCCTTTAACCGGAACATGGCGTTGCGTGAACCGTGAAAGGAAATCAGATATTCTTCCAGCAATTCTCCGTGAAATGCCTGGAGCGTCTGGACGGACGTTCCCTGTGGCAGGAGCATACCGGGATCTGCGATTAAGCCTCTTCCGATCATCACCGTATCCACCTGCGGGTACTGCCGCGCAAAAGACTGAATTTGCGCGATTGTGCAGAGATTTCCGTTGTAGGATACCGGCGCGCGGCTGTGGCCGACGGCGTAGGAAAACAGTTCCATACAAACCGGACTGTTATAAAAATCTTTCCTTACACGGGGATGTACAATGAGCTGACAGACCGGATAACGATTATAAATATCCAGCAGCTTTTCAAATTCCGACGGATCCGATATCCCTAACCGGGTTTTAATGGAAATGGGAAGGGGACACGCGTTAAAAATCCCATCGAGAAATCGGTCGAGATTTTCCGGGTCTGCCAACATCCCGGCGCCTTTTCCTTTGGCAGTGACTGTACCGGAAGGACAGCCCAGGTTCAGATTTACCTCGGTGTAACCCCGCTGGGCGCATTGTTGCGCCATCCAGACAAAATCCTCGGGAACTTTGGTTAAAAGCTGAGGGACAACAACGGCGCCTGTGGAATCGGCTGGGGGCAGCTCCCGTTCCTCCCGATTGGTCAGCGCTCTGTGGACGGTAGGGGAGAAAAAGGGTGTAAAGTATCGGTCAACGCCGCCAAAATACCGATAATGCAGACGCCTGTAGAAACTGTCGGTCAGTCCTTCCAAAGGGGCAAAATCATATCGCATTTTCTTTCTCCTGAAAAAATGGGTGCGCTGCGTGTATGCCGCGCACCCGAAAATTTTACAGCTCTGTAATTACAGGAAGAATCATGGGATTTCGTTTGGTGGTCTTAAACAGGAAACCACTCATATCGTTCTTAATTGCGGCCTTTACAGCGCCCCAATCCCGAACGCGCTTTCTGGTACAACGCTCCAATGCTTCCAGTGCCACAGTGCGAAGCTCGTCCATGAGATCCTCGGACTCCTTCACATAGACGAAACCGCGAGTAATGATATCCGGCCCTGTGATAATAGAACCGTCCTGGCTGCTCACATTGACGCATACAACAATCATGCCGTCCTGGGCAAGGTGCTTTCTGTCACGCAATACCACAGCGCCTACATCGCCCACGCCCGTACCGTCTACAAATACCTTTCCTGCCGGAACAGTGCCGGCAATTTTACAGCTTCTTCCGGTCAGCTCCAGGATGCTGCCAATTTCTCCGATACGGACATTCTTGGCAGGTGTGCCCAGCTGGACAGCCAGCTTGCCGTGAATCTGCAGGTGGCGCTGTTCGCCGTGGACCGGAATGAAGAACTTGGGTTTGCAAAGAGCGTGAACAATTTTCAATTCTTCCTGACAGGCGTGACCGGAAGTGTGCAGGCCTTCGCTCTTCTCGTAGACCACATCCGCGCCCTTTCGGTACAGTTCATTAATGATTTTGGAGACAGCCTTTTCATTTCCCGGGATTGCCGATGCGGAAATGATAATCCGGTCGCCCGCAAGAATATCAATTTGCTTATGGGTGGAAAAAGCCATCCGGTACAGAGCGGACATATTCTCACCCTGAGAGCCGGTGGAAACGATGACCACCTGGTTTTTAGGCAGGCTCTTGACCGCGCCCAAATCCACGATTGTTCCGGCAGGAACGTTGATATAACCCAGTTCCTGCGCCACCTTCAGCATATTTTCCATACTTCTTCCGGTGACGGCCACCTTTCTGCCGTGGCGGTGTGCTGTGGCCAGAATCGCCTGGATCCGGTGCATATTGGAGGCAAAGGTGGTTACGATGATGCGCGCGCTGCAATTTTTGAACTGACGGTCCAGACTTTCGGCCACCAGACTTTCGCTGGGAGTATAGCCCTGCCGTTCCACATTGGTAGAGTCACAAAGCAATGCCAGAACGCCTTGATTTCCTAATTCGCCCAATCGGGCAAGGTCGGTCATTCCGTCGGTGGCAGTAGGGTCGATTTTAAAGTCGCCGGTCATTACCACAGTTCCCACAGGGGTGTGGATAGCAAAGGCTACGGCATCTGCAATGGAATGATTCACGTGGATAAACTCCACAGTAAAGCAGCCTGCGCGCACCACATCGCCGGGCTTGTGAGTGATAAGCTTCACCTTGTCGGCGAGACGGTGCTCCTCCAGCTTCAGTTTAATCAGGCCGTTGGTCATGGCCGTACCGTGAATGGGACAGGAAATATCACGCATGCAGTATGGAATAGAGCCAATGTGATCCTCGTGACCGTGGGTGATAAACATTCCCCGAAGATTCTTTGCATTTTGAACCAGATAGGTAAAGTCCGGAATAACCAGGTCTACACCGTACATATCCTCGTCCGGGAAACCTACGCCGCAGTCAACCACGATCATATCCTTACCGTATTCCAAAACGGTCATATTTTTACCGATTTCGTCCAGACCACCCAAAGGGATAATTTTTAATTTTTCAGCCAATTCGTATCAAAACTCCTTTCAAAATAAGGGCATAAAACGCCCGAGAGGCATAACAAAACAAGCAACCGTAAGCCCCTTTCGCGGCCCTGCCTCGCCGCTAATTGAGCTGTTACGCCTGCGTGAATGTGTAATTAAAAAAGATGCATTCGGACAACCTTCCGTATGCTATGTAAAGGTATTATAACACAAACACAGGGGTTTGTACACAAGAAAAATTCTGTTGCTTTCGACAAATAGAAAAATCGTGAAAAGATAGTTGCACCTTTCTTCCGGATTTGTTATAATGAGTTGGATAATAGGTAATTATACTCATTTAAGGAGGCGCGGATATGAACAAGAGACTGGAAAGACTTCTTCGTCCGGGCGTAACTGCGTTTTTTGTTATTATGCTGGCGTTTGCCGTGGCTGCGGCGGCGATGCAGTATTTTACTCTGGCAGGTATAGAACTGGCTGTTATTGTGGTGGTTCTGATTACATACCTGGTACAACGCAACTACCGCAGAAAGGAAATCCAAAAGTATTTGCATCGTATGCTGGATAAAAATACCGATGCCGAGGGCGGACATCCTCCTTTCCCGATGGTGGCGATCCGGCTCGAGGACAACGGCATTATTTATGCCAACGATTCCTTTACCAAGCTGACAGGTTTTCAGGACTCCATGACGGAACAGAGAATCACCGATGTGCTGCCGGGATTTTCCACAGAGTGGCTGTTTTCCGGCAAGCGCGAATATCCCTACGATGTCACATTGTCCAGCCGCCGCTACCGGGTGTACGGCACGACCATTCTTGCCGACGACCCCAACGCATCCCGCCTTGCGGTGCTTTACTTTACGGATCTTACAGAGTTGTATCAGGTGCGGGATGAGTATATCCGTTCCCGTCCGGTAGTGTCCATTATCTTGGTTGACAATTATGAAGAATTGACCAAGAATCTGACAGAGGGAGCCATTTCCACCCTGAACGCAAAGATTAACGATGCTATTACCACGTGGACGGAGCCTTACCACGGACTGCTTCGCAAGCTGGAGAAGAACCGCTTTTTGTTTGTGTTTGAAAAACGGGACCTGCGCCATGCCATTGATGAGAAGTTTTCTTTGCTGGAGGACGTTCATGAAATCACAAATTCTTCCGGCATCAGCACGTCTATTTCCTTTGGTCTTGGTGTAGACGCAGAAAGCTTTGAAGAGGGCTACGAGTTTGCCGCGCTGTCCATTGAGATGGCGCTCAGCCGTGGCGGCGACCAGGCGGTTATCAAGGACCGGTTAAATTTTAACTTCTACGGTGGCCGCAGCCGGGAATCCGATCACCGGAGCAAGGTGCGCTCCCGTGTGACAGCAAACTCTCTGATGGAGCTCATCGGTCAGGCAAGCAAGGTCTTCATTATGGGGCACAGGAATGCGGATATGGATGCGGTGGGCGCGGCAATGGGTATTGCCTGCCTTTGCCGCAAGAAAGGCAAGGATGCCTATATCGTAATTGACCTGGAGAACAATGCCGCAGAGCGGCTCATTGAAGAAATCAGAGAAGTTCCCGAGTATAAAGGTGTTTTTATTTCCGGCCAGGATGCGCTTTTGCTCAGCGATAACCGCAGTATGCTGGTAGTTGTGGATACCAATCGCCCCGATCAGGTGGAATGTAAGCATCTTCTGGAAGCGGTCAACAGCATTTGCGTGATTGACCATCATCGCCGCGCCGCAGATTATATCAAGCCCGTGGTTGTCAATCTCCACGAGCCCTACGCATCTTCCGCGGCAGAACTGGTAACGGAGCTTTTGCAGTATGCGGTGGAAAAGACGGACGTGCTGCCTATTGAGGCAAAGAGCTTGATGGCCGGTCTTTTCCTGGATACCAAGAGCTTTAATGTTCGCACAGGCGAGCGCACATTTGAAGCGGCGGCGTTCCTGCGCCAGCTTGGCGCGGATACCGTGGAGGTCAAAAAGCTTTTGCAAAATGACTTCCAGGATACGATGGCTAAGTACCAGATTATTAAATCTGCCCGTCTGTACCGGCAGGAGATTGCCATTGCGGCGCTCAATGCGGGAACATCCCGTCAACTGGCGGCGCAGGCAGCTGATGAGCTTTTGAACATTTCGGGCATTACGGCATCTTTTGTGCTGTACCCGCATGAGGATCAGGTAATTATTTCCGCCCGTTCCATTGGCAATGCCAATGTCCAGATGATTTTGGAACCTTTGGGCGGCGGCGGCAATACCGCCACAGCCGGCGCACAAGTTCCGGACAGCAACGTTAAGGATGTGCTGGACCGCCTTGTGACGGCCATTGACCAATTCTACGAAAGCTGAATAAGGAGAAGAATATGAAAATTATTTTATTGCAGGATGTGAAAGGAAAGGGCAAGAAAGGCCAGATGATTGAAGTCTCTGACGGCTATGCCAGAAACTATATGCTGCCCAAAAAGCTGGCGATGGAAGCTACCGCAGATGCGGTGAATACGATGCGGATGAACGATAAGGCCGCTGCGGAAAAGGCCGCCAAGGAACGCGCTGCTGCGCTGGAAATTTCTCACCGGCTTCGGGAAATGACCTTAACTGTGAAGGCCAAGGGCGGTGGCGCCGGACGACTGTTTGGTTCTGTTACCAATCAAGAGATTGCAGACGCTTTGAAGGCATCCTGTGGAATTGAGCTGGATAAACGCAAGATTGTGATTTCTGACCCTATCAAGAATATCGGCACGTATACGGTAACCTGCAAGCTGGGTTATGAAATTTCTGCCCCTTTGACCGTTAAGATTGAGGAAGCCTGACGGTTCGGCGTATTTGAAAATCAGGAGGGGATCTCTATGGATGAGGAACTGAATACCAAGCAGTTGCCGCAATCGTTGGAAGCGGAACAGGCGGTTTTGGGTTCTATTTTGATTGACAGCAGGTGCCTTACGGAAGTGATCGGCATTTTGCGTCCCGATGACTTCTATTTAAAACAGAACCGGGAGATTTACGAGACCATCTATACGATGTTCAATTTCTCTCAGACCATTGACCCGGTTACTGTTTTGGATAAAATGCGGGAGCTGGGTGTTCATCACGATAATTCTCGTGATTACATCCTGCAGTTGATGGAGATTACGCCCACAGCGGCCAATGCTGTGCGTTATGCCAATATCGTTCGGGATAAAGCAATGCTCCGAGGCCTGGCAGATGCCGGTGAAGAGATTGCGCAGACAGTGTATTCTCAGGTGGGAACGCCTGCGGAAATGCTGGAAAATGCAGAAAAGAAGATTTATGCCCTGCGTAAAGGAGAACGCAACGATTCTCTGGAGCATATTGGTGTGACACTGCATAAAGTCTTTGACCACCTGACGGTGTTGAGCCAGTCCGACTCGGCGATTCCCGGTATGTCCACCGGACTGCGGGATTTGGACAAGAAGATTAACGGCCTGAATGACTCAGATTTGGTGCTGGTTGCGGCAAGACCTGCCATGGGTAAGTCTGCATTTGCTCTGAATCTGGCGCTGAGTGTTGCCAAGAAGTACAACAAAACCGTTGCGGTGTTCAATCTGGAAATGTCCCGTCAACAGCTTGCGATGCGTATGCTGGCCAGTGAGAGTTTTGTGGATTTTCAAAAGCTGACCACCGGAAAACTGACGGAAGATGAGTGGAGCAAGCTCTGTATGGCCTCTGCTTCCCTTAGTCAGACGGATATCCGCATTGATGACAACCCATCTATCACGGTTGCAGAAATGAATGCCAAGTGCCGCCGCCTGGATAATCTGGGAATGGTGGTTATCGACTACCTGCAGCTAATGAATGGTTCCGGTTACGGTAAGGGCGGCGACAACCGTGTGACAGTAGTCAGCGAGATTTCCCGCGCGCTGAAAATTATGGCGAAGGAACTGAATGTTCCTGTTTTATGCCTGAGTCAGTTATCCCGCGGACCCGAGAGCCGTACGGACAAGCGGCCGATGCTGTCCGACCTGCGTGAATCCGGCGCAATTGAGCAAGACGCCGATGTGGTTATGTTCTTGTATCGGGATGAGTACTATAACGAGAACTCTGAGGAAAAAGGCGTTGCTGAGTGTATTGTGGGCAAAAACCGTCACGGCGAAGTGGGAACGGTAAAGCTGCAGTGGATTCCTCAGTACCAAACCTTCACCGATCGGGAGTGGAAGCATGCTGAGTAAGCTGCTGCAATTTATCCGTCAGTATCGCCTCATTCAACCGGGCGACCACGTTGTGTGCGCGGTGTCCGGCGGCGCGGATTCCGTGGCAATGCTGTGGGGAATGTACCTGCTTCGGGATAAGCTGGGAATTACGCTCAGCGCAGCGCATTTCAATCATAATCTGCGCGGCGCGGAATCGGAACGGGATGAGCAGTTTGTGAAAGACCTGTGCGCCCGGTATGATATCGCACTGCACCTGGGTACAAGTCAGGTGACAGCAGGGCAGAAGGGGTTGGAGGCTGCGGCCCGGGAGGCGCGCTACAAATTCCTTTCTTCATTGCCCGGTAAGATCGCCACGGCGCACACTGCCGATGACAATGCAGAAACCGTCCTGATGCACCTGCTGCGGGGAACAGGACTGAAAGGGCTTGGGGGTATCTGGCCTGCGCGGGGAAGGATTATCCGCCCGATGCTTTCCGTAACCCGCCAGCAGGTGCTGGATTTCCTGCAATCCTATCATTTGGACTATGTGCAGGACAGCTCCAACGATTCCGATGCGTTCTTGCGCAACCGTCTGCGTCATCACGTAATGCCGCTGCTGAAGCAGGAAAATCCCCGACTGACGGAATCTCTTTCGGCAATGGCGCTGGGACTGCGTGAGGATGAGGCAATTCTTTCTGCGCTGGTTCAAGAGGAGAAAACGCCTTCCGTTTCTGAGCTTCGGGCAATGGATTCCCCCCAGCGGGCTCGGTATCTGACGGCGTTTCTTGAGCGAAACGGTATTCGCGAACCGGAACGGGAGCATATTTTACTTGCAGAAAAGCTGGTATTTTCCCCGAAACCTTCGGCTAAAGCGAACTTCCCCGGGGGTGTTACGGTGGGGCGCAATTACGATGCCTTGGAAATTATGCAGACGCCGGTTCCGTTTACGCAAATTTCTTTACCCTGCCCGGGCAAGGCGGTCGTTCCGGAAGGGGTAATCTTCTGCGAAAAGGCGGATAAACAGCAAAAAAATACAGACTGCTTCACAGTTCTTCCTGTGGGAAACGTGATGATCCGCTGCCGGCAAAGCGGAGATCAAATGAGATTGGCCGGTGGCCGAAAAAATCTGAAAAAAATCTATATTGACCGTAAAATTCCTGCATGCCAGCGCGACCGGATTCCGGTTATCGCGGATGAACAGGGCATTTTAGGCGTGTGGGGCATCGGCGCAAATTTGGACCGTCTTGCGCCGGACGGAGAAGGCATCCAAATCCGATTTGAAAAGAGAGATAAATCCCACTGATGTGGGTGTAGGAGGATTACAAATGCACGATGATATTCAAGAAATTCTGATTACCGAAGAGCAAATTCAAGCTAAAGTCCGTGAGCTGGCACTTATGCTTGACCGGGACTATGCCGATAAAAAACCTGTTTTTATCGGGGTATTGAAGGGCGTTGTTCCGTTTTTTGGCGATATAATGAAGCGAATCTCTATCTTTTGCCAGATTGACTTTATGTGGATTTCCTCTTATGACGGAACGAATTCCACCGGCAATATTCTGGTGAAAAAAGACGTGGAAACGGATTTGCGCGGACGTCATGTGGTTATTTTGGAGGATATCTTTGACACCGGTAATTCGTTAAGCTATGTATACAGACATTTGCTGGAGAGAGAGCCTGCATCGTTGAAAATATGCACACTTCTGGACAAACCCTCCCGCCGGAAACCGGGTGTTACCCTGCAGGCGGATTACATAGGGTTTGTGATTCCCAACGAATTTGTAGTGGGTTACGGCCTTGACTACAATGAGTATTATCGCAATCTTCCTTATCTGGGTATTATGAAGCCGGAAAAGTATTTATAAGTTTACGAGGTAATCCATTTTGAAAAAAGTAAAGTTACTCCCAATTCTCATCTACGCAGCAATTTTGATTTTGCTGTTTTGTTGGGTTCTTGGCGTGTTTGACTTCGACTCCGGAATGATGTATTCGGAAATTCTGGAGCAGTTTCAGGCGCAAAACGTCAAGAGCTTCGTTGTCCAGGAGGACACCATTTATCTGGAATTTTACGAACCGGTGCTGGGTAGTTTGAGTAATACCAGTCATTTGGCGGATGCAGAAAGCTTCCGTCAGGAGATTCAGGAGCTCTTACAGGCACAGACAGCATCCGGAGTTCTGCAGAGTTACGATTTCCAAGCGAATCGGGCCCTGACGCCCTATGACTTTATTCTGCCGATTATCCTGGCAGGCGTTGCCCTGATTTTTATCTGGGCGATTCTGGCGGGACGGATGAACAATTCCAATCCTATGACAAACTTTGGCAAAGCCCGCGCCACTATGGGGCAAGCGGGCAAACGGGTAACATTCCAGGATGTTGCCGGTATGGTGGAAGAGAAGCAGGAACTGCAGGAGGTTGTGGAGTTTTTAAGCGATCCGCAAAAATTCCATAAAATCGGCGCGAAAATTCCCCACGGCATTTTACTGTCCGGCCCTCCGGGCACAGGTAAGACACTTCTTGCCCGCGCAACCGCCGGGGAGGCTAAGGTCCAGTTTCTGACCATCTCCGGCTCTGAATTCCTGGAGATGTATGTAGGTGTGGGCGCAAGCCGTGTACGCGATTTGTTTGATCAAGCGCGAAAGACGGCGCCTTCCATCATCTTTATTGACGAAATTGATGCGGTAGGCCGTAAGCGCGGCTCGGGTCTTGGCGGAGGCCACGATGAACGTGAGCAGACCTTAAATCAGCTTCTGG
>JAZUOF010000106.1:0-22529 GCA_045604565.1 Faecousia sp.
CCTTCGTTTCAATCCATCGGCGCAGCAGACACCTCAGCTTATTCACTATTCACTATAACTTATAACCTTCCAAAAATCGACCCTGTAATTTAGTGAGGAGAGAAGAGTTAAGAGTGAAAAAATAAAACCGACAAACCTCTGTAGAGATTTGCCGATTATTGCCTATGGGCTGCAAAAAAGATATTATCGGCATTTTTGCAAATGAATTCGAACTCTCACCTAACCGTAAGTTTTTAGTGATATTCCGTCTTCGACGGAGTGATATATTTTGCTACGCAAAATGTGATATTGAAACCTGTGGTTTCAGTGATATTATATTCGCCCCTAACACCCGCAGGCATATCACTTGCGAAGCAAATATCACGCACCGAAGGTGCATATACCTCGCCGTAAGGCGATTATAACTGAAAACGACAAGTTTCTGTCGAATCTTGTCTTTTTCTGGCGGAGAAGGGGGGATTTTTTGCAAACTCCGTCGCTTGACGTGTGGTTCCACCACACTCTCGCTTCCTCCGTTTCGCAAACCTGTAGCGGTAAAAACGTGTCCCCGACACGTTTTTTCTCGCCCTTCAAATCCCTTCGGATCAAAACAAAAAAGCCGTGCTTTGCACGACTTCTTTGTTTTGGCGGAGAAGGTTCGTTGCCCTCAGTTTCCCACACGGGTTTTTATTGTTTTTTCATTATTTTCGTGGAATTCCGTAATCAGAATATGTTTTTGAAGCATTACATAATAAGCAAAAACCCTTATCATTAATATAAAAATTATTCTAGCATTCCCTGATAATACGCATCATAGTCAAAATCTTTCAAATAAGCATAAAACTCATCAAATATCTGATTATAGTTATCCTCTGCCAATCGGCAATCTCCTTCATACATTTGTTGCGCCATATAACTATTAATCGAAGGCTTAAAATGTGTATAGTCTTTATAATTGTCCAAATTTGTTATTATTTCTTCGTTGTTTTGAAAGAAATACACCTTGACATTTGAATACTTCAACAATTCGCTCACCGCGTTACGTGCAATATACAGTTCGGCATCCAAAGTGCCTTTTTGCTTGTTCATATACCAATAAGATATACTGTAAGGAACCATATAAAAATAGAATTCAGTTTCAGGGTGGTCTTTTACAAATGGTATAATATTGTAATTTAGATTGTCATTAAGAGCGTTCGCATAATACAATTCACCCTTATTTTCATTTTCTTTCATCGGATAGGAAAACGAGCTCAACGCATTTTTTGCGCAATATATACTTTCATCTTCCACCCACGAACCATCCTTCATCATAATTTCCGCACGGTTTGTAAATGTGCCTATCAAATCTTTCATGGTGTAGAAATAGAAAATATCCAAATTCAAAAGATACGACAAATCATTCCACTTGTTATCATCATATAAATATGTAGGCAACGGATAACGGGGAGTATCCTTATCTGTAGTAAGCGAATACTCATCTAATGCCCAAAAAACTTTTTCTATTTTATTTTCGGAATTATAACAAACATCAAGTATAGCTTTGTGATTATACGACGATGCACCGGAATAAGGAACTTTTATAGTTTTACAGTTAAATAGTTCGTCAATTTCACCGACATTAGCGTTTTCCACCATGGAAGATCCCAAAAATACGGCATTATATTTATAGTTTTTAGCTATACCCGGATTAGAATATATTTCGGAATAATGACGATAAGTTAAAAATCCTCCTTCTGCGCCATATTGCAGCAAAGGATCCAAGGAATATGTCAAAGCACCAAAAATCATAATAACACAAAGCGCGATTGCAACAATTGCGATTGACCATGTTTTTGCTTTCATAAGCCTATTTTCTCCAATTAAAAGTTGAAGTACAAAAATGTGCTAACACCAGAAAGAGACAGGATGCTCCATATCAAAAGAAAAGCGGTTGTGCATAGATTGCTTATTTTAGGTGCGAATTCCATTGTGCGTTCGTATACATTCTTTGTAAATAAACATACCGCTACCATCACGGAGACCAACAAGATTATTATAATGGGCAAATTCCCAACAAGGTCGAACAAATTATAAACAACACTTATCGGAATAATATTAAGCAATGTCTCTGTGATTTCAAAATTAAGTGTCATTCCATCTTCGAAAAGCTTCGATATCATAAGATTAGCCTCATTAATCGTAGAAGCTCTGAAATACACCCACGTGATATTTACAAATGCAAATGTACCTATCCATCTTAATGCAGCCGGTATTTTATCAAAATACTTTGAAAATGCCTTATACAACACCATAGCAATAGCGTGCAATAATCCCCATAAAATAAAGGTAAAACCAGCCCCATGCCATATGCCGCTAATAACAAAAACAATCATGGTGTTTAAGTAAGTTCTGCATATACCCTTGCGGCTTCCCCCCAAGGGTATATAGATATACTGCGTTAAAAATCTGGTGAGCGTAATATGCCATCGTTTCCAGAACTCCGAAATACTTAAGGCTTTATATGGTGAATTGAAATTCATCGGAAGTTTTATATTAAACATATAACCTATTCCGAGCGCCATGTCGCAATATCCTGAAAAATCAAAATAAATCTGTATGGTATATGCAATGACGCTCAACCATGCCTCAAGTCCACTTAATCCGGAAATATTTGCATAACCAAACGTAACAATTTTACCAAAGTTATCTGCGATCAAAACTTTTTTTGCGAGACCACGAGAAAATGCAAATAAACCTTTTGAAAAATTGTCAAAACTAAAGCTCAAATTATTTCTATCTTCAAATTGAGGAATCACTTCGCTATGTAATACTATAGGTCCAGCAATAAGTTGCGGAAAAAATGTAACAAACAATGAATAATCTAAAAAATTATATTTTTTCGCCTTGTTCAAATAGGAATCGACAAGATACGAAACCTGTTGGAATGTAAAAAAACTGATGCCAAGTGGCAAAATTAATTTTGCGAAAACTATATCCGTATTAAAAATATTAGCAGTAGTTTCGATTACAAAACCAAGATATTTATAAACAAACAGAAGCCCTAAATTCAGCAACAAACCAACAATGTATAGTGTTTTCCGTATAACAGATTTGTCTTTGTTTATTTCGAAATAAAAACTTATAACATAATTTATGCATATGCTGGAAACTATTATCCACAAATACGAAAAATCGAAATACCCATAGAACAACAATGAACACGCAACCAACCAAGCTTTTGCGAATCGGTTTTTATTGAAATGATTTAATGAAAAATATCCCACTATTGCAATTGGCAAAAATGCAAATATAAAAATGTATGAATTAAATAGCATTCGATTCCTCCTAACTATTTTTTGTTATTGTATCATACCATATTTAAAAAATCAAATTAATAACTAAGAACTAATTGCTAGACTTCTATCAAAACTGTTGCTCTACAACAAGAAAGAAAAAATCCCTGAATCAAATTGATTCAAGGATTTTGATAAAATCCCGTGTGGGATTTTATGGCGGAGAGTGTGAGATTCGAACTCACGGTGGGTTTCCCCATCACCAGTTTTCAAGACTGGCTCCTTAAACCGCTCGGACAACTCTCCGTACGCGGAAACTATACCATTTTGACGGGGGAAAGTCAAGTGATGATGCCTTCTGCGGCCAAAACGTTTGCGCAGAACCGACACATCGGTACGTGCTTTCAGTAGGAGCGGACAGGCTTTAACCTTTTCTTTCCACTTTTTTCTTTGTGCCATCGGGATAGACAATATAAGTGTTTTCCAACTGTCCAACCAAATTTGCCTTAACAGAATCGATATACATCCGACGCAGTTTGTCCCGTTCCAGGGTTTCTTCGGCGGTCAAGCCCTCTTCTTTTGCTTTCTTGGCAAGGGCGTTAATGCGGGCGATTACTTCATTCATATTCATACAGATACCTCATACGTAGCGGTCGATGACCACGGAAATCCGGCCTTTTTTTGTTAGGCCCTGAATGGCGCGCAGATGTATTTTTCCCAGTCCTCTAACAGATATGTTGGCTCCCTCATCCACAGCCTTATCCGGCTTCATACAAGGAAGTCCGTCAATGGCGGCATGCCCGGCCTCAATGTGTTGCGTGGCGAGGGACCGGCTGATACGAAAACCGGAGGAAATGACACTGTCCAGCCGCACAGAAGCCAATGTATCCCGCAATTCCACGGTTTTGGGAATGGGAGCGCGCATTTCGGACAATGGAACCCGCGTGAGCTGCACGCTGACACGGCCGACGCAGTTGAAATTATCCAAAAGATAGCCGGCGATCTCTCTTGTCACAAAGAAATCACAGCTTTCCGCACCTACGCAAATATCGCCTACCGCCTGGCGGGCGATGCCTGATCCCATAAGGGCTCCCAAGAAATCCCGATGGGAAGGGGATTCTGTATGGTAAAACGAGGCGCGCAGACAGACCACCGGAGAATCCTCGGCCATCAGTTCGGACTCGTCCAAATAATTCGGCAGATAAACAAGGATTTTTCTTTCTGCCTGTTCGTAGCCGCCGAAGCTGCGCAGGCCATCCAAACTTCCGAAAAGATAGCGGGTCATCTCCAGCTCTCTTGGCGATAGAAAACCGGTGCAGGATATCACATTTCTTCGAACGCCGGCGTGAATTTTATCCCATACCCTGGCAAGTAAAATCCTGTCGTCGGGGGATTGTGCAATTTTGTCAATGTGATTGCGATCCATCTTCTGATAACCTCATCCGGAACCATATTGTCTGTTCATTATAACATAGCTTTTCCCGAATGCAAGGAAGTTTTTCTTGTGTCCAGAGACAGTTTGGGGTATAATGACGGTAATTGAAGGAAAAGCAGGTGAAAAATATGGTTATTGGAATCATTGGTGGCGGCGCATCGGGTATGGCGGCGGCGTTGGCGGCGGCAGAGAACCCCGATGTGCAGGTAATACTGATGGAGCGGCAGGCAAGAGTGGGCAGAAAACTGCTGGCCACAGGAAACGGTCGGTGTAATTTATCCAATCTGCACGTCGCAGAGGACAAATACCACGGAGAGAATCCGTCCTTTGCTTTTCCTGCGCTGACGGCATTTACCGTGGAGGAGACTCTGCAATGGTTCCGGGATATGGGACTTTACACGGTAGCGGAGGAATCCGGAAGGGTATACCCATATTCCGATCAGGCGAACTCTGTGGTGGATGTGCTTCGCTTTGCATTGAATAAACCCAACATCCGCCTGCTTACAGGCTTTGAAGTGGAGAAAGTTCAGAAGAAGGATCAGCAGTTTGTCCTATTCAATGGCGCGCAGAGCATATCCTGCGATAAGCTGATTGTGGCCTGCGGCGGATTGGCGGGTACAAAGCTGGGCGGTACGATGTGGGGATATAAACTGCTGGGGAAACTGGGGCATAGAACCACCCAATTACGCCCCGCTCTGGTACAGATTAAGACGGACTGGCACGGTATTACCGCGCTGAAAGGCGTCCGCGCCAACTGCCACGCCCAAATCCTCCGCGACGGTCAGGTTTTCTGCCAAAGCAGGGGAGAACTGCAGTTTACAGAGTACGGACTGTCCGGACCGGTGATTTTTGAAATTTCTCGTGACGTGTGCCGGGAGAAAGGCCAATGGGTATGCCGTCTGGACTTCCTGCCGGACTGGGATGCCAATGCGGTTCGGGAGGAGCTGTGCCGCCGCCGGAATACCAACTTGCCGACAGAGGAGCTGCTTACAGGCATTGTTCATAACCGTTTGGGCCGGGTGCTGACCAAGGCGGCAGGGGTAAAAAGCGCGCAAAGCTGCGCCTGCCTTACAGACGAAGAAATTTCGGATGTTTGCGCGGCGGTAAAGGCATTTGATGTTGTTTTGACTGAGCCTATGGGCATGGACAGCGCTCAGGTAACAGCCGGCGGCGTATGTACCGGGCAGTTTGACCCAGCCACAATGGAAAGTCGTCTTGTTCCCGGCCTGTATGCCTGCGGTGAAGTGCTGGATATTGACGGAGACTGCGGCGGATACAATTTACAATGGGCATGGAGTTCCGGGCGCTGTGCCGGCGTAAATGCCGGAAAGGAGCCAATATGATTCGGATTCGCGAAATCTCCATGCCTCCGGAACATCATGCCGCGCAGCTGTCCTATGAGGCTGCGAAAGCCTTAAAAATCTCCAATTCCAAAGTGCGCCGGCTGCAAATTGTACGGCGCAGTGTGGATGCCCGCAAGAAACCGGATATCCGCATTGTTTATACCGTGGACGTGGCGGTGGACGGCAATGAAAATATGATTCTGAATCAGTCCGGATGCAAACGCGCTTCTATTGCGGCGGTTAGCTATTACAAGCCGCCCAAAACAACCGCACAACCCAAGCACCGTCCTGTGGTGGTGGGATTTGGCCCTGCCGGTATATTTGCGGCATTGATTCTGGCGCTTGCGGGTATGCGCCCGTTGGTGCTGGAACGGGGACAGGACGCCATGACCCGTCACAGAAAGGTGCAGACGTTTTTTGAAACGGGAACGCTGGATACCAAGAGCAATGTTCAGTTTGGCGAGGGCGGCGCAGGAACGTTTTCCGATGGAAAGCTCAATACCGGGCTGAACAATCCCAGAATCGGATGGATTCTGGAGCAAATGGTATCAGCCGGCGCCGGGGAGGACATTCTTTTCGATGCCAAACCCCACGTGGGTACGGATGTGCTGCTGACAGTGGTGCAAAACCTCCGGCAAAGAATTTTGTCTTTAGGCGGAGAGGTGCGGTTTGAAAGTCAGCTTACCGACATTTTTCAGGACAACGGCCATATTACCGGTGTGCAGGTGAATGGGGAAGAGACGATAGACTGCGACCGGGTCATCCTGGCCATCGGCCACAGCGCAAGAGATACTTTCCAAAAACTGGAGGCGCTGCAAATCCCTCTGGAGGCAAAGCCCTTTGCGATGGGCGTGCGCATTGAACATTTACAGACTGAAATTGACAAGGCGCAGTACGGACGGCACGATCCGGTTCTGCCGCCGGCGGATTATAAGCTGGTGAAGCACTTGGACAATGAAACGGTTTATACATTTTGTATGTGCCCCGGCGGCTACGTGGTGGCGGCGGCGTCCGAAGAAGGCGGTGTGGTAACCAATGGTATGAGTTATGCAGACCGGGATGGTGAGAATGCCAATGCCGCATTGCTGGTTACCTTGAATCCTGCGGATTTCCCGGGAAATGGGGCGTTGGCAGGTATGTACTGGCAAAGACAAATTGAACAAAAGGCCTATGCTGTTGCGGGCGGCGGCTACAAAGCGCCTGCTCAGCGCGTGGGTGATTTTTTGCAGGGAGTACCCAGCGCTGGCGCGGGGGATGTAAAGCCCACCTATCGCCCGGGTGTGACCTGGTGTGACCTGCGTAGTGTGCTGCCTGAGAAAATCACCTGCGCTTTGCAGGAAGCGCTTCCACTGCTGGATGGGAACCTGAAGGGGTTCTCTCAACCCGACGCAGTTCTGACTGCGCCGGAGACCCGTAGCTCTTCACCAGTTCGCATTGTCCGGAATGAGAAAAAGGAGTCCGTCGGCCTTTCCGGATTGTATCCTGCCGGTGAGGGCGCAGGCTATGCCGGAGGCATTATGTCTGCGGCCATTGACGGGATTGTCTGCGCAGAGGCATTGATAGAGAGCTTATGAAAAAAGGCTTGTTGCAGTTTTGCAACAAGCCTTTTTATTTATAACTTTGCGATATTGTCCCGGATTCTTGCCACAGTGCGCTCGTAACCGAGAATCTGCATAACGGTGTACAAATCAGGGGAGTTGGTCTTGCCGGTGACGGCCTGACGGATAAATGCGGAAACATCTGCAACAGTACCGGGGAAAGCAGTGGGGTCAGCCTTATAAGCTTTCATATCGGTGGTAAAGCCGATTTCTGCGGTGATTTCCTTGACCTTATCGAACCATACGGCAGAATCGTCCTGATAGTTGTACCGTTCCAAAAATTTCTCCAAAACCAAACGGATGGTTTGCTTGGAGAACTTTTCGTCAAATACCGGCGTTTCCAGATATTCGTCGTAGAAGAATCCCATGTAGGATTTGGCTTCTTTCCAGGTGGCGAGGTCTTTTCTGGGTTTCTTGCCGCCGCGACCGATGGCGAGAATTTTGGTGGCATAGTCGGGGTCGGCGGTGAGCTTTTCTCCGAAATCCGGGTCAAATTCCTGGGCCCACTCGGTCAACAGGGTATATGCCTTTCGGGCGTCCATTTTCGCAATTTCGTTTTTGCTCACGTCGGTAAGCTTGGCGTAGTCAAAAAGGTTGCCGGCGGGATTCAGTTTTTTAGGACTGAACTTGAACTGGTCAGCCGGCGCATCGGGATTGGCTCTGCGCCAGTCCTCGTAATTGGAGTTGAGAAGGGTCATAATGTACTCATAGACCGCTTCTACCGGGAAACCTTCGCTCTTATAGTAAGTCAGAGCCAGCTCCGGGTCTTTGCGTTTACTAAGCTTGCGCTTGGATGTGCCATCCATCTTCATCAAAGGTCCGATGTGCACGTATTTGGGCAGCTTGAAATCCAGCGCCTTGAACAGCTGAATGTGGAAGGGCAGGGTGGGAAGCCATTCATCGCCGCGCACAACGTGGGTGGTACGCATCAAATGGTCATCAACCGCGTGGGCAAAGTGATAGGTGGGGATGCCGTCGGACTTGAGAAGGACGTGATCCACATCGGTTTCCGTGATGGTCAGCTCGCCCTTGACCAAGTCGTTAAACTTGAACTGATTGGCAATAGAGCCAGTGGAACGGAAACGGAGAACCCAGGGCATACCCGCATCCAGCATTTGCTGAATATCGGTCATGGGACGGTCGCGCCAGAGGGCATATTTGCCATAGTAGCCGGTGGTTTCTTTGTTGGTTTCCTGCTTTTCCCGCATAGCGGCCAACTCCTGCTCGGTGCAGAAACAGGGATACGCCATACCGCCCGCAACAAGCTTTTTGGCATAGACGTGGTAAATATCAGCTCGCTGCCGCTGACGATAAGGGCCGTAATCGCCATTGTCGCCGTCTACGGTTGCGCCTTCGTCAAAGTGAATTCCGTAGTGCTTCAGGGTATTGATCAGCACTTCCACCGCGCCGGGCACTTCCCGCTTGGCATCGGTATCCTCTACGCGCAGAAACAGAACACCGCCGCTTTGGTGCGCCATACGCTCGCTGGTCAGTCCCTGAACCAAATTGCCCAAATGGACAAATCCGGTGGGGGAGGGCGCCATCCGGGTGATGACCGCGCCTTCCGGATTCTGCCGTGTGGGGAATCTGCTTTCCAGTTCTTCTGCTGTAGTGGTTACGTTGGGAAACAGCAGTTCTGCCAAGGCTTTATAATCCATAAGAATCAACCTCTGTCTTAGAATTTTCTTTCCATACTATATCACAAACACAGACAGAAAGTCAATTTCCCGTTGCGTTTTTTCCGCCGGTATGGTAGAATACGGATAAATTCCCGAAAAGAGGCGTTGGAAATGGAAGAAACCGTTGCAAAGAAAAGAATGTTATCGGGCATTAAGCCTTCCGGAGACCTGACGTTAGGCTCCTATCTGGGCGCAATCAAGAACTGGGCAGAACGGGCAGAAGAATACGACTGTTTCTACTTTATGGCAGACCTGCACGCCATAACCGTTCGGCAGAACCCTGCCGATTTGCGGCGCAGGACTTTGGAACAGCTGGCGCAATATATTGCCTGCGGTCTTGATCCGGAAAAAAACACTCTGTTTATTCAGAGTCACGTCCGTCAGCATGCTGAGCTTGGCTGGGTGCTTCAGTGCTACTCCATGTTTGGCGAGCTGTCCCGGATGACGCAGTTTAAGGATAAGTCTGCCAAGAATGCGGACAATATTAACGGCGGGCTGTTTACTTATCCCAGCCTAATGGCGGCGGACATTTTGCTGTATCAGCCGGACCTTGTTCCGGTGGGAGAGGACCAAAAACAGCACGTGGAGCTGTGCCATACGATTGCCCGCCGGTTTAACGGCATTTATGGCGATGTATTTAAGATTCCGGAGCCCTTTGTTCCCAAGGTAGGCGCGCGGATTATGAGCCTGACCAATCCTACGGCGAAAATGTCCAAGTCCGAAAATGAGGATACCGGCCGCGTGCTGGTTATGGATGCGCCGGAAGTCATTATGAAGCAGTTTAAGCGGGCAATCACCGACTCGGACACCCAAAACTGTGTCCGCTACGATAAAGAGAATAAACCCGGCGTTTCCAACCTGATGACCATTTATTCCGCCTGCACCGGAAAGACATACGAGCAGATTGAGCAGGAATTTGCCGGTCAGGGTTACGGGGCGTTCAAACCGAAGGTGGGCGAGGCTGTGGTGGAAACCCTGCGGCCGATTCGGGAAGAAGCTGCCCGAATCGTCAAGGATAAGGCGTATTTGGAATCTGTCTACCGCAACGGCGCGGAGAAAGCCGCATACGTTGCAGAAAAAACGCTGCGTAAAGTTTACAAGAAAGTTGGCTTTGCGGCAAAATAATAGGAAAAATGCCACGGCAGAATCTTGAACTGCCCCAGTTTGTACGGACAGCACAAAAAAGCCCCTATGTAGGAAATATTAAGTTTTAAGCGGAGTGGCGCAGCGTTAGCGGCGCCACTCCAGTTTTATTCTGGATGCGCTCATAGTTGTAAAAATGAATATATCGGTCGATTAGATCATTTGCTTCTTGGAGCGTCTTTGGCTTGTGCCGGTAAATGCACTCTGTTTTCAAGATAGAGAAGAAGTTTTCCGCCATTGCATTGTCATAAGGATTACCTTTCCTTGACATTGACGGTGTTATGCCGTAAGATTGAGTTAGCTTAAAATATGCTTGGGATGTATATTGAAAGCCTTGGTCGCTGTGGAGCTGCAACTCCGCAGCGTCTCTCTTTTTCTCCTTCTTCATTGCCTGGCGGATCGTGTCCAGGACAAGGTTTACTGTTTGCTGCGTGGCTGTTTTGTAGGCTACAATGCTGTTGTCGTATAGATCCCGGATCATAGACAGATACAGTACACCTTCTTTGGTATGGATATAAGAAATATCCGTAACCCACTTGGTGTTGGGTCTGTCTGCTCGGAACTGCCGTTTCAACAGATTGTCATATCTATGCACCTGCTGACCAAGGTTTACCCACTTCCTCCGGCGACGGATCTCAGCTAACAGACCGTATTTTTTCATAATTCTAAGCACTGTTTTCGGATTTCTTTCAATATTTCTGTCTCTCAGCCACTTCCAAACCCGTCTATAGCCATAAGTCTTATCTGTCCTGCTCTGACATTCCTTGATCTTCATAGCCAAATCAGCGTCTGGCTCAGGTTTTCCCTGTCGATTCACAAAGTCATAGTAGCCGCTTCTGGATACCTCAAAAAACTTGCACATGACAGATATCGAATACTCGTTCCGGTGTCGATAGATTACTGCATACTTTACCTTTGGCCTCACATCCTTTCCACGGACTGCAGAAAATCCCGCAACAACTCTACTTCCATTCTTAACCGCTTGTTCTCATACTTGTATTCCTGTAATGTTTTTGCTGGCTTGCGACCTCGTTGCTTTGGTACTGTCGGTTCTCTCAACCAACTTTGTATTGCATACCTGCTGATCCCATATTCCCGACTAAGCTCACGCTGACCTGCCCCTGCACGAATCTTTGCTACAATTTCTTCTCGTATCCCTGCGGGATACTTCTTCATGCCGTTCTTTCCGGACATAACAACACCCCCTGATGTAGTTATTATCCTACATCAGGGGGCTTTTTGTCTATTGTCCAGTTTTACTGGTTCGGTTCATCTTGCCGTGGCATTTTACTTACTCCTGTAAAAACGGTTTTCGACCATATTACATCATAAAGTACAGCGCCAGGGTTAGGATTGCGTTATTGCGATCTTCTTCACTGTCACCGGCCAGCAGCAGAAGCAGAAGAATGACAATGAGATCTCCGGTATCAAAATCCTTCGGCAGGAGCTGCCGCAGGAATCCGCCGACGCTGCTGTCCTGGCGGGACTTTCGTTCCTCTTTTTTGAGAGAGGGCGGCGGCATCCGGGGCGGCTCATCGCAAATGGGCGGAGGAGGCGCTTCCGGTTCCGGGATATTTGCTGCCGGCCTGGGTCGGGGATGGCTTTGGTCAGGCAGTCTGTTGCGGATATATGTGCCATCGGGTTGAGGAACATATCGGTTATACATAGGATCACCTGCCTAGAAATGTGGTGGCAATACCTGCCATTTTTGCCGCGCGCATCGCCCGTTCCAGCTTGGCGATCCGATGCCGGCTCAGATACGGTGCAAGGGCGTGAAGGAGCGCTTGCTGGTTTTTATCAATGCCGCTTTGCCGGGCAATTCCGGATACCCGTTGGAGCATAGATAAGTCAATATCCCCCAGACCGCCCAAAATGTTTTCCTGTTTGGGGGAAGCCTCCGAATGGGCAGAAGGCTCTCTCTGCCCCAGATTTTGCGCCAGCGACATAATTTTTTGCATCATTTCCGGATTTTCCAGAACACTGTTGAGTTTTTGCTCCAATTCGCTCATGACTGCCTCCCCAGCTCTTCAAGCAGTTTCTGTACCTGAGGCGAGGCAAGCAACTGAGAAAGCGTCAGCTTTGCCTGTTCCATATTTCCTGAATCGGCCTGCTCTGCAGCCTGCTGCAACCGGGAGCTGTCCGTTTGCTTTAACAGAGCAAGAAGCTGCTGTCCGGCAGGACTTTTGGCCAGCCGCAGAGCATCTTGCATAGAAAAATCATTGGATTTGTTTTGCACGTCCTTGCCTCCTGTTAATAGATTTTGTGGGATTTCCCGGAAAAGCAAAGAATCGGATAATTTCCGGGATAGCTTTTTTAACCGGGATATGCTATAATGAACTCCTAAAATCACTATATGCGCGCAAAGGATAATTGGTGAACGATGAAAATTCTTGTTTTGTCCGATTCCCATTCGGCGCTGAGTCACATGCGCCGTTATATAGAGGCGGTAAAACCGGATGCGGTGATCCACTTGGGGGATCACTATGATGACGGACAGGCAATGGCCCGGGAATATTGCCATATCCCTTTTTATTTACTGCCCGGAAACTGCGACCGTTACCGGTGTCCTGTTGGCGTACAGGAAACGCAATGTTATTGTGTATGCGGCGCCAGGCTGTTTATGACCCACGGGCATAATCACCACGTAAAAGCTACGACCTATTCGTTAAAAGCAGATGCCCGGAAGATGGGGGCAGTGGCCGCCCTATACGGACATACCCACCATCCGGAAGCCTACCTGGAGGACGGCTTGTGGGTGCTCAATCCCGGCAGCTGCGGACACGCCGGCGGAACAGCCGGTATTTTGGAAACAGACGGACAGAAAATTACCGCCTGCTATGTAATCGGGCAGGCGGCATTGGAGGGAACAGTATGATTCTGACAGTTGATATCGGTAATACCAATATTGTGATTGGCGGCGTGGAGGGACAGGACATTGCGTTTGAGGCGCGCCTGCGCACAGAGTCCACAAAGACCTCTGACCAGTACAGTATGGATTTAAAAAATCTGCTGGACGTATACAAGGTCAATCCCGAGGATATTGAAGGCTCCATCATTGCCTCCGTAGTGCCTCAGGTCCTGAATTCCATGCAAACAGCCATTAAAAAGGTCACCGGCATTCAGAGTATGGTGGTAGGCCCCGGTTTGAAGACCGGCCTGGATATCCGGCTGGAAAACCCCAGCCAAACCGGTGCAGATTTGGTTGTAGGCTGTGTTGCGGCGCTCAGAGAGCATAAACCTCCTATGATTGTGGTGGATATGGGCACTGCCACTACAATGGTAGTGCTGGATAAAAACGGCGCGCTGGTCGGCGGATGCATTGCGCCGGGCGTGAAAATTTCTATGGACGCGCTAACGGAAAGAACGGCTCTTTTGCCCGGTCTGCAGCTGGATCAGCCGCAAAAAGCCATTGGACGTAATACCATTGACTGTATGCGAAGCGGCATTATGATGGGTAATGCCTGTATGCTGGACGGTATGATCGAGCGAATGGAAGCGGAATTAGGCTACAAGACTACGGTGGTCATTACCGGCGGCATTGCCAGGTTTGTAGCTCCTATGTGCCGCACACCTATGGTTTATGACAAGGATTTGCTGGTAAAAGGATTGGCGATGCTGTACCGCGACAACCTACGCCAGCACCGGTAATAACAGCAACATTGCGGCAATTCCGGCGCAGGAGGCAATCACAAGCAAGGCATCAAGCACCTTGTGTGCAATCTCCCGGCGCGTGGCGGCATTGGGGTAGGGAATGGCAGGATAAACTTTGTGTTGCATAGCGATGGTTTTCATGGTTTGATTCCTCCTTCTGATTACTTACAGCCACAGCATACCGGATAAACGGTACAATAAAACGGACAATATCCGAAAAACAAACCGCATATTGCATAATTTGACCGGATGTGATATCATACTATAAAAAGAACGGATGGAGGTGGTTTTATGAAATTTCTTGAAAAGGTCAAAAATAAATGGCAGACATTCTGGCAGTCCATAAAACCACGCAATGACGGTTCTTCCGACAAATTCCGTACGCTGTATACGTGGGTATATAAGCTCAGAAGTGTGTTTCTGGCGATTCCCGTGGGAGCTGTCGCGGTGATTATGGCGGTGAACAATTCTGTGCAGCTGCCGGATTCCGTGGCATTGGTAATACCTGCGTTTACCAAGTCCGGCGATGTGGTGCTGGAAACCCTCTATCTGGCAAAGTCTGTTGCGGTGATGGGACCTCTGGCTGTTACAGCACTGTGTCTTTTGCTGATGTTTTGTTCCCGCCGGGTGGCGTACCCCTGGCTGATCAGCGTGTTCTCCCTGGTTTTGCCGCTGTTTTTGCATTTTAGCTGCATATTTCCCGGCTGACGGTTATTCCTGTGCTGCTTGCGGCAGCACAGGAATTTTTCAAACGGGAGGATAGGAGGCGCTTATGGAAAACGGTCATATTTTATCTTTACTTCCGGATGCGCTATTACCCTGGTACGGTGAAAACCGCAGGGAACTGCCCTGGCGCGCGGATCGTGAGCCTTACCACGTATGGCTTTCGAAAATCATGCTTCAGCAGACTCGCGTGGAGGCGGTAAAGGGGTACTATACCCGGTTTTTGGAGGCCTTTCCCACGGTAGAGGCTTTGGCTGGGGCGGATGAAGCGCATTTGCATAAGCTTTGGGAAGGACTTGGCTATTACAGCCGTGTGAGAAATCTGCATAAAGCCGCCCGCATCATTGCAGAGCAGATGGACGGCGTTTTTCCGGAAACCTATGACCAGGTGCGGGAATTACCCGGTGTGGGCCCCTATACTGCCGGGGCGATTTGCTCCATTGCTTTTGATTTACCCACCCCCGCCGTGGACGGAAATGTTTTACGTGTCTTCAGCCGCCTGACAGACGACCATACTCCCGTGGAACAGCCTGCGCTGAAAATGCGGGCGCAGAAGCAGCTCGCGGAGGTTTATCCTGACCGGGCCGGCGATTTTACACAGGCGCTTATGGAACTGGGCGCTACCGTCTGCGGTCCGAACCGCAAGCCGGATTGTGAAAGCTGTCCGTGTCAAACCTTCTGCCTGGCGCGACAGCGCAAAACAGCGCAGTTCCTGCCGGTCAGACAGCCGAAAAGGACACGCCGTCAGGAAGACCTGACAGTGCTGATTATGCGTTGCGGCGATCGATACGGTCTGGAAAAACGACCGGATGGGGGATTGCTGGCAGGCCTATGGCAGTTTCCCAATTTGCCCGGACATTGGGAAATCCCGGTATTGATTGACAAAATGGAGCAGATGGGATTAAAAGTTAGTGAAATTTACCGACAAGTGGAGAAAAAACATATTTTTACCCACATACAATGGCGTATGCGTGGTGTGTATGTGGAACTAAGAGAGGAAAACAACCAACTGACGTGGCTTACGGCGCAGGAGATTACCAATCAAACGGCGC
Organism: Faecousia sp.; assembly: GCA_045604565.1. Taxonomy (GTDB): domain Bacteria; phylum Bacillota; class Clostridia; order Oscillospirales; family Oscillospiraceae; genus Faecousia. The sequence goes on from JAZUOF010000106.1 coordinate 15,879, forward strand.
TGCCCACAGCCTTCCGGCAATTTTGGGAAGAAATCCCAGATTAGGGAGGAAGATATTCCAATAGAAATATACCCTGCGAAGAATCCCGAAGCGTCGATTTTTCGCAGGGTATTTTTTGAGGAATACGCAATATATTGTGGTCTTGGTTGACTTTTGCCCACAAAACGGGTATAATAAACTGGTTAAATTATGTATGTTTGGCAGGTAAATGAAATGGCTAAAACACGACAGGAACAATACGGAAATACCAGCATTGTCAGCCTGAAGGATGAGGAACGGGTGCGTAAACGCCCTGCGGTTATCTTTGGCTCTGACGATTTGGAGGGCTGCAAACACGCTGTTTTTGAAATTCTTTCCAATGCAATCGACGAGGCCCGGGAAGGCCACGGGGATACCATCATTGTCACTCGGTATGAGGATCTTTCTGTCGAGGTGGAAGATTTTGGACGTGGCTGCCCGGTGGATTACAATGAAAAAGAGAAGAAATACAACTGGGAATTGGTTTTCTGTGAGATGTACGCCGGAGGAAAATACGGCGTTAACGGAGAAAACTATGAATACTCTCTCGGATTGAACGGACTGGGCTCCTGCGCTACCCAATATGCCTCGGAATATTTTGATGCAACCATTCGCCGGGACGGTTTCCGCTACGACCTGCATTTTGAAAAGGGAAGAAACAAGGGCGGATTGAAGAAGGAACCTACTGACCGGAAAAAGACCGGTTCTTTATTCCGCTGGCGCCCCGACCGTCAGGTGTTCACCGATATCAATATCCCTGCGGACTATTATCGGGATGTCCTGCGCCGTCAGGCGGTGGTCAATAAGGGCGTTACCTTTAAGTTCCGCAATCAGGTGGGCAACAAGTTTGAGACAGAGGAATTCTGCTATGCCGACGGTATTCGTCAGTATTTGGAAGAGCTTGCAGGTGACAATGCGTTCACTATGCCTGTCTATTGGGAAGCAGAACGCCGGGGCAGAGATGCAGAAAACCGCCCGGAAATGAAGCTGAAGATTACAAGCGCGTTCTGCTTCTCCAAACAGCTCAGCCATACAGAGTACTATCACAATTCCTCTTGGCTGGAATACGGCGGCAGTCCTGCCCGGGCGGGGCGTTCCGGCTTTGTAGCGGCTTTTGACAAGTACCTGAGAGACAATAACAAATACACGAAAAATGAAAACAAAATCATCTTCCAGGATATCCAGGAGAGCTTGCTGATTATTACCAACTGCTTCTCCACAATCGGCTGTTTTGAAAACCAGACGAAGAAATCTGTCAACTCCAAATTCACCCAGGATGCGATGGCAGCCTTTTTTAAGGACAAGCTTCAGGTTTGGTTCCTGGAAAACAAGCAGGAGGCGGACCGGGCGGCAGAACAGGTGCTTATCAACAAGCGCGCCCGGGAGAACGCGGAAAAAACACGCAGCAATATTAAAAAGAATCTGGTTTCCAAGGTGGATATTGCCAACCGGGTGCAAAAATTTGTGGACTGCCGCAGCAAGGATGCCAATGTGCGGGAGCTGTATATTGTGGAGGGCGATTCTGCGTTGGGAAGCGTTAAGCTGAGCCGGGATGCGGAATTCCAGGGCATTATGCCCGTACGGGGTAAAATCCTCAACTGCCTCAAAGCAGACTACAATAAGATTTTCGCATCGCCCATCATTACAGACCTGATGAAGGTGCTGGGATGCGGCGTGGAAATTCAGGGCAAGAAATCCAAGGAGCTGTCCTCTTTTGACATCGCCAATCTGCGGTGGAATAAAGTGGTTATTTGTACAGACGCGGACGTAGACGGCTTCCAGATTCGCACGCTGATTCTGACAATGCTGTACCGTCTGTGCCCCACACTCATCCGGGACGGCTATGTATATATTGCCGAATCGCCCCTGTTTGAAATATCCTGCAAGGAAAAGACGTGGTTTGCTTATAACGAGCAGGAAAAGACGGTGATTTTAAAAGAATTGGACGGAAAGAAAGTTACCATTCAGCGCTCAAAAGGTCTGGGTGAGAATGACCCGGAAATGATGTGGATGACCACGATGAACCCGCAGACCCGGCGGCTGATTAAGGTAATGCCTGAGGACGCGGAGCGAACAAGCTATTATTTCGATGTTCTTCTGGGCGACAGCCTGGCGGAACGAAAGAATTTCATTGCGGAAAACGGTGCGAAGTATCTGGAAATGGCAGATATTTCATGATTTTGGAACATTCGCAATAATGTTTTTGGGATAAGGAGTGCGTTATGGCACGGAAGAAAAAAGAACCGGAACAGAATAAGAAACAAATCAATACAGATCATGTAGTGGGATTGGTAGGCTCTACCACCGAGCAGGCGATTTCCGAAACGCTGGAAATTAACTATATGCCGTATGCCATGTCTGTGATTGTGTCCCGCGCGATTCCGGAAATCGACGGCTTTAAGCCCTCTCACAGAAAACTGCTGTATACGATGTATAAGATGGGTCTGCTCAACAGCGGACGCACCAAATCTGCGAACATTGTGGGTCAGACGATGCGCCTGAATCCCCACGGTGATGCGGCGATTTATGAAACGATGGTGCGTCTTTCCAAGGGCAATGAGACCCTGCTGCATCCTTTTGTGGATTCCAAGGGCAACTTCGGCAAAGTCTATTCCCGGGATATGGCCTATGCCGCATCCCGGTACACCGAAGCAAAGCTGGACGGAATTTGCAGTGAGCTGTTCCGGGATATTGATTCGGATACAGTGGATATGGTGGACAATTACGATGCCACTATGAAAGAGCCGGCGCTTTTGCCCACCAGCTTTCCCAACGTACTGGTATCGGCCAATCAGGGTATTGCCGTAGGTATGGCAAGCAACATCTGCTCGTTTAACCTGGCAGAGGTGTGCAACACCGCCATCGCGCTGATGAACAATCCGGAGCACGATATTTTAGAGACCCTGCCGGGACCTGATTTTTCCACCGGCGCTGAGCTTTTATTTGATGAGGCGGCGACCCGTGAGATTTATTCCACCGGCCGCGGCAGCTTCAAACTGCGGGCGAAGTGGCGTTATGAGAAAAAAGACAACGTCATTGAAATCTATGAGATTCCGTATTCCACCACCAGCGAAGCGGTGATGGATAAGGTGGCGGAGCTGATTAAGGCGGGCAAAATCAAAGAAAACAATGATATGCGGGATGAGACCGATTTGGGCGGTTTGAAGCTGACCATTGATTTGAAACGGGGTGTAGAGCCGGAAAAGCTGATGCAGAAGCTGTTCCGACTGACGCCTTTGCAGGATAGCTTTGCCTGTAATTTTAATATCTTGATTGCCGGTATGCCCCGAGTGCTGGGCGTGGGCGAGATTTTAGAGGAGTGGACGGCGTGGCGTACCGAATGTGTTATGCGCCGCATTTACTTCCAGATTCAGAAGAAATCTGACCGTCTGCACCTGCTGAAGGGCCTGGAGCGAATTTTGCTGGATATTGATAAGGCCATCCGCATCATTCGGGAAACCGAGCTGGAAAGCGAAGTCATTCCCAATTTGATGATTGGCTTTGGCATTGACGAGATTCAGGCGAACTATGTTGCGGAGATTAAATTACGTAATATTAACAAAGAATATATTCTGAAGCAGACCAGAGCCATTGATGAGCTGGAAAAAGAAATTGCCGAACTGCAGGACACACTGAAAAGCAACAGAAAGCTGAAAAATGTTATTATCAGTGAGCTCAAACAGGTCTCGGAAAAATACGGTCAGCCCAGAAAAACCACAATCCTTTACGAATCCGTCCAGACAGAGGCAGAGGATGAAGCGGAGGAGATTCCTGACTATCCCGTAACCCTCTTTGTGTCCAAGGAAGGCTACCTGAAAAAGATTACTCAGCAAAGCCTGCGTATGTCCGGCGAGCAGAAGTTCAAAGAAGGAGACAGCCTCGCCTTCAGCACGGAGACCAATAACCGGGCGGAGATTCTGGTGTTTACAGACCGGTGTCAGTGCTATAAATCCCGCCTGTCCGACTTTGAGGGCGGCAAGGCCTCCCTGCTGGGTGACTACCTGCCGCAGAAGCTGGGGATGGAGCCGGGAGAAAATGCGCTGTATGTGGTTCTGCCCGGCGACTATAAGGGCTTTATGATGTTCTTCTTTGAGAACGGCAAGGCCGCCAAGGTGCCCCTGTCAGCCTATGAGACGAAAACCAATCGCCGCAAGCTGACCGGCGCATTTTCCGATAAAAGTCCTCTGAAGGGCGCTATGGCGCTGGAGAAGGACTGTCAGGTAGCCATCTATGCTACCGATGGCCGCGCCGCGGTTGTTTCCACGGCGCAGATGCTTCCCAAGACCACCCGAAATACCATCGGTGTCAGCGCGATGTCTTTGAAAAAGAAGGCTGCAGTGGAACGGGTGGTAAAGCTGGAGGAAAGCGGTATTGTGAACCCCGGCCGCTACCGCAGCAGAAACCTGCCTACGGCAGGCGCGCTTTTGAAGGAAGAAGATACTCCGGAAAAGCAGATTAGCTTTGATATGTGAGAGGTATGTATGAAAAACGGAAAGGCGCTTATTGTGGATATCCTGAAAAATATTGTGGGTTGCGCCCTGTTTGCCTTGGGATTTGATTTGTTTCTTTCTCCCAACGGATTAAACGCCGGCGGCATTTCCGGCCTGGCTATGATACTGGTGCACCTGACGGGATTCGCCACCATCGGTTCTTTGACAGCTTTGATTAACCTTCCGCTTTTTGTGATTGGCGGAATGAAAGTGGGAAAAAAATTCTTTTTTGGCTCCATGATCGGTATGGTATTCAGTTCGCTGTTCATTGACCTGTTCACGCTGCTTCCTGTGCCTGAGACCGACCCTATGCTGGCGGCGGTGTATGGCGGCGTGATTTGCGGCTTTGGTCTTGGCGTAGTGTTCACGTCCGGCGGCTCAACGGGCGGCTCGGATATTGTGGTGCGCTTGCTGAAGCTGAAGTGGCGTAATGTTCCCATTGGCGTTATCAATATGTGCTTTGATTTGTGTGTTGCCGTTCTGACAGGTATTGTGTTCCAAAATGTTAACGATGCGATGTACAGCGGCGTTGCGATTTTTGTGACCGGTAAAATCATCGATGCTGTGGTTTACCGCTTTGACTATTCCAAGGTGGCAATTATCATTACAAAGGAACACGACAAGGTGGCGGAAATCATCAGCGATAAGCTGGGACGCGGCGCAACCTTCCTTCACGGCGAGGGAACTTATACACGCGAGCCCACCAAGGTAGTGATTTCGGCAATCAAAAAGCAACAGTTATCCGACCTGAAAGAGCTGGTAGTGGGAATCGACCCGGATGCTTTTATTATCGTCCAGGAAGCGCACCAGGTTTTGGGCGACGGATTTGCAAGATATTCGAAATTTTCATTGTAATAGCAAGGAGGGGTGTTATGAAAAGAGTGGCTGCGGCAGTGATTGCAGTCTGCCTGTGCGTTACGCTTGCAGGCTGTGACCTGTGGCTTCACGGCAGTTATTCCTCCGTAACGCCTCACCGGGAGGATTCCGACCGCACGGCTGACAGTAATACGGAGGTCTCCTCTTACACGCAGCTTCGCAATAAGCTGGCGGAGCTGGTCTCCACCGGAAGCGAGGGCGCAGTGCTGTATTATAAGGGAGCAGAGCCCAATGTGATTGAGCAGTATATGGAAACGGCGATTCGATACTTGATTCATACTGACCCAATCGGAGCCTACGCGGTGGAATCCGTAACCTATGAAATCGGCACCAATGCCGGTAGACAGGCAGTGGCAATTAATATCAGCTATGTACACAGCCGTTCGGAAATTCTGCGAATTAGCTATCTGGACACGATGGAAGATGCAGTGGCAGAAACCCGGAAGGCATTGCAGCAATGCAATGCGAGTATCGTTTTCCGGATAAATGATTATCAGGAAGTGGACTTTGTCCAGCTGGTTCAGGACTACGTAGAGGAGAATCCCGACCTGTGCATGGAAATACCTCAGGTCGCGGTCGCAGTATATCCGGAAAGCGGCAGGATGAGAGTGGTGGAATTGAATTTCCTCTATCAGACAAGCCGGGAATCCTTGCGGCAGATGCAGCAAAGCGTGGAGAAGGTATTTGAATCTGCAGAACTGTATGTGACGGGTGATGCAGATGTATGGCAGAAATATTATCAGTTGTATTCCTTCCTGATGGAACGGCATAATTACACGGTAGAAACCTCCATCACTGCTTCATACAGCCTGCTTCAGCACGGCGTGGGTGACAGCAAGGCGTTTGCTACGGTTTATGCGGCAATGTGCCGCCGGGCAGGATTGGACTGCCGGGTTGTTTCCGGAACGCGGTCCGGAGAGGCCTGGTATTGGAACGTGATCCTGGATCAGGGAGAGTATAAATATCTTGACTTGCTCCGTTGCAGTCAAAACGGTACATTTCGTGTCCGAACGGCAGAAGAAATGTCCGGCTATGTTTGGGACTATTCCCAATATCAAAATGCGGACTCAGAACAGCCGTGAGGTTTTTTAGAAATTTTCCCCAAGAGGTATTGACATATTTTGAAAATCTGTTATAATTCCTCTTGTTCCGCGGGTGTAGCTCATCCGGTAGAGCGCCACCTTGCCAAGGTGGAGGTAGCGAGTTCGAGCCTCGTCACCCGCTCCAGAAAAGAACCCACATTTGTCTACGACAAGTGTGGGTTCTT
>JAZUOF010000107.1:0-3354 GCA_045604565.1 Faecousia sp.
GATTATTTTGTTTGGCCTTATTTTAAGGATTGGATGTTTTGATCAACACAGGGAATCGGTCTTCTGCCTCTTTATGCCCTCAGCAAATCGACCCAGTATGCTGTTCCCGATTGAAATGCAAATACTATTACAACCAGCAACGCCGGAGGGGCATCTGCCCCTCCGGCTTATTTTTTTGACCGACAGTCTCACGAATCATTTTTCATATTTTTACGGGGTGTCTCAGAACAAATGAGACACCCCGTTCAGATTTATGATGGTATAGGTTAAAAACGCTGCTGTATCTGTCAGGAATTATTCCGCAATTTCATTGCCCATCTCTTGGTAGCAATCCTCGCAAACATCAATTTCCACTGCGGTCATCAGATGGGGATGATAGGTTTTGTAGGTCTTTCCGGGCAAGATCTTTCCGCATAGGCCACAAGCCAGGCTGCATGCGCTAAGCATGCCTACCAAGGTTGCCGTGAGTAAAATCAAGCAAACCATTTTCTTCATAATCATTCACTCCTATTACCGGCTTTTAAATATTGACCAGTTTTTTAAACGTTTCTGCCAGGTCCAGCTGCTCCCAGGGCAGCTCTGCCACGCCAAAGTGACCCTCCATCGCTGTTTGCGCATAGATGGGACGGCGAAGCTGTAATTTGCCAATAATGCCCGTGGGGGTCAGGTCGCAGGTTTTCCGCAGAAGTGCCGTCATTTCCTCATCGGAAATGACGCCCGTTCCGTAGCTGTCCACACGGACGGAAACCGGCTCTGCCACGCCAATCGCATAGGCAAGCTGCACCTGCACCTGGCTTGCCAGTCCTGCCGCAACCAGATTCTTTGCCATATAACGGGCCATATACGCACCGCTTCTGTCCACCTTGGTGGGATCCTTGCCGGAGAATGCGCCGCCGCCGTGGGAGAAGTAGCCACCGTATGTGTCCACAATGATTTTACGGCCGGTCAGACCGGTATCCCCGTTCGGGCCGCCAATTACAAAGTTGCCGGTGGGATTAATGTGGATATTGGCCACATTTTCCAGTTCAAATCCATACCGCTTCAGCACCGGCGCAATCACGCCTTCCCGGATATACCGGCGCAGTTCGGACATTTCAAAGTCTTCGCTGTGCATTACAGATACCACGACTGTATCGATTCCGGTAACATTGCCCTGTTCATCGAAGGTAACCGATACCTGCGTCTTACCGTCAGGACGGAGCAAGTCATTGCTGCGGATACACTCGGTCAGGCGGTTGGACAAGGCGCGGGCCAGCGCAGAGGGCAGCGGCATCAGCTCCGGGGTCTGGGTGCAGGCGCCGCCGAACATCATACCCTGGTCGCCTGCGCCGCCTACATCGTCATTGGTTCCCAGCGCGATATCTGCAGACTGGGTATGCACCTTGCACAAAATCTCCACGGAGTCTGCGTCGAAGCCGTCACCGGGGTGGGTATAGCCGATTTTGCGGATAACGGAACGGGCCACAGCCTCGTAATCCACCACCGCTGTGGTAGTAATCTCTCCGCAAATCAGGCAAAAGTTTGTGGTCACCATGGTTTCACAGGCCACACGGGAATTGGCGTCCTGGCGCAGACATTCGTCCAAAATGGCATCGGAGATAGCGTCCGCAACCTTATCCGGGTGTCCGCAGGTCACACACTCGGAAGTAAATAATCTTTTTTCCATACTGTTTCCTTTCTCGCTCTACACGTTCCTATAAAACAAAACCGCACACCGAGAATTCGATGTGCGCAATCGAATCCTCATCTTTCGTTTCCGCCGGATTTGGCACCTTGCCGAAACAGGTTGCCGGGTTTCATCGGGCCGTTCCCTCCACCACTCTTGATAAGGCGTTTATGCAGTTTTCGTAGTTATTGTAACTGATTTTGTCGGAATGTCAACTGTTTTTTTATTTTACAATTCTGTAATAGACTTTTTCTGGAAATACTGTTAAAATAGTTCCAATGTAATTGTGAGGTGACTTTATGAAAGGCTTGCGAACCCGTTTCAATCGGTTCTGTTACAAACACAGGAACAAGGGTATCCCCAATCTGATGCTCTACGTTTCCATCGGAAACGCCATCGTATATGTGCTGAGCCTGATTTATGACTACTCTACCATATTTAACGCGCTGTGTTTTGACAAATCGCTGATTTTACAGGGGCAGGTATGGCGGCTTTTTTCCTGCGTGTTCGTCAGTGTGCTGAGTTACGACAATATTGTGTTCGTAGCGATCAGCCTGGTATGCTTCTTCTCTCTGGGGCGGGCTGTGGAAAACACCTGGGGAACGTTCCGCTTCAACCTATATTATCTGTGCGGCATTTTGCTGATGGATATCTTTGCCATGCTGTTCAGCGATATCCCCTTCCAAATGAACGGTGAGACCTGTGTGCTTCATCCCAGCTATTATGCGAATATGGGCGCTCATCTGAATTTGAGCCTGCTCCTGGTATACTCTACCTTGTATCCCGACACCCATTTCCTGTTCCTGTTTATTATTCCGGTAAAGGCCTGGATTTTTGCGCTGATTGATATTGTCATGGTGGCTTACAGCGTATTCATTCTGTCCTATCCCAACTGGCTTTTCCCCCACAATCTGTATCCGATTCTGGGCATCGCCAATTATTTGCTGTTCGTCGGTAAAGATGTGCGGAACCTGATTCCGGTTTCCTGGCGCTTAAATACCCGGCGGCTGTTCCGCAAAGGGAGCAAAGACCAAAAAGCCAAGTCCGCGCCCATTCCCTTTGCCGGATCCTATCAGGCCAGTACTGCTACTGTCAAAGCGCCATTCCGTCATCAATGTGTGATTTGCAAGCGTACGGATGTTTCCAACCCCGAGCTGGAATTCCGTTACTGCTCCCGGTGCAACGGCTATCACTGCTACTGCCAGGATCATATTCAAAACCACACCCATATTGAGTAAATAAAAAAGAGCGGCTACGGGGCGGTCCAATAAAACAGTATATTGTTTTCGGGAAACGGCATGATTTCGGTCATGCCGTTTTTCCGTTTTGTAAGTCATAGAGTAATGCGGCGGGAAGTATGCCGATGTAGTTGTAGCTGATCTCCACATCCTGCACCCGGTGTCCACTGGACTTGTCCGGTGAGTGAACATATACGGCATTGAGAAAGATATTGCAAAGCTGGCGGATATCCTGGGGGCACAGCAGCTTTCATCCCCCCCGGATCTATTTTATGACCACCGGCACCGAACATCGCCGGAAAATCGTACGACTGGGGCTTGTGATGTAGAACGAAAAATCCACATAATTTGAATTATGTTATTGCTCCATGCGGAATGAGCGTTACAAACGGCGGATTATGCACACCCACAAAAGAAAAATAGGCGCACAAAAGTACGCCCTCCGCTCTG